>NZ_JBHYGX010000006.1:89487-170900 GCF_042739975.1 Streptomyces sp. NPDC059080
CGCTCCCCGACCCCCCCGCCCTGCCCCGCCGCGGCGGCGCGCGCCCGCCGCCGCGCCCCCGCCCCGCCCCCCCCCCCGCGCCCCCCCCCCCCCCGCCCCGGGTGCGGAGCCCGTACGGCCTCCCCTTACGGGAGACCGCCCGCCCCGGGGTGCGGTGCGGGCGGGACCGCACCGCACCGGGTGCTCAGCCCAGCGCCTGGGTGAGGTCGGCGAGCAGGTCGTCGATCGACTCGATGCCGACGGAGAGACGGACCAGGTCGGCGGGGACCTCCAGCGCGGAACCGGCCGTCGAGGCGTGCGTCATCCGGCCCGGGTGCTCGATGAGCGACTCCACGCCGCCCAGGGACTCCCCGAGGGTGAACAGCTTCGCCCGGTCGCAGACGTCGACCGCGGCCTGCTCGCCCCCGGCGACGCGGAACGACACCATGCCGCCGAAGGACCGCATCTGCTTGGCGGCGACCTCGTGCCCCGGGTGCTGCGGCAGCCCCGGGTAGTAGACCTGCGTCACCTTGGGGTGCGCGGTCAGCAGCTCCGCCACCCGGGTGGCGTTGGCGCTGTGCCGGTCCATCCGGATGGCGAGGGTCTTGATACCGCGCATCACCAGCCACGCGTCGAACGGCCCGGCGACCGCGCCCATCGCGTTCTGGTGGTAGGCCAGCTCCTCACCGAGGGCGTCGTCGCCCACCACGAGGGCGCCGCCGACCACGTCGGAGTGGCCGCCCATGTACTTGGTCGTGGAGTAGACGACGACGTCCGCGCCGAGCGCCAGCGGCTGCTGGAGGTACGGGCTGGCGAAGGTGTTGTCGACGACGAGACGGGCCCCGGCCTCCCGGGCGATACCGGCGAGCGCCGCGATGTCGCTGATGCCGAGCAGCGGGTTGCTGGGCGTCTCCACCCAGATCGCCTTCGTACGGGGACGCAGCTCGGCGCGCACCGCCTCCGGGTCGGAGGTGTCGGCGACGGACCATTCCACGCCCCAGCGCTCCGCGACCTTGGCGAACAGCCGGAAGGTGCCGCCGTAGGCGTCGTTGGGGATGACGACGTGGTCGCCGGGGGTCAGCAGCGTCCGCAGCAGGCAGTCCTCGGCGGCGAGGCCGGAGGCGAAGGCCAGTCCGCGACGGCCGCCGTCGAGGGCGGCGAGGTTCTCCTCAAGGGCGGTGCGGGTCGGGTTGGCGCTGCGGCTGTACTCGTAGCCGCCGCGCAGCCCACCGACCCCGTCCTGCTTGTAGGTGGACACCTGGTAGATGGGCGTCACCACCGCGCCGGTCGCCTCGTCGGGCTCCTGACCTGCGTGGATGGCGAGGGTTTCGAAGTGCTGGTGGCGCTGGTCGCGCTGTTCGCTCATGGACAGCGAGGGTAGTCGCCCCCCGGGCGGGCCGATCCCCGGAACTTTCTGGTTCGCTGGGGAGTGGAGAGAGTAGGACGGGCAACACCGCGCGTCCCGTCGCTCTGTCCGACCTGCCTCCGACCAGGACACGCCTCATGGACGCTCTGCTCGTACTCTTCGCCGCCGCCGTGTTCGGCGGTGTCGTCCTCCTGCCCTGGCTGCGGCGCCGCCGGGCCGCGCAGCAGTTCCGGCTGCAGGGCCCGCCGCAGGTCTCCGACCCGGTGGCGGGCTACGGCTTCGTCCCGCTCGACGCGCTCGACGTCCGCCTGCCGGGCCCCGACGAGGAGCTGGAGCACGTCCTCGCGGAGATCCGGCGCACCCACGACTGGCGCCCGGCGGCGGCGCTGCTGCGGGCCACCCCCGAGGACGACGAGCGGCGCTGGCAGCGCGTCCAGACGCTGGCCGGGGCGGCCGCCTTCGACCTCGCCCGGGAGCAGGACGATCCGGACGCCGCACTCGGTGCGCCGCGCAGCGGCGGGGTGTGGCTGCGGCGCTGGCGGCTGGAGGCCCCGAAGGACGCCGGGGGCGCGCAGACGCACGCCCAGTTCCTCGTCCTCCAGGCGCTGCGCGACCCGGGTTCGGAGGACTTCCGGATGATCCTGGAGGAGGCCCGGACGGTCTGCGGCGAGGCGGCCCTGCTGGCCCCGGGCAGCCCGGTCCCGTACATCATCGAGCTGGCCGTCGCCCGGGGGCTGCACGACCGTCCCGCCGACTACGCCGAGCTGTGGGAGAAGGTGGCCCGCCGCGCACCGCACCACATGGGCGCGCACCTCGCGGCGCTCCCCTACTGGTCGCAGAAGTGGCACGGCTCGCGCGAGGAGGCGGAGGCGTTCGCCGAGCGCGCCGCCTCCGGCGCGCCGACGGGCACCCTCCTCCCGGCGCTGCCCCTCTTCGCCGTCTACGAACACCTCCCCGAGGCCAACATGGTCAGCGGCCTCTACCAGAGCGCGGTCATCGAGCGAGCCATCGAGGGCGCCCACTACGCCCTCCGCGAGGCCCCGGCGGACCACCCCATGGCCCCGCACGTCCGCCACCTGCTGATCTGGTTCCTCGTCCGCGCCGAACGATACGGCGAGGCCCTTGAGCAGCTACGCGAGGTCGACGGCCATGTCGGCGCCGTCCCGTGGTCGTACGGTCACAGCCCGGCGGCGGAGTACGCGGCCTACCGCGCGCTGGCGGTGGCGGGGTGGGAGCGGAGTGGCGGGACGGCTACGGGCGGCATACGGCCGGAGTGAGGGGCGGCCGGGGCGGCGCGGGCCTGCCGCCGCGCCCCCTGGCCCGTAGCCGAAAGCCTCCACCGCCCTACGGCCCGCGCGGGCGCCTTCCGCCACGCCGCCCACCGTCCCACCACCCCCGCGCACGCAGCCCACGTGCGCAAAGATGGCCCCATGCCCAACCGACTCGCCCACGCCACCTCCCCCTACCTCCTCCAGCACGCCGACAACCCGGTCGACTGGTGGCCGTGGGAGGCCGCGGCCTTTGAGGAGGCGCGGCGGCGGGAAGTGCCGGTGTTCCTGAGCGTGGGGTACAGCGCGTGTCATGGTGCCATTGAACTCATAAGCCCAGTAGTTCAGGATTCGAAGGCGAATCGCCGAAGCCGATTCAACGGTGGTTCGCGGGCTTTGAGCCCGGGGCGGCACTGATCCAATCGGCCGTCCCGCCCGGCTCCCGCACGTCCCATCCAGCGATTCCGCCCGCCGCGCGGCCACCACCACCCGCGTCCCAGCCCGGCGGAGCGCCTCCGCAATGCCTAGCCCGATCCCCGGCCCTTCATGGAAAACAGCTCAACAGGGCAGGGGTGCATGCTCGGGCTCCCTCACGACTGATCATCACATGCGTGCCCAGTGAACCGGTGCTGGGACCAGCTGCAATGCGATCACCTCCTGCAGTGCACCAACAACGCGTGGCCGGTGGGAGCACACCTCCCGATCAACCTCCGTGTCGGGCCAACAGGGAATCCGGAATGGTGGACAGGATCGCGGGTTCCTGAAGGCCGCGGTGGGCCAAGTGGAGATCCTCGCGGGCACGAGTACAGAGCACCAGGAAGCGCAGTCGGGCGTCGATGCTGGTCGGGTCCTCCGCGTAGGCGTCAAGATCCGGCACGAAGACGCTGTCGAACTCCAGCCCTTTCATGCTTGCCGTGCTCACGATCTTGATGGGACGTGCCGAGAAGTCGATGGTGTGCCGGAGGCGATCGTTGTGGACGTATGCCTGGGTCTGATCCGCCAGTCCGATGCTGGTGAGCCTGCTCTGGATGTCCCGTACCAGGAAGGTCGACCTACAGATGATTCCGATGGTCCAGTCCCGATGAGCATTGAAGTACTGGGAGACCCCGGTGACGAGATGGTCAAGGGAGGGAATCCTCATGACGACAGGGGTGCGGCCGACGCGCGCCGGCAACGGGATCTCCTCGAGGGTTTCGATGCGGAACTCGGCCGCCAGCATCGCGATCTCTCGACTGTTCCTGTGGTTTTCCGGCAGTACGAGTGGTTCGGCCCCCGCGGCGAGCGTTCGCCGTATTTCGGACAACGTGCTCTGTTCGTCACCGATGCGCTGGTTCTCGTCCGCGAACACCGTGACATCGACGCCGAGGACACGGCACAACTGATAGAAGCCGAGGGGGAGGTTCTGCCCCTCGTCGATCACCAGATGCGTGGTCGCCCCCACGTTCCGGAGGATGCAGTCGCGCTGCATCTCGACCCAGTCGTAGCTCCGCTCAGCCTGGTCGGCCCGCGGGGGGTCGGCCTGGAAGTGCGCGCGCCAGAAGTCCCTGATCCACCGTTCACAGGTGGTGATGCCGACCGCCTCGGTGAGATCCGGGGTCAGCTGCGCAAGGTACTGATGCAGCAGGTTGAACCGAGTGACGAGGATGACGTCGCGCCCGGCAGTTGCCAGGGCCCAGGCACGATAGACGGCTGTCACGGTCTTTCCCCCGCCGGGCGATCCCGTGACGACGTGACGTCCGTGGAACGGCAGGTCGATGACTTGCTGTTGCTTGTTTCCGAGCTCCAGCAGGGAGGGGATCCTCATGAAAGGCCCACGGTCTCGACCGACTCCTCCAGCGCGGCGCGGAGGGTCTCCTGGAAAAAGCCCGGAACCTCGTTGTCGCCGATCAGCAGCGTCCTGTCCAGGATGGAGTTGTCGATCTCGCAACAGGTCTCGGGGAGAAGAGTGCAGGCATGGCAGGCGGCGCGGTTGAGGTTGGCCAATGAACGACCGGTCGAATCGGCACACAGCGGGTCCTGCGAACACCATTGCGCCGATTCGAGTAGGCGGATCAAGGTCTCGGCGAGGTAGGGGGACTGGCCCTGGCGGACGAGTCCGCCCAGTGTTCCTTCGGCGTCCCCGGCAGCCGTGTAGACGAACACACCGGCCTGCGGCGGGTGCCCGCTGCCCGGTGAATGGCTCCTGGCGTAGACGCGTTCCCGGAGTGAGGCCGCGTTGTACCCGCTGTCGTAGGAGAGCTGCCGGATGAAGTGGTGGGCCAGGGTGTGCAGCATCACGAATCGCGGGAGGAGCACCGGGCCCGACTTGGCCCTCAACCGGTCGACCTTGAAGGAGGCGTCCAGATCGCGTTCGATCCGTCGCGTCCAGTCACGAACCGACTCAAGGATTTCCCAGGAGCTCAGACGATCTTCGTCCACAGCGATGAAGATTCCCTCGCCGTAGGTTTCCACGGCGGGCAGCCACTTGGCTCGGCGCGCCGTGTTGACCGATACCAGACGGCCGCCCTCGCCCTCGTCGCCCGGAGTGGGCTCGTAACGCGAGAATCCCTCCAGCGCTCGGACTTCGCGTACTCGATCCGCCACGACCACGGTGGAGATTTTCGTGGCCAGTTCCCGCATCGAGCGAGGGGCGGTGTGGTCGATGCCGAGAAGGGCCCGGCGCACGGAAAACGTTTTCGAACCGGCGACGGATTCAGGGGCGGAAAGCGCTGCCCATTCAGCGATGCTGAGGTCGTCATCCGGGTTGGTTGAGGGCTTTGAGGTGGCCTCGTCAACTGTGCGGCGCCACGCCGATTCCACGAACTCCACCGAAACATTGCACTGTACGGCGATGATCTTTTTGAACTCGCCGGCGAGGGGGCCATCAGGGGCGCTGGTGAAATCCGGCCAGAGCTTGTTGTCGACGACCGTTTGGACGAGCTCGTCGTCATCCGGCAGGCCCGCAGGCGCAGGGATGTCGATCGCTGAGTGCGTGACCGGGAAGTACGCATTGGACGCGCCGCGCTGTACCGCCTGTGGTGTTTCCTCGCAGGCGTCGGCTTCATCGGCCTCGTATTGCCAGGGGTGGGTGCCGGGGCATTGCTTCTGCAACTGCTTGAGGATGTTCTTCTGACTGATCCCAGCCAGGCTGCGGTCGGCCCGACAGGCGTCGCAGACGACCCGCAGGGCTTCGAGGCCGGACGATTCGGGGGTGGCGACGAACCGGAGCCGACGGACCTGGCACTGACGTTGATCATGGTTCTCGCTCTGCGAATGTGCCCATCGACGCCAGTCGATGTCGGCCATGTGGCCCGCCCGACACACCTGGATGAAACGCATCGGGGCCAGCTGTGGCCTGCCGGGGCAGCGCTCGCACGCGGGGTGTCTGTCCTTTGCCTCGAGCTCCGTGCGCCAGATTTTCATCTCCCTGCATTGGGGGCAGAACAGCCATTTGGGGAACCGTACGTATGAAGGTCCGCTCCGGGAAGCGTAGGCGGCCTTTCCGGAAGGAATGACAGGGGCAGAGCGAAAATCCTCGACTCGGAGCTTTGCAGCGAGTCGCGGCGACTCCACTCGTTCGGCGGTCCTGGACCAGCTGCGAATATCGGCGGCCACGAACGATTCGCCGCGGAGGTCGATGATCCCGCCGACCCCGAAGGGAACAATGGTCTGCGTCCTGCGGACCTTGCGGCGAATATCCTTCATTGTTCTCACGCTCCCCTGACGACGATGAGGCATTCGCGGTCGACGTTGCGCATGGATTGCGGCGTCTCCCACAGACCTTCCTGTTTTCCAAAATCAGTGAGGAGCGAGGTGTGCATTCTCCCCTGAGGTTTGTAGTAGAGGCGTTTTCCCTCGCCCCGCGCGATTTCCGCCTCCTGCGTCCATTCCGCGATCAGGGCATCCAGTTGCGAGGCTGTGGCATCGGCCTCGTCAGGATCGGCGCGTCGTACATGAGCCACCACGAGTTCCCGGATCCGCGCGACATCGTCGGTGTGATGGAGGATGTCTCCTGCTTTGTTCTCCGAGTCGAGTCCGGCGCCGTGTCGCATAAGAATGGTGAGCACTGCATGGAGGGCCCGGTCGCGAGAGGGCAGGGACCACGGTGTGACGCTGGTGGGTTCGACATGCCGGTAGAGCGAACGGTGATAGACGCCGAACGACTCGTAATGGGAGCGGTCGCGCGGTTTGGACGAGCGGAACAGCGTGATGATCAGCCCCGGTACGTGGCGTCGGCCGACGCGACTGGTGGCCTGGATGTACTCAGACGTCGTCTTGGGCTGCCCATTCATGATCATGAGGCCGAGTCGCGGAACATCGACGCCCACCGAGAGCATGTTGGTCGTGGCGAGGAAGGAGACACTGCCCCGTTCCTTGAACTGCTTCCCCAAGCGTTCGAGGAGTCGTGGTTGGTCGGCTCGCGGGATGTTGCTGGTGAGCTCGACGACTGAGCCGTCGCCCAGCTTGCGGCGCCGGGAATGGTCCTTCGTCAAGTGCTCCAGGCGCGCCGGAATGTCGTCCCTCGCGATGGTGACGGTTCGGCCGAGCTCCCGCAGACTGTTGTGGTACGCGACCATGGTCCAGTACGCATCACGCAGGACGTCGTCGTCACCGAGCTCCATCGGAGCCTGCAAGCCCGCGGCACCCACATGGACGGTCGCCGTCGAGGCCGTGTGCCCCTGTGCCATGACGCCGACATACAGACGTCCGGGCTTGTCCCTGTCGGGTGAAGCGAAGTACGAGTGACCCGCTTTGAGCCCTGCAGGGGGAAAGAGCTGTACGGGGCGGCCGTAGAGGCCGCGGATCTGGTCCTGTGAACGTCGGATCGTCGCTGTCGAGGCGATGACTTTGGGTGGCGTGCCGCCCCAGGCGCATAGTTCGAGGATGGCCGACTCGTAGAGGCCGACCGTTGTCCCCAGGGGGCCGGCCAGCAGGTGCAACTCGTCCTGGATCACCAGCGAGGGTGCGAGCCTGCCGTCCGCGCCGAAGAGGCGCCCCGCCTCCGGCTCCCACGCCAGCCGCGCGAACTTGTCGACGGTGCCGAGCACGAAGGTCGGGGGGTCCTTGTAGATCTGCTGGTCCACAACCGCCACCGGGAGCTGCTTGTGGAAGACGCAGGTGTTGCGCGGGCAGAAGAACGAGGTGCTGACGCCGTCGGCCCGGATGCCGAAGTCCCGTTCCCGGCCGCCCCGTTCCGGGACGATCTCGGTGCCGCACCATGGGCATCGTTCCAGCAGGAACCGATCATCCGGCTCGATCATCTGCTTCAGGACATCGAGTTCCACCTCCGCAGCGGCGATCTTGTTCGGCGTCGTCTCCTGGCCGACCCAGAGCCCGATGGAGATGGGCTCCTCACCCAGATCCTCGGGCAACGGACCGTCCTCTCCGGCCCTGATGTATTCGAGGGCGCAGATCGCCGTTGCCGTGCGCTGGAACTGCTGGGTGGTCAGCAGACTGAGGGTGTATCGGCTCAAAACGGCCGTACCGCCTCCTTTCGCGCCGAACCGGAGCCGGCGCAAGAGGATCTCGAAACAGGCGGTGAGCAGATAGGTTTCGGTCTTGCCGCCACCTGTCGGGAACCAGATGAGGTCGACCGTCCGCCGGTCCTCGTGCCCGGGATTCATCAGACTCTCGACCACGAGCAGAAAGTAGGCAAGCTGGAACGGGTGCCACGCGTAGTCGTCGGCAGGTTCGGTCAGCTCGATCAGCTCGCTGTTCCTGCGGCGACGGCTTCCCGCCAGCTCCGGGCGGCTGTGCAGCATCTGGAGTGCCATGGCCCGGTTGGCCAGGCGGAATGCCTCGCGGGCCTTGCCCGCTACCGACGTTGATGCGGTAAGTGCCTCCACGCCGGACGTCATGCGATCGAGTGTGGCGCCGATTCGATAGAGGAGACGCTTGGCGGGTACGGCGGCCCACGGCCGCAGGGACTCCGCCTCCGATTGCTGGGTCTCGAACCACTTGCGATATCCGAGGATGAAGGAGTGCAGTCCGGCTCGGAGGTCGTCCACTGTCAACTCGGGCCGTGACAGGTAGGCGAGGTTGAGCACCGGCAGATCCCGGGGCCCGTCGGGTTTGATGTGCTCGACCACCTGTCGGGGCATGACCTGTGCTCGCACGGTGGTCACCCGGTCGGAATCGTCGTCCCATTCGACAGCGCAGCCATGCCCCACGGCTCTGGTGACGATGTGCCGATACTGGACGCGAAGTTCCTGCTCTTCCTCATCACGACTATTCAGACGAATGCTCGGGTACTCGAGGACGGTGCCGTCCTCCGTCGTCGCCCGGAGTTCCACTTGGAAGAGCATCAGGTCCCGGTCCTTGTGCCGGCTCTCCTCCTCCTGGTGCTCGTTGGCCAGTACGCAGGTGACGAGATGCCCGTTGCCGAAGGCGCGCCACCGGACATGGAGACGACCGTGTCCGTCCAGACAGGGAAGCGGGGTCGGCATCCCGATGTCGATGGTTTTCGTCGTGGAGAGGCGTGCTTGCCTCTGCCAACTACGGCGCCCGCCCTCGCGGATCGTCAGGTAGCGGGAGGCCTCGCAGGACACCTCGATCCGGCGGGCATCGGTGAAGAAGGAGAAACCGAGAGACGACGGGAGCCAGGCATTTGCCTCGGCCACGGGGTCTTCGGCGAAGCCGTCCTCCTCTCCGCTGCCGGCCGCTGTCTCGTGGAAGCCCTCCTCGCCCTCCTCCTGCGTGTGCTCCAGCATGGAGGTTCCGCGTGGATACAGCGTGCCCATCAGGTAGCGCCGGTCGGGCGGGTCGACGAGGGTCTCCTCCTCGTCCGGGCGGGGGCCGACCAGCTGTCGGTGCAGGTAGGCCACATACTCGTCGCGATGGGCGGAGAGTCGCGATGCGAAGTCGTTCATTTCAGACCCCCGGTTCGATGCAGTGCGGCCGCGCCCAGGGTCGCCAGCTTCTTCCGGACGTTCGGGCGGCAGGAGATCCAGAGCTGGGCGCGTGCCCTGGTCCAGGCGACATAGATCGCATCGAGCCGGCCCTCCAGGTGCTCGGGTTCGAGGTCGATCAGACAGACGACGTGGCTCTCATGGCCCTTGAAATCGGCGATCGACGACCAGGTGAGTCGGTGCCTGGTGCGTTCGGACCCGACGACGTCGGTGAAGCGTTGGATCTTGGGCGCACGTTGCGACAGACGGGCCGAGCTCGTCTCCCAGTCGCCGGAAGCGGACAGCAGCGTGATGTCCCGCAGCGAGACATCCTGCTGCACGAGTTCGTTCACATAGGTGTCCAGCAGGTTGGCCTCGTGCCGGGCATCCTGCGGGTAGACGAACTGGGCCGGGTCCCCTTCGCCGGCAGAGGCGATACCCAGGTCGGCCCCGGTGAAGAGCTGGACCTGCTTGACGATCTGCACGGTGTTGCGACAGTTACGCTTCATGGGTCCGTACACGGAGCCCAGCGTGCGCAGGTAGTCCCAGGCGTCGGAGCTGTAGGTGTCCGGAGCCAGCACTTGGTTGTTCTGATCCAGCATGAAGATCCAGCGGCCTTGCTCAAGGCCGCCTGAGACCAACTCGTCCAGGATACCGAGGCTGTCGAAGGTCATCAGGTCCTGGGCCTCGTCCACGATCAGGTGGTCGAAGGTGCGGTGCTTGACCTCGTCCAGTCGGTCGAAGGTCAGGACCGTGATCGTGTCGTTGGCGAGGATCCGAGTCATGTGCCTGGCAAGTGTGCTGCTCGCGCAGGTGAACAGGACACTGCCGACGACGGACTTGCGGCGAGCCGCCTCAGCAGCGAGAAACGTCTTGCCGGTGCCTGCGCCTCCGGTCCAGATGAGGCGTGGGTTGGATTCCAACTCGTCGAGTCGGTCCATCTGTTCGTTCGTGAGGCGCTCGAACGCGACGTCGAGATCCGTCAACCGCGACTGCAGATTGGGCACAAGGTCGAAATCCGGACGGATCGCGTCGAGCATCTTCCGCCGAACACCGCTCGGGACGGGGGTCTGTGCCCACCTGTTGCGACCCAGCCAGAAGCGAGTGGCCCGCTCGATGCCCTGCACCAGTCCGCGGCCGCCGTCGTAGGCCGTGCGTCCCAGGTACTGCTCGGGTTCGAATTCGGTGGTGAGATCCAGATCGATGTCCGTGGTGATCACGAGGTATCCGCTGGGGACTCCCAGGTCCCTGAGGTCGCCGATCAGGGTGCCGAGCTTCCGCTCGAACTCGTGCATCCCGCCGCTGGCCTGTGCGAAGGGACTTTCCTTGGGCCCGTCCTCATGACCAGCTGGTCCGTAGTACCACTTCCCGTCCTCCTGCACGACCCGGCCGCCCTTGACTTCGATGAAGAGCAGGATGTCGGGGGTGATGACGACGAAGTCGATCTCACCGACACGCTTCGTGCGATGCCGGCCGAGATGGACCGAGTGCAGTGCGACGCTTTGGTGGTCGGGGATCGCCTTGAGCGCCGCGAACACACTGCGTTCGGCCCGGCTCCTGGTACTGCTCGAGATCTCGCTCGGGATGATCCGCATCAACTCTCCCCACCGTCACGCCAAAACATCCTCAACATACCGAGTCCCAGGGCGTCAGGGCGCGGGCCCTGATGAAGAGACGCTGGCAGGAGCGGCCCGATGGATGATGAACTACGAGCCGACACAGGTGTGATGCAGCTGCAAAGTCGGGGTGATCATGGAGTCGGGCAGTGTGTCCGGTGAGCGGATGGATGATGCCGGCCGGGACCTGCTCGTCCGTCTCGTTCGTCGATTCGCGGCCGAAGGAGTCGACCACAGGTCGGCCCTCGCGCATGTGGTGAAGGCCGCGCGGCTCGACGAGTCCGGGGCCCGGGTCCTACGGGAGGCCGTCGAGGGGGAGCACCTACGCCCCTATGCGGGGCCGTCGTTCAGATCCGGCACGACCGTCGACCGCGCGGCCGTTCCCGACAAGGATCGTGACGCCCTGGACTTCCCCGAGGCGGAAGACGCCGAGGAAGCTCCGGACCTCGCCGAGTTCCGAGGCGCGGTGCGGATCTACGATCTGGAGTCCGCTCGTGGCGCGGCACGACGTGTGCTCGAGGCCGATCGCCGGCGAGGGGATCCGAGTCGATGCTTGCTCAGCGCGGAGGAAGAGGTGGGACTCGTCCTGCTGTTCCGCGGGACCATGACGCCGGCGGAGGAGCTGCCCGACCGATACGTGGCGAATCTTGCGCGAGACGGTGAGGCGTACCGGGCTTTTTCCGCGATGCTCGCCCATAATCAGCGGTTGGTCCACAGGGCCGTCAACAACTTGGGGTACCGGGACCATCCCGATTACGAGGACCTCGTACAGCACGGCATGCGCGGTCTGATCCGCGCGGTGGAAAAATTCGATGCTTCCCGGGGCTACAAGTTCTCCACGTACGCCACCTGGTGGATTCGGCAGCGCACCTCTCGTGCGATCGCCGATGAAGGATCGATCATTCGAATCCCGGTTTACCTTCGGTCCGAGATCGAGAAGGTGCGGAAGAGGGAGCGGGAATTTTTCGCGCAGGGTAGAAACCCAAATATTGACGACCTTTCGTTGGCTTGTGGCCTGAGTCCTGAGAAAGTGACCGAGTGCCTCCGCCTGAGTCGCCGGGTTGTCTCGCTCGATCAACCCGTAGGCGAGAACGTAACTCTTGGAGAGCTGGCCGTCGGTGACCTCGGAATTGTACCGGGCCCGGAACAGGTGCTGCGGCCGATATTCGAGCGACAGGAGATCTTCCAGTGGTTCGACGCGTGCGGTCTCACAGCTAGGAAACGTGAGATTCTGCTGCTGCGACACGGATTTGTCGATGGGCGATTCTGGACGCTGGAGGACATCGGTAGCAGATTCAGCGTCACACGCGAGCGCATTCGGCAGATCGAGCGCCAGGCGCTGACGGACATCAGGATTCTTTTGGGCCTCGAACCCGACGATGTCGCCGCTGAACGACGTCGCAAGAAGGCGGCTCGCCGGCTTGCCCGGGGGAGCGTCGAAGGAACCGTGCGTCGCAGTACTCCGGGGAATCGAGCTGAATCGGGTTTCGCTGCCTCGCCGCGGAAAGGCGGGGCAGGTAGGGCGGGGACAGAGAGCAGTTCCAACAGAGGAGAGGAAACGGTGGCCTCGAAGGAGACCGAGTTCGGCCGGGGAGCGACCGAACGGGAGGTGTCGGTCAGGTGGTACCACCGTCCCGGGCACGACGACGGTGGGCGGGAGTTCGGGAACGCGGCGGCCTTCGCCTTCGAGGCAGACCTGGAGGTGCTGGCGCGTGAGGCGACCCAGAACAGCCTGGACGAGCGCGACAGGCGGAACGACCTCCCGGTCAGGGTTCGTTACACGCTGCACGAACTGACCGGTGATTTTCTTGCCCGGTTCCGCAGCGCAATGGGCTGGGACGAACTCCAGCCTCACTATGAAGCGGCCGCCACACAGGACCAGAAAGTCGGACGTGTCATCAGTACTGGCTTGCGCGAGATGGCCGAGCGGGATCGGTTGGTACTTCTTCGCATCGACGACTACAACGCCCACGGCCTGACCGGTGACGACTACGAGGACGGCCGGTTCGCGGCGGTGGTCCGACGTCAACTCGACAGCCGCAAGTCCGATGCGTCGGCCGGTGGGTCATACGGTCTGGGGAAAGCCACCTTGTGGGCCACCAGCCGTCTGGGGCTCGTACTCATGAATTCGACGCTCTCCGAACCACACGAGGGGCGTACCCGGCGTCGATTGATCGGGCGGCTCGATCTGCCCTGGCGGGAGGTGGACGGCAGGAGATTCGCTGGTCCCGCCTGGTTGGGGCGGCCGGATCCTGGGGCGGAGAACGCGGAGGTCGTCCGCTCCTGGTGGGCGGACGATGAGACGGTCGAGGGCTTGCATCTCACCAGGGAGGGCGATGAGCCTGGCACATCCTTCCTGATCGTGGGAGCCCACGATGTGGCCAGCCTGGCCGAGGCCGGGCAGGATCACGAAGGCGATGCGAGCGAGGACGAGGACAGCCTGGAGCGCATGCATCGGCGACTTGTCCGCGCCCTGGGGCGCAACTTCTGGGCCGCGATGACATCAGGGGGAGAGCGCCGGCCCTTGCTGGAGGCGTCCGTGCGGACGCTTCGCAACGGTGTGGATCACATCGAGGAGGAACGGGTCGACCCGCAGGTGCATCAGCCTGCTCGCTCGCGCGCTCTTCAGGCCTTTCTGGCCGGGACCACGGTGGATCGTCTCACCGAGGTGGGCCAAGTGGCTCTCACCACGGTGCGATTGAAACTCCCCGAGCGCGATGGGATCGCCGGTACGGCTGGTGAGCATCGGGCCGTGCTTCTCGTCACCGAGGCCACGGACGCTGACGGCAGGATCAATCACGTGACTGCGATGCGCGGCAATCGCATGACGGTCAGGACCAGTCGGGTACCTGGTCTTCCCGTTGGGACGAACCCTTTCCAGGCTGTCCTGCTCGCCGGTCAAGCGGCAGGAGAGGACGCGCTCTTCGCAGCCGAGGCCGAGGAGTTCCTTCGAGCCTCCGAGCCGCCGGAGCACAACAAGTGGAGTCAGACCGAGGAGCTGAGGATGCGCTACTCGCCGTCGGCCCATCGGCGGATCGCGGCGATGACGTGGGAGATCAACAAGGCGGTGCACCAACTTGTGGCGGTCTCCAAGAAGGAGAAATCCGGTGGCACGAGCAAGGTGAGCAAGCGACTCGAGATCTCGGGCAGGCCGGCCGCCAAGGTCAGGGGAACGGCCACGCCTCCGAAACTGGATGAGCTGGCAGCCGTGATCGACGCCTCCGGTGCGTGGCAGATCACAGCGGTGGTCAAGGTGGCGCCTGGGAACGAGTCCTGGGCGATGAACCCCGTTGCCAAACTGGAAGTGCGCTCCGGCCCACGTCCGTCGGTCGGATGGGCCGAGCTGGCCGCCGTCAGCGACTGCGAACTGGTCGACGGTGTGCTGCACTTCGCGCCCGGAACACGCCGTGCCGTCTTCCGGGGTGTCACCGACGTGTCCACCCACCCGGTACGGGCGACGCTGACCGGCCTCGTCGTCGAACTTCAGGAGAACAAGGAGGCCGTCGCGTGAAGGTCTACCCGTACCCCTGGCTGGCCGGCGCGGTGACGGCCCGGGTCACGGCAGTCCGGTTGCGCGGGCCCGACGATAGCCGTGAACAGCTGGACTCCCGGGGCTGCTCGGTGGTCGAGCAGGTCGTGGCACTCGGCATGGCGGAACGCGAAGACTGGCAGACGGCCAGGCTTGCTGTGACGGCGACCGTGCCCTCTCGTGAGATCGAGAGGAAGGGTTGCTGGTCCGATGTCGCGGTCGTCGCTGTGCTGACGGAGGGGATCACCAACACCCGTACTGTGACCCGACTGGAGCCCTGCTCGGAGGGTGACCGGGAATGGACCGGGGAGATCGAGATCGACCGGGACAATCATGTGGATCGAGCGTCCCTCGGCGTGCACGTGGTGGCAACGGTGAAGGGTGTGGGGGGTCGGGTCATCGGTTCCACCGACCAGGAGTGGCTGATCGATGTGACGTCCGATGTTCCGCTCAGGGACCGCCAACTCGAAGTCAGCACCGTCAGCTTCGCCCGTGGCGCGGAGTGGCTGCGGAGCTTCCGGGACGCGCCCTGGATAGTGGACACCTCTGGGCGGATGCCAGCCGTACGTCTGAACGCGGATTTCGAGGGCTTTGCGGCGCTCGTGCAGGACCCGGGCTCCAAGATGGAGAGCATGGTGAGCGAGATATTGCTGGCCCAGATGTGCGCCGATATCTGGACCGCAGTGTTCCATACGGCGATCGGTGATCTGGAGATCGAGGACGACGGAACGCCGCTCTTCCCACCCGACTGGCGGGGGGCCGTGCTTCGGGAGATGCTCCCGGACATCATCCCCGGACGGTCGGAGGAAGATGCTCTCCGAGAGGTGCACACTCGGCGCACCGGTGAGGGGAGCTGGACGGATCTGCAACCGCGCATCCAGTACGCCGCCGCTCGGCGTGCCGAGATTCCCAGGGCATTGGCATCCACTGTCCGCGGCATCGAACGATTCGAGCAGGAGACCCACGCGTGACTTCCCGACCCGAGCACCTGCCGGAGCGGCTGGCTCTGATCTCCGATGTGCAGGCCGCCGAGTTCCTCTCCGCAGGACTGCTCGAAGGGAACGACGACGTTCCATCCATCGCGCTGAACAAGGTTGCCGAGCCCTTGGCGGGTGACGATGTGCGACTGGAACTGCATCGCGTCCGGGATCTGATCGATGACGCGCTGAACAGGTTCCGAGTCGGCCGCCCCACCGCAGCGGACGCATGGCTGGCGCCGCGACTGCACGAAACCCTTCGGCTGACGCGTAGGGAAGCCGCCGAGAAGGGGTTCTGGACGTATCTGGCCCTTGGAGTTGCGCCGGACTACGTCGTCTGGCGGCATCTCCCCGAGCCGAAGGCCGACGGTTCGCGCGTACGTGTGGCTCGCGACAGGTTCGTCGGTCCGCACTACAAGCAGTCGTTCGCCAGGCTCTGGTGGGCGGCGGAGCTCTTCCGGGACGGCTCGGACTACCAACCCGTCGTCGTGGCCTGTGGCAATCAGGACATGCTCAATTCCGCACTTCGGCTGGACGTCATCGATCACCGCCCGACCGCTCAGGCACTCGTTCGGCTTCTGGAGCGAGGAACCGTGCGCACCGGTCGAGAGGTCAATGCCCTGACACCTGCGGTCAACGCCGCTGCAGCGACCCTGATGTACGACATCGTCGCCCCGGACGTGGAGCGTGACGGCGAGGCACTGAGGGACTGGATCGTGGGGGCTGCATCAGCTCTTCCCTCCCCCCGGAACGGACTTCCCGAAGGCCCGGAGGAGGAGCGAGTCCCGGAAGACGCGGTGCAGAGCCTGGTCACCCACTTCGAGGAGCTGTTCGCCGACGCACCGGTCAGGGGGCGGACTTCCGAGCAGTCCGCGTGACCTTGTGTCCGTCCTGGGGGCACTGGCTCTGATCACCGCACCCGATGGCGCGCAACTCATCGGCAGTGGGCCCGGAGACGGTCGGCCAGGTCGTCGAACGTTCCAATTCGTTGTTCGAGGGAGCGGTGCCGCGCAGTGCCCTGCTGAGTACGTGCATGCCGAGCCGGGGCGGTACCGCATTGCCCACCTGCTGCGCCTGGTCTTTCCCCGACCAGGGGAAGTTGTGCGGGAAGGTCTGCAGCACTCCGGATTCGGCCATGGTGAAGCGGTCGGACCTTTCCGCTTCGTAGTCCGCCCTGCTCTTGTACACCTTGTTTCGGGAAACCTTGCTGGTGACCGTGAAGGCAGGTTCGGAGGACAGGCGCCGGCCTCGGTTCTTCGGATTGCCGTTCGATCCGTAGTTCGAGACGACGAAGAACTTCGTCTTGCCTCTGGTTCGGAGCCGGGAGATGTCGATCGATGACCCCTTCAGGGCGCTCGCGGCGTCGAGTGCCTCCGCCATCGACAGCCAGCGGCGCTCGGCTCCGGAGCTGGTCGGAAACATTTGGGCCTGAGCAGCATTGCCTCTTCCGCGACGCACGTCGAAGGGCAGGTGAGTCGCTTCGGGCCGTTGGACGGCTCCGGATCCCACGAGCCGGGCGACGAGTACGGCGCGTGTGCGAGTCTGGGGGACCCCGAACTGCTCGGTCTTCAGCTCCCAGCAGTCCGCTTCGTACTTGACGCCCTTGAGGCGTCCCTCACCGCTGCGCAGAAGCTGCGCATAGACGTCCCATAGGGGCAGGACCGCAGGAACCTGTTCCAGAACGATCACCCGGTACGGGTCGCGGCCTTCCGTCTCTATCGCTTTGAGGAGCCAGCGGAGGGGTTCGAGCACCAAGGCGGTGCGTGGATCCACACCGAGAGCATGCAGGTCCTTGTCGATCTGGGATTCGTCCTCCCCGCTCACCAGGCGGTGAATGAACTCTTTCACGGTGTTGAGTGCTGCCCGTCCCGCGCCGCGCCCCGCTACGGAGAACGACTGGCAGGGAGGCCCGCCGGCGAGCACCTCGACCGATGTGGGGATCTCGTCGAAACGGGTCTCGCGCATGACACTGACATCGGCATGAAAGGTTGGCAGGCCCGCTGCGTAGCGCGTTTCGCACGCGTTCTGGTCCCACTCGATGCCGATGCTCTTGAAACCCAGGAAGTGCGCGGCCACGTCGAGTCCGCCAGGGCCCGCAAACAGGTCCAGGATACGGACTTCGTCGAGGGGGTGAACCTGTGTTCCCGGGCTGCTCATGGAGCTGAAGTCTAGCCGGCCGCTATGACGGCGTTGCCGGTGCGGACCGAAGTGCCGTGGCCCGGGATCCCTGGCCGCGGGGCACGGCCTGGCGTGCCGCACTACGGACCGAGAGTATTCAGTCGCTTGCGGATGCGACACCTTCCGTCCCGGAGGGCAGAGCTACCCGACTCCGTGCCCGTGTCGGCGTGGGAGTCCGCCTGCCCGCCTTCTCCCGATCCACGGCCTCGGCAATCTCTCGCTTGACGGCTTCCGGTGACTCGTGTTCCCAGAAGCGCAGGACCGTCCATCCCTCGGAGCGAAGCTGCGCAGTGGTCTCCAGGTCCCGCTCGATGTTGCGATCGAGTTTTTGTCGCCACCAAGCCGCGTTCGCCTTGGGACTGGTGGCGTGCTCCGGGCAGCCGTGCCAGAAGCAGCCATCTATGAGGACGGCCAGCTTTGCTCGCGTGAATGCGATGTCGATCTTGCGTCTGGGCATGCCCGGCACCGGAAAGTGGACGCGGTAGCGGTATCCGGAGGCATGGAGGAGTTGTCGTACGGCCCGTTCGGCACCGGTGCTCTGGCTGGTCTGCCGGCTCATCCGGGCGGAGACCTCAGGACTGGAGGGCGGTGCGGCTTGCATGATCCCAGTGTCCCGAATTTCGAAGTGGAACGAGACCGTTCGCAAGGTTCCAGATTTTGGACGGGGGTGTGAGAGGTTGGCGGCGTGAACCGTCTCGCGGACGCGACCTCGCCGTACCTGCTTCAGCATGCCGAGAACCCCGTCGACTGGTGGGAGTGGGGGCCCGCGGCCTTTGAGGAGGCGCGGCGGCGGGATGTGCCGGTGTTCCTGAGCGTGGGGTACAGCGCGTGTCACTGGTGTCACGTCCTCGCGCACGAGAGTTTTGAGGACGAGGCGACGGCCGCGTTCATGAACGAGCACTTCGTGGCGGTGAAGGTGGACCGCGAGGAGCGGCCCGACGTCGACGCCGTGTACATGGAGGCGGTACAGGCGGCCACGGGCCAGGGCGGCTGGCCGATGTCGGTGTTCATGACACCGGACGGGGAGCCGTTCTACTTCGGTACGTATTTTCCGCCTGAGCCGCGGCACGGCATGCCGTCGTTCCGGCAGGTGCTGGAGGGCGTGCGGAGCGCCTGGGCGGAGCGGCGCGGGGAGGTCGGGGAGGTCGCCGGGCGGATCACCGCGGATCTGGCCGGGCGGTCCCTGACCGCGTCGTTGTCGGCCGACGCGCCTCCGGGGCCGGGGGATCTGGCCGGGGCCCTGATGGCGCTGACCAGGGACTTCGACGCCGTACACGGGGGATTCGGCGGGGCTCCCAAGTTTCCGCCGGCGATGGTGCTGGAGTTTCTGCTGCGGCATCACGCGCGGACGGACTCCGAGGCCGCGGTGGAGATGGTCGAGGCGACGTGCGAGGCGATGGCGCGCGGCGGGATCCACGATCAGCTCGGCGGCGGGTTCGCGCGGTACGCCGTCGACGCGACGTGGACGGTGCCGCACTTCGAGAAGATGTTGTACGACAACGCGCTTCTCTGCCGCGTTTACGCGCATCTGTGGCGTGCCACCGGTTCCCGCACGGCCCGTCGCGTCGCGCTCGCGACCGCCGATTTCATGGTGCGTGAACTGCGCACCGTCCAGGGCGGGTTCGCCTCCGCGCTGGACGCGGACAGTGACGACGGTTCGGGCAGCGGGCGGCACGCCGAGGGGGCGTATTACGTCTGGACCCCTGAGCAGTTGCGGGAGGTGCTCGGGGAGGAGGACGGGACCTTCGCCGCCGCGTACTTCGGGGTGACGGAGGAGGGCACCTTCGAGGAGGGAGCCTCGGTGCTGCAACTGCCGGACGGGGTCGGTCCGGTGGACGCCGAGCGCGTGCGGTCGGTGCGGGAACGTCTGCTGGCTGCGCGGGACGAGCGGCCGCGCCCCGGGCGGGACGACAAGATCGTCGCGTCCTGGAACGGGCTGGCCGTCGCCGCGCTCGCGGAGACCGGCGCGTACTTCGACCGGCCCGACCTCGTCCAGGCGGCCACCGACGCAGCTGACCTGCTCGTTCGCGTCCACATGGACGGGCGGGCCCGGCTGCACCGCACCTCCCGGGACGGCGTACCCGGCGACAACAACGGCGTCCTGGAGGACTACGCGAACGTCGCCGAGGGCTTCCTCACCCTCGCCTCCGTCACCGGTGAGGGCGTCTGGGTGGACTTCGCGGGCTTCCTTCTCGACACGGTGCTGGTGCAGTTCCGGGCCGAGGACGGTTCGCTCTACGACACGGCGGCGGACGCGGAGGCACTGATCCGCCGCCCGCAGGATCCGACGGACAACGCCACGCCGTCCGGCTGGACCGCCGCCGCCGGAGCCCTGCTCTCCTACGGGGCGCTCACCGGCAGCGCCCCGCACCGGGAGGCCGCGGAGCAGGCGCTCGCCGTCGTGACGGCGCTGGCCGGTCGCGCGCCGCGCTTCACCGGCTGGGGGCTGGCCGTCGCGGAGGCGGCGCTGGACGGGCCCCGGGAGATCGCGGTCGTCGGCCCGCCGGACGACGCGGCCACCCGGGCGCTGCACCGCGCCGCACTGCTCGGCAACACGCCCGGCGCGGTCGTCGCGCTCGGCGCGCCGGACACGGACGACGCGGGGGCGGTGGCGCTTCTCCGGGACCGGCGGCTGGTCGACGGAGCCCCCGCCGCGTACGTCTGCCGCCGCTTCGTCTGCGAGCGTCCCACGACGGACCCGGACGAGCTGAGCGGGCGGCTCCGGGGGACGGTGGGGTGACGGGGCCGGTCGGCGGCGGGCTGAGGGCACGAGCGGCCCGCCGGTGTCGTCAGCCCTGACGGTGCGACCGGGCGCGTTCCCGGTCGGAAGTACTCCGCCCTAGGGACGAGTTGACGCCGGGCGGGAATCGGGCGTGAGATCGACACATGACTCAGCGCACTGCACGTGAAGTTCATCTGACGGCCCGTCCCGAGGGGCCGGTCACCGACGCGCTCTTCGCGATCGTGGAGGTGCCGGTCCCCGAGCCGGCGCCCGGGCAGGTCCTGGTGCGCAACACCCTGATGAGCGTCGCGGCGGTGATGCGCACCCTCATGGACGAGTCCAGCGCGGTGCCGATCCCGCCGTTCGCGCTGGGCGAGCCGCTGAACGGACCGGCCATCGGCGAGGTCGTCGCCGCGCCCGGAGGCGAGGTGGCCGTCGGCGATCTGGTGCAGCACCGCCTCGGCTGGCGCGAGTACGCGCTGGTGGACGCCGCGGCCGTGCAGCGGATCGATCCGGCGGTGCTGCCCGACCCGGCCGCCCATCTCTCGCAGGGGCCCACCGCGTGGATGGGTGTCGTCCGGGGCGCCGAAGTGCGGCCCGGCGACACCGTGTTCATCACCGGGGCGGCCGGTGGCGTCGGTTCGCTGGCCGGGCAGATCGCGCGGCAGCAGGGCGCCGCCCGGGTCATCGGCAGCACCGGCTCGCAGGCCAAGGCCGACTCCCTCATCGACAACCTCGGGTACGACGCCGTGGTGATCCGGGGCGCGGGACCGATCGAGGAGCAGCTGCGCCGCCTCGCCCCGGACGGCGTCGACGCGGTCTTCGACAACGTCGGCGGCGAGCAGTTGCGCGCCGCGTTGGCGGTGGCCAACCGCGGCGCGCGCATCGCGGTCGTCGGTGCGCTCGCCGCCCAGATGGGCGGGCACGGCGCGGCCCCGCTGGAGATCGACACGTTGTCGCTCCTGGCCCGCGGGATCACGCTGCGCGGCCTCGCCCTCCACGACCACCTGGATCTGATCCCGGAGTGGAACGCCCGCTTCGGCGAGGGCCTGCGCGAGGGCACGTTCACCTTCCCCCACACCCGCCTGCACGGCATCGCACAGGCTCCGGCCGCACTGCGGGGGCTGACCGAGGGGCGTTATATGGGTGCGGTGATCGTGGAGTTGTGACCCCGGCGGGGCGGCGGCGCCGCGGCATATGTCCCTTCGGGCTTCCGCCCCGCCCTGCCTCCCGCGGTTGTAGCCTGCCGCCGTGGACAGCTTGCTCCGGCATCGATCACTCGTCCGGGAGGCCGCGGCGCTGCGGTCCGGTGCGGACGACCCCGTGGCGGCGGCGCGGCGCACCTGCGACCGTATCGACGCCGTCGACCCGCACGTTCTCGCCTTCGTGCCGGAACCGGACCGGCGGGCCCGGCTGCTGGACGAGGCGGAGCGCGCCGTCGCGGCGTGGGACAGCGCGACGGCGGGCGCCCCGGACCCGGCCGGCCGGCCCGCCAAGCCGCCGCTGTACGGCGTGACGGTCGGGGTGAAGGACATCATCCGGGTCGACGGGCTGCCCACCCGCGCCGGTTCGGTGCTGCCGCCGGGGGTGCTCGCCGGGCCGCAGGCCGCCGTTGTGGACCGGCTGGTCGCGGCGGGCGCGCTGATCGCGGGGAAGACGGTGACGGCGGAGTTCGCGGTCACCGCGCCGGGGCCGACGCGTAACCCGCACCATGTCGCGCATACGCCGGGCGGTTCGAGCAGCGGCTCGGCGGCGGCCGTCGCGGCGGGCATGGTGCCGCTGGCCCTCGGCACCCAGACCGTCGGCTCGATGATCCGCCCGGCCGCGTACTGCGGCATCGTCGGCTTCAAGCCGAGCTTCGACCGCGTCCCGACCGCCGGGGTGATCCCCAACGCCGTCAGCTTCGACACGGTCGGCTGGTACGCGCAGGACGTCGCGGGCGTCACGCTGGCCGCCTCGGTGCTGTGCGACGCCTGGCCGGCCGATACGGGCACGGCGCCCGGACCACCGCCGGTGCTGGGCGTGCCGGCCGGCCCGTATCTGCGCCGCGCGGACGACGAGGCGCTGGCCGCCCTCCGGGCCCAGCGGGAGGTGCTGCGCCGCGCCGGGTACACCGTCGTCGAGGTGCCGGTGATGGAGGACTTCGAGGAGGTCGTCACCCAGCTGTTCACCATGAACCGCTACGAGGTCGCCCGCGCGCACACGGAGTGGTACGCGCGCTTCGGTGACCTCTACCGGGAGCAGACCGCGAACGCCCTGCACGAGGGCCACGCCGTCACGGACACCGCCTACGAGCAGGCGCGCGCCCGCCGGGCCGAGTTCCGCGACCGGCTGGATGCGGCGCGGGTGGCCGCCGGCGCCGACCTGTGGATCACCCCCGCGGCCACTGGCCCGGCCCCCTTCGGCCTCGGCTCCACCGGTACGTCGGTGATGTGCCTGCCGTGGAGCAACGCCGGTCTGCCGTCCGTGAGCCTGCCCGCCGGGTACGCCGCGAACGGCCTGCCGCTGGGCCTCCAGCTGGTGGGTCCGTACGGTTCCGATCCGGCGGTGCTCGCCTGGTCGGCGGGTGTGGAGGAGGCGCTGGGGGCGGCGGGAGCGGGAGCCCCGGCCTCGGCCCGTCCCAGGTAGGTGACCCGTTCACCCCGGCGTGGGCATGACGCCGGGGGCGGCCGTCACTCCTTGGCGGGGAAGTACCGCGCGGGCGGTGGTCACCGGTGTCAGCCGTGCGAGTAGGCGACCAGGGAGATGCCGACGTAGTGCACCACGAACGCCGCCAGCGTGAAGGAGTGGAAGACCTCGTGGAAGCCGAACCAGCGGGGGGACGGGTTGGGGCGCTTGATGCCGTAGATCACGCCGCCGACGCTGTAGAGGAGGCCGCCGACGATCACCAGGACGAGGACGGCGATGCCGCCGGTGCGCAGGAAGTCGGGGAGGAAGAAGACGGCGGCCCAGCCCATCGCGATGTAGCAGGGGGTGTAGAGCCAGCGCGGCGCGCCGACCCAGAACACCCGGAAGGCGATCCCGGCGAGCGCCGCCCCCCACACCGCCCACAGCAGGATCTGCCCGCGGCTGCCCGGCACGAGCAGCATCGTCAGCGGCGTGTACGTACCGGCGATGATCAGAAAGATGTTGGCGTGATCCAGCCGTCGCAGCACACCACCGGCGCGCGGGCCCCAGTTGCCGCGGTGGTAGAGCGCGCTCACGCCGAACAGCAGGCAGGCGGTGAGCGTGTAGACGCCGCAGGCCACGCGGCCGCGGGTGCTGTCGGCGAGCGCCGTGAGGAAGACGCCGGACAGCAGGACGGCCGGGAACATCCCGGCGTGCAGCCAGCCCCGCAGCCGGGGCTTGAGCGGGGCGGTCGCCGCCGGGTCGGCCGCGGCGGCGGGGGCCGCTCCGGCCGGTGGGACCGCTTCGGCCGCCGCGGGCGCGGAGGGGGGCTGGCTCGCTGCGGCATCGGGCGCGGAAGTCATGCCGGACATGCTATCTACGGCACCGTAAGTTTCCGGTCTGGCGGCCGCCGGGCGGGCGACGGCGGACCCGGATGCACGAGTGCCGGGGCGGTCGGGTGAGGGACGGGGGCGCCGGGGACGCGGGCGCCCGGCCTTCCCCGCGGGCGCTTGACGCTCGCTTGGCACGCGCTTGACGAGGGCTTTTGGCCGCGGGTGTACGTACGGGTGCGAGTGGTGACGGTCACCACGCGGCCCCCTGGACAGAAGCCCGTCGGGGTCGGATGATCAAATGAGTGCGGTCGGCACCGGATGAGCGGTCACGAAGCGTCCGGGTCGCAGCCCCCAAGGGGCACCAACCAAAGAAGCGGATTTCCCGGACCGAACCGGCAGCCTCCGGCCCGGCCCGTCGGCAATCCGTCCACACCCTCATCTAGGAGCGATCGTGGCGCGCGACAACGCGGCTCCCACCACCCAGACCCGTCACCAGGAGCTCATCGCCTGGGTCGACGAGATCGCCGCCCTCACCCAGCCCGACCGGGTCGTCTGGTGCGACGGCTCGGAGGCGGAGTACCAGAGTCTGTGCGAAGAGCTCGTCGACAAGGGCACGTTCACCAAGCTCGACCCCGTCAAGCGCCCCCACTCGTACTACGCCGCGTCGGACCCCCGCGACGTCGCGCGCGTCGAGGACCGCACCTTCATCTGTTCCGCCAAGGAGGAGGACGCCGGCCCGACCAACCACTGGAAGGACCCCGCCGAGATGCGGGAGATCTTCACCGGTGAGCAGGGCATCTTCCGCGGCTCGATGCGCGGCCGGACGATGTACGTCGTCCCCTTCTGCATGGGCCCGCTCGGCTCGCCGCTCTCCGCGATCGGCGTCGAGATCACCGACTCCGCGTACGTCGCCGTCTCGATGCGCACCATGACGCGCATGGGCCAGGCCGTCCTGGACGAGCTGGGCGACGACGGCTTCTTCGTCAAGGCCGTCCACACCCTGGGCGCCCCGCTCGCCGAAGGTGAGGCGGACGTGCCGTGGCCCTGCAACACCACCAAGTACATCTCGCACTTCCCCGAGGACCGCGAGATCTGGTCGTACGGCTCCGGCTACGGCGGCAACGCGCTCCTCGGCAAGAAGTGCTACGCGCTGCGCATCGCCTCCGTCATGGCGCGCGACGAGGGCTGGCTCGCCGAGCACATGCTGATCCTCAAGCTCACGCCGCCGCAGGGTGAGGCGAAGTACGTCGCGGCGGCGTTCCCGTCGGCCTGCGGCAAGACCAACCTCGCGATGCTGGAGCCGACCATCCCGGGCTGGACGGTCGAGACCATCGGCGACGACATCGCCTGGATGCGCTTCGGCGAGGACGGCCGCCTGTACGCGATCAACCCCGAGGCCGGATTCTTCGGCGTCGCGCCCGGCACCGGTGAGCACACCAACGCCAACGCCATGAAGACGATGTGGGGCAACTCCGTCTTCACCAACGTCGCACTCACCGACGACGGCGACGTGTGGTGGGAGGGCATGACCGAGGAGCTGCCCGCGCACCTCACCGACTGGCGCGGCAACGACTGGACCCCGGAGTCCGAGACCCCGGCGGCCCACCCCAACGCCCGCTTCACCGTCCCCGCCGGCCAGTGCCCGATCATCGCGCCCGAGTGGGAGGACCCCAAGGGCGTGCCGATCTCCGCGATCCTCTTCGGCGGTCGCCGCGCCAGCGCCGTCCCGCTCGTCACCGAGTCGCTGACCTGGCAGCACGGCGTCTTCCTCGGCGCGAACGTCGCCTCCGAGAAGACCGCCGCCGCCGAGGGCAAGGTCGGCGAGCTGCGCCGCGACCCGTTCGCCATGCTGCCGTTCTGCGGCTACAACATGGGCGACTACATGGGCCACTGGGTCAAGGTCGGCGCGTCCGCGGACGCCGCCAAGCTGCCGAAGATCTACTACGTCAACTGGTTCCGCAAGGACGACAAGGGCCGCTTCGTGTGGCCGGGCTTCGGCGAGAACAGCCGCGTCCTGAAGTGGATCGTCGAGCGCCTGGACGGCAAGGCCGAGGGCGTTGAGACCCCCATCGGCATCCTCCCGACGAAGAACGCCCTGGACACCGACGGCCTCGACCTCTCCGACGACGACCTCGACTTCCTCCTCACCGTCGACAAGGACGTCTGGCGCGAAGAGGCGTCCCTGATCCCCGAGCACCTCAACACCTTCGGCGACCACACGCCGAAGGAGCTGTGGGACGAGTACCGGGCGCTGGTGCAGCGACTGGGCTGACACGGGCGGCGCCACCTGGTGGCGCGCGTGGAAGGGACCGAGGGACCTCGCACCTGTGGTGCGGGGTCCCTCGGTTTGTGTGGGGTGCCTGGGTTTGTGTGGGGTGCCTGTGCCTGTGCCTGTGCCTGTGCCTGGGTCCGTCGGTTTCCCCGTCCCCCTACGTCACCGGCTATGCCGTGGCGAGGTCCGGGAGCGCCGGGGTGGCGGGTGCCTCGTGGGCGGCGCGGCGATCGGCGGCGAGGGCGGTGGCCGCCGCGTCGCTCCGCGAGGTGGCGACGGTCAGCGCATGCCCGGCCAGGGTGTATGCCCGCTGGTGCAGGGCCCGCACCCGAGCCGGATCCCCACCGGTCGGCTCGGCCCGCAGCGGATACCGCCCACCACGCAGCCGCGCCACCTGCCCGGCGATCCGCTCGGCCGCCGCCGTCAGCGCTTCCCCGTCCGCCCCGGTCGTCAGCGCCCGCAGCTCATCGGTGACCGTCAGCAGTGCGGTCAGGTGCCCGGCGAGGCGGATATCCAGTTCCTCCGCCCGCGAACGGTGGGGAAACTCCCCGGCGGCGGCCATGGTGTGGACCGACTTGGAACGGATCGGTTCGTACATGGGATGGCCTCCTGAATGTGTCCAGGAAACTATCTTAGCTTAGACAGAGTCTAAAGTGGGGGTGGGTGTGAGGCCCTCGCGCGGCAACGGGAGCGCGTACCGCCAGTGGGGTCCCGCCTCCGCTCCGGCTCACCCGCCGCCGGACAGATCCTCCAGGCGCGAACGGAAGGCCGTGGCCCGGGGATCGGCGTACCCGGACAGGTGGGACAGGGCTTCGGACCGGTGGGCGCGGGCGGCGCACGGGTCCTCCTGGCGGACGGCGGCGGCCACGAGGTCGAGTTCCACGGCAAGCTGCCAGGAGTCCCCGAGGGCGCGGTGGACGGACAGGGCCTGCCGGTGGAAGTCCGCGGCTTCCGTGGAGCGGCCCATCGCGGCGTACGCCTGGCCGGTGCCGCGCCAGGCCAGGGCCTCGCGGCTGCGGTCGCCGAGCCGGCGGTGGAGCATGGCGGATCGTTGGTAGGACGCCAGAGCCTCGCCGTATTGCCCCTCGGCGCGCTGGACGTCGCCGAGGGTGAGGAGCCAGTACCCCTCCAGCGTGTGGTCACGGAGGGCGAGGGCGATGTCGAGTGCCTCGTCGATGGCCTGCCGGGCCGCGCCGACATCCTCCTGTTCCAGGCACAGCGCGGCCGTGAGGCGCAGGGCATTGCCCGCGCTGCTCCGGTTGCCCTGAGCGCGGTGGGCATGCAACGCCTCACCGACGGCTGCGGCGGCTTCCGGAAGGCGGCCCGCGCTGAGGCGGGCGCCAGCGACATTGGACAGTGCGACGGCGATCAGCCGGCGGTCCGCCACGGCCCGGAAGACGGAGAGTGCCCGGCCGAAATGGGCCTCGGCCAGGCCGAGTTCGCGCTGCCGGAGGTGGATCAGGCCGATGAGGTTGAGGGCTCGGGCCTCGTCGTGCCCACTCCCCAGCCCCCGCGCGAGATCGGCTGCTTCGCCCAGGGCTTCCAGACCCTCCGGGAAGTTGTTCAGCGCCCGGTACGCGATGCCCGTGTTGAGGAGGAGCTGCATCCGCGCCGCCGGGTCGTTGCGTTCCACCGCGGCTTCCCTGCCGATGCGCCCCAGCTCCAGCCAGTCGCGCTCCGACGAGGAGGGGGGCCGCGCGGACCACATGACGGCGGCCAACAGCCATGTGAGCTGTGTCAGCCCGTTGCGTGCGGCGCTGCGCACCACCGGAAGGAAGGACGGGTGTTCCTGCTCGGACCAGTCGACGGCCGCGTGGTAGTCGGCGAAGGTGAGCGGCCGTACGCCCGGCGGCGGCTCCGGCAGGGTCAGGTGCTCCGCGGACGGCGCGAGCCAGGTCTGCGCGGCGTCGGCCGTGTGCAGGTACCAGCTCATGAGCCGCCGTAGCGCCGCGTCCCGGTGTGCGGGAGATTCCTCGGTCTGCACCAGGTCGGTCGCGTAGGCGCGCAGCAGGTCGTGGAACTGGAAGCGGTCCGGGGCGGTCTGCTCCAGCAGGTGGGTCCCGACGAGGTCGTCGAGCAACTGGCGGGCCCGGTGGTGCGGGAGGTCGCCGAGCGCGGCTGCGGCGGCGAGGCCGAACTCCGCTCCGGGGTGCAGCCCGAGGAGCCGGAAGAGGCGCGCCGAGTGCGTGGACAGGGCGCGGTAGGACCAGGCGAAGACCGAGCGGACGGCCTCGGCTTCCTCGTCGATGCCGGTGCTGAGGGTGTCCCAGAGCGCGGACTCGTCCCGCAGATCGCTGATGAGATCGTCGAGCCGCAGATACGGGTGGCTGGCGGCCCGTTCGGCGGCGATCCGCAGGGCCAGGGGCAGACGGGCACAGTAGCGGGCCAGCTCCGCGAGTTTGTCCTCGTCGTACTCGGGCCGGTAGTCCTTCGTGACCGCGTGCAGCAGGGCGACGGCCTCCGGTTCCGGGAGCGTGCCGAGGGTGATCCGGCGGGCACCGTCGCGTACGGCCAGGCCGGCCAGGCGGTTGCGGCTGGTGACCACGACGAGGCTGTTTCCGCTGCCGGGCAGGAGCGGCCGGACCTGGCTGACCGTCGCGGCGTTGTCCAGCACGATCAGCACCCGTCGGTCGGCGAGCAGCGAGCGGTACAGGGCAGCCGCGTCATCGGTGTCCTGCGGCAGATCGCCCGCCGCCACGCCGAGGGCCCGCAGAAACCGTTGCAGGGCCTGGTCCGCTGTGACCGGCTGGCCGGGATCGTAGCCGCGAAGGTTGACGAAGAGCTGGCCGTCGGGGAAGCGGTCCTTGACCTGGTGGGCCCAGTGCAGCACCAGAGAGGTCTTGCCGGCACCTGCGGTACCGGCCACGACCTGCACGGAGATGACGACGTCGCTGCCGTCCCGGCCTGCCAGCACAGCGTTCAGCTGCCCCAGCTCCGCGGTGCGGTTCACGAAGGTGCGGATGTCGGACGGTAGTTGACGAGGACCGGGGCGGTGTGACGCGGCCGGGGGCGCCTGGTGGAAGTGCACACCTCCGGCGATGCTCCCGGCCTGAACGACGTCGTGGGTCGCTCCGGAGACGTCGTTCCGCGAGTCCCCGCAGTGCTCGTTGCCGTGGTCATCCGGCATATCGGTATCCGGCACGGCGATCGTGATATCCGGTCATGCCGCCGGCGGCGGAGCCAGCGGGGCCACCACACGGTCGAAATACGTCTGCATGCTCTCGGCCGCCGCGTACAGCTTCTCCACATACGCCGCCCATCCCTGTACGAGGTGGGGGTCGGTGAAGCGGATCGCTCCGTCGGGCTTCCCGCTTTCGGTGTAGAGAACCCGGAAAAGTACGCGGTCGCCGGGTAGTGTCAGCTCGGGAAGGAGCCCGTCGGTCTCGGCCGGGGCGATCGCGGCAGCGGGCAGTACGCGGACGGGGTGGCCGCACTGCGCACGCATATGCAACCAGTGCAATTCCCACTGCACATACGGTGTCAGCGGTTCCTCCACGACCCGGATGCGATGGAGGAGTGCGCCCCGCAATTCCTGCTCCCGGGCTGCCTGACGCGTGGCGTCACGCTCGGCTTCGAACAGGCGCAGGACTTCCGGCCAGTCCCCGTTGCGCAGGGCGTCGCGGCTTTCGTCGTTCGTCTCCTCGAAGTGCTGCAGCCGTTCGAGTTTCCAGGAATTACTGCCGCGGATTTCCTTCCGGTGCTCCCGGAATTCACGATGGTATTCAGGACGCGTGAGCCGCACACCCGATGCGCCGGGGAGCGGTGGAACGGGGATGCAGAGGTCAAGCATCGGGGATATCCGCCTTCGCTGCGCTGAGCATGTTTCCCGGGATGACGACCACGCGCTCGTCGGGGCCGAGGCGTACGCCTTCCGGCAGGCGCGAGCCGTACTGGTCGCTGAGATCGCGACCTATGACGGCCACATCGCCATTGCTCAGCTGCCAGATGTCCGGGCAGTCATCTTCGTCCTTGGAATTACCGAGTTCCGCTGCCGATTTCCCCAGTCGTTTGGTGAATAACGCTGACGGGTCGGCTTCCCAGGCGCGGGCCATGGTGACCTCCAGATTCCGATGGCGTGCACGGTCCTGCGGACGATACCGGACGCGAGGGGCGCGGGGAGCGGGCGATTCGGCCACCACCGGCCATGCGGGTGGTGGGCCATCCCCGCCCCGCGGCGCCTACTTCCCGTACCCCTCCAAAAACGCCCCGATCCGCGTCACCGCCTCCGTCAGATCATCCTTATTGGGCAGAGTGACAAGGCGGAAATGATCCGGCGTCGGGTGATTGAAGCCGGTGCCGTGGACGATCATGATTTTTTCGGCGCGGAGGAGGTCGAGGACGAGTTCGCGGTCGTCGGTGATCTTGTAGATCTTGGGGTCCAGGCGGGGGAAGGCGTAGAGGGCGCCCTTCGGCTTGACGCAGGTGACGCCGGGGATCTGGGTCAGCAGCTCGTAGGCGGTGTCGCGTTGTTCGAGGAGGCGGCCGCCGGGGAGGACCAGGTCGTTGATGGACTGGCGGCCGCCCAGGGCAGTGGCTACGGCGTGCTGGGCCGGCATGTTGGCGCACAGGCGCATGTTGGCGAGGATCGTCAGGCCCTCGATGTACGACGTGGCGTGGGCCTTCGGGCCACAGACCGCCATCCAGCCGCTGCGGTAGCCGGCGACGCGGTACGCCTTCGACAGGCCGTTGAAGGTGAGCGTCAGCAGGTCGGGGGCGAGGGCAGCGAACGGGGTGTGGGTGACGCCGTCGTAGAGGATCTTGTCGTAGATCTCGTCGGCGCAGACGATGAGGTGGTGGCGGCGGGCGATCTCGGCGATGCCCTTCAGGAGCGCGTCGTCGTAGACCGCGCCGGTGGGGTTGTTCGGGTTGATCACGACGATCGCCTTGGTGCGGTCGGTGATCTTGGATTCGATGTCGGCGAGGTCCGGCATCCAGTCGGCCTGCTCGTCGCAGCGGTAGTGGACCGCGGTGCCGCCGGAGAGGGAGACGGACGCCGTCCACAGCGGGTAGTCCGGTGCGGGGACGAGGACCTCGTCGCCGTCGTCGAGGAGCGCCTGCATGGACATCTGGATCAGCTCGGAGACGCCGTTGCCGAGGTAGATGTCGTCGACGGAGACCTCGACGCCCTTGGTCTGATAGTGCTGCATGACCGCGCGGCGGGCGGAGAGCAGGCCCTTGGCGTCGCCGTAGCCGTGGGCGGTGCCGACGGAGCGGAGGATGTCCTCCAGGATCTCCGGCGGGCACTCGAAGCCGAACGCCGCGGGGTTGCCGGTGTTGAGCTTGAGGATGCGGTGGCCTGCCGCTTCCAGCCGCATCGCCTCCTCCAGCACCGGGCCGCGGATTTCGTAGCAGACGTTGGCGAGCTTCGTTGACTGGATGACCTGCATGTCCGCCACCTTACGGGCGCTCAGGGGGCTCGGCGCGGTGTTTTTGCCCACGTTGGGCCGGTGGGGGAGCGGGCGGACGGATCGGCTGCGGGGCGCGGTGGAGCGGCGGTACGCTCCGGGCGTTCGTCGGCGGGCGGCGCCCGGCCAGGGGCGCGTTCGCCGGACCGGGGCGGGGACGCGGGGGTCGGATGGCAGGGCGGCACGGCGGCGGCAGCGGGGACAGCGGGGGCGCGGGGAGTACACCGTTCTCGTTGTTGAGCGATGAGCCCGTGACCGAGGCGGGCGGGGATCTGCTCGGGGCGCAGGCGGCGGCGCGGCGGTTGGCGGGGCTGCTGGTCGCCTCGCGCCCCGCGACGCCGTTCACCCTCGCGGTGGACGCCGGGTGGGGGATGGGCAAGAGCAGCCTGATGCGGCTTGTCGACGCGGAGCTGACGGCGCAGCCCGAGGTGCACACCGTCTGGTACAACGCCTGGACGTCGACCGGCGCGGACGCGCTGGAGGGGCTGATCAAGTCAGTCCTGATGCGGTTCGACCGGCGGGTGCTGCGGCGCGGGCTGGCGCGCGCCTCCGAGCAGCGGGCGCTGCTGCGGGTGGTGCGCGCCGTGACGACGGTCGCCGCGGGCCCGCTGGGCGTCGCCGGTCTGGTGGACGAGCTGTGGAAGAACCTGTCCGTCAATTCGCAGGCCAGGAACGAGATGCGGACGGCCATCGGCGAGCTGGTCGGGGAGTGGGCGCAGAGCGCCGGTGAGCTGCGGCGGATGCTGGTCGTGTTCATCGATGACCTGGACCGATGCTCGGAGGAGACGGTGCTCGCGGTCTGCGAGGCGGTGAAGGTCTATCTGGACGTGCCGGGGCTCGCCTTCGTCGTCGGCTGCGACCGCTCCGCGATGGGGCCGAACGGGCTGCTGCGCGATCTGTCGCCCGCCGGGTCGGCGTTCATGGAGAAAATTTTTCAGACGAGCTACCGGATTCCGGCGCCGGACGGCCGCGGCGTCGAGGAGTACATCCGCTGGTGCGCCCGGACCGCGGGCGTCGAGCCGCTGCTGGACGACACGCTGGTGGAACTGCTGGCACAGCGCAGCGCGCGCAACCCGCGGCGCATCAAACGCCTGGTCAACGGCTTGGTGCTGGAAGCGACGCTGAATCCGGTCTGGCGCGACTTCGGCCCGGACGCGGTGCTGCGCACGCTGCTGCTCCAGTACTTCTATCCGGACTTCTACCGGATGATGACCGGCCCGTCGGGGACGGTGGACGGCGATGTGGTCGCGGAGTTCCGGACGTACCGGGAGGTGCGGCGGACGCTGCTGGCGCCGCGCGGGTCGGTCGCCGAGGGGGAGGTGGCGCAGGCGGCGGATTTCGTCGGCCGCTATGACCTGGTGCTGCCGGAGGGACCTGACGCGCTCGGGCCGGAGACGCTGGCCCTGCTGGAGCGCCAACTGCCGAGGGAATTCCCGGAGTTGGTGCTCAATTCCGGTTTCGTCTCGCTGATCGACGAGCTGGTCGGTCTGGACGACGCGGCACGGCTGCTGCTGCGGTTGCGCGAGGGGCCGGCGCTCTCCGGGGACGGCCCCTCCCGGATGTCGGCCGCTTGGGAGCCGCTGCGGGAGGTCCTGGGCGGGATGCGCGACGGGCTCGACGCGGACGGGTCGCCGCTCGCCTGGGCGATGACGTCTCCGCCGGGCGGCAGCCTGCCGGGCGCTGCACCGGAGCGGGATGCCTCCCCGGAGCCGTCGGCGGGTCCGGAGCGGGACGACGGTTCCGTCAGGGCCGGTTTCCCCGGCGGGCCGGTCAGGGTGAGGGAATCCATCGTGGCGGGTTCCTTCGATCCCGCGTCGATCAGGCTGGGCGACGCCGCCTGGATGGACGTGAGCCACCTGCGCGCCCAGTACAGGCAGCCCCTGCCGGTGCGGCTCGATGTGCTCTGGGTGGACGACCAGCCCGACCGCAAGGGCGAGGTGATGGAGATGCTGCTGAACATGGGGGTGCGGGTGCGGCATGTGACGTCGACCCGGGAGGCGGTCGGCGCGCTGCGGGAGCGTATGCCCGATCTGCTGATCTCGGACATCAGCCGCGGCCGTGACCACAGCTCCGGGTTCGTGATGGTCGAGCGCTTCCGGAGCAGGCCGCTGTACGAGGGCCCGGTGATCTTCTACACGATCCGGCAGAGCCCCGAACGGGAGGACCGCGCCGCGTCGTTGGGTGCGCGCATCACCAACCAGGAGGAGGAGCTGCGGGCGATGGTGCGGGAGGTCGCGGAGGAGCTGGCCGAGGCGCCTGCCCCGGGGCTGCGGCCGTCGGAGCCCCTTCCGGAGCAGCGGTCGGACGGCGGGTCCGATGCGGATCTCGCCGTCCTGTGGCTGGACGACGCCCCCGAGACGTTGTCGTCGCTGGTCGCGCGGGTGCGGCGGCCGGGCGTGGACGTGCGGGTCGTGGCCACCGAGGCGGAGGTGCTGACCCGGGTCGCCGACCGCCGGGTGGACCTGGTCCTCTCCGGCTGCTCCCTGGGCGGCGATCCGGACGGCGGCTTCGCCCTCGTCCGGCGCCTGCGGGACGAGGGGCTGTACGACGGCCCGGTCGGCTTCCTGACCGGACGGGTCACCCCGGAGAGCGCGCGCCGGGCCGACGAGGTCGGGTCGCTCGGCGTGACCGGCGATCTGTGGGTGCTGCTCGACTGGGTCGAGGAGGCGCTGGCGGTACGGCGGCGGCGAGCCGGGGGTGACTGTCACGCAGAGTGAGGCAGGCGGCCCCGCGCATCGAGGCGTACGGGGCGCGCGTTTCAGCGGCGCCCGCCCCCTCCTGACGACCATCTGTTGAGCCGCCGGACCTCCTCGGCCAACTCTTCCCGCCGGGTCTCCTCGGGCCCGGAAGGCGGCTCCTTCGGGGCACGTTCCCCGTCCCGCCGCTCCGTCATCGCGCCGTACCCGTACCGGAAACGGCCTGGTGGAGGGCGGCGGAAAGGCGGCGGACGGTGGCGGTGTTGCAGTTGCCGAGGGCGATCAGCGGGGCGGTGCAACTCCCCGCGTACGACGGCAGGTCGATGCCGAGAGAGGGGAGCGTGATGCCGTGCGCGGCGAGCGCGGCGCGCAGTTCCTCGACGCAGTCGTCGATGTCGTCGTGGTGCGGGTAGTGGTAGGCGTGCGGCATGGTGTCGGCTTCCTGTGCGTTCGGTGACGATCCGCTCACAGCGTGACGCGGACCGGCGTACCGTGGAAGGCCCTTCCCTTTCGGTACGAAGACCGTGGAGCGGTGAAAAATGCCTGCACGCAAGGATGTTGACGGTTCGGAAAGTGTCCCCGCCTTCTACGGTTCCGAGCTGCGCTGGAAGCGGGAGGAGGCGGGCCTGACCCTCAAGGACGTGGTCAAGGACTGCTACTACTCCGTGAGCTATCTGAGCGAGATCGAGCGGGGGCAGCGGCGGATGCCGATGGACTTGGCCGCCCATGTGGACCGCGTGCTCGGCACGGATGGCTTCTTCAAGCGGCGGTGCGAGGACGTGCGGAAGGCGGCCCGCAATGGCCATGCCAGCTATTTCACTCGCGTACTGGAGGCGGAGACCCACGCGAAGACCATCGAGGAGTGGTGTCCCAGCGTCTTCCCCGGGCTGCTGCAAACCGCCGCGTACGCACGGGCGGTTGTGCGGGCGACGCATCCGCTGGCGCCCGCCGAGGAGGTGGAGGAGAAGACCAACGGGCGGATGGCGCGAGCCCGTCTCTTCGAGGACGACCACAAGACGCCGATGTACTGGGTGGTCCTGCACGAGTCGTTGCTGCGTGAGCCCATCCTGCCTCCGGCGGAGATGGCCGAGCAGCTTGAGCACATCGCCGCGCTTGCGCGTCGGCACCGGATCGCTCCACAGATCCTTCCGCGCAACCGGGGGCCGCACCCTTTCATGCTCGGCACGGCCAAGCTCATGACGTTCCCCGACGCCCCGCCGCTCGTCTACACGGAGTCGCTGCACAGTGGTGTGACCATTGACGATCCGGCGCTCGTGGAGGAGTACCGCAGGTCGTACGATCTGCTCAGGGCCGCCGCACTGCCACTGGAGGCGTCCCTGGAGATGATCGAGGCGACGGCGGAGGACTACCGAAATGGCAAGCGCGCGGATTGACTTGAGCACCGCCGAGTGGCGCACCAGCAGTTACAGCAACGGCTCCGGCGGCGACTGCGTCGAAATCGGCGAAGGCTTCCTCGGCGCAGCCCGCTGGCGCACCAGCACCTACACCAATGGTGATGGCGGGGACTGCATCGAGGTCGCCGACGACCTCCCCGGCATCGTCCCCGTTCGCGACACCAAGGACCGGACCCGTGCCACGTTGGTCTTCGGGTCCGGTGCCTGGGGCAGCTTCGTTTCGGCGGTCAAGGGCGGGGCGTTGCGCGCCTGACCGAGCGGCCCGCCAGGACCTCCGTCCGGTGGCCGTTCTCGATGACGAACTGGCCGTCGATGAGGACGTGCGGGATGCCGGTGGGCAGGGTGCGCGGGGCGTCGAAGGTGGAGCCCGCGGCGACCGTTTCCGGGTCGAAGAGGACGAGGTCGGCGCGGTAGCCCTCGCGGATCAGGCCCCGGTCGGGCAGGCGCAGGCGGGCGGCGGGCCGGGACGTGAGGTGGGCGACGCACTCCTCCAGGGAGAGGACGCCCAGCTCGCGGACGTAGCGGCCCAGGTAGTGGGGGAACGTTCCGTAGGCGCGGGGGTGCGGTTTGGCGCCCTGGAGGATGCCGTCGGAGCCGCCGGTGTGGACGCGGTGGCGCATGATGCGGCGGACGTTCTCCTCGTGGCCGACGTGCTGGAGGATCGTCGGGCCGAGGCGGTCCGCGACGAGCAGGCGACGGGCGACGGTCCACGGTTCCTCGCCGCGCGCGGCGGCGCTGTCCGCGACGGTCCGGCCGACGTAGGCGGCGAGCGCCGGATCCGTCGTCCCGGAGATCTCGATGGTGCCCCACTCGATCGGCACGCCGTGGCAGCCGTCGGCGCCCTCGACCTCCATGGTGTGACGGATACGGGCGGCGCTCTCCTCGTCCCGGAGGCGGGCGAGGATCGCGTCCGGCCCGCCCTCGCTCGCCCAGCTCGGCAGCATCGCGACGAGCGTCGTGCAGCCGGGGGTGTACGGGTACGTGTCGAGGGAGATGTCGGCGCCGCCGTCGAGTGCCGCGTCCAGGAGGGCCAGCAGCTCGGGGGCGCGGTCCTTGTTGACGCCGAAGTTCATGGTGGTGTGGGCGAGGTGGAGGGCGCAGCCCGCCTCGCGGGTGAGGGCGATCATTTCCTCGTACGCCTGGAGGGCCCCGGCGCCGTAGGAGCGGTGGTGCGGGCAGTAGTAGCCGTCGTATTCCGCCACGACGCGGCACAGTTCGGTCAGTTCGGCATCGGACGCGTACATGCCGGGGGTGTAGGTGAGGCCGGAGGAGAGGCCGACGGCGCCCTGTTGCAGGCCCTCGGCGACGAGTTGCTTCATGCGGGTCAGCTCGTCGGGGGTGGCGGGGCGGTCGTCCCCGCCCATGGCGAGCATCCGGACGGTGCCCTGCGGGATGAGGTAGGCGGCGTTGAGGGCGATGCCGGCGCCGTCGAAGCCATGGTCGAGGCGGTCGAGGTAGCCGCCGACGGAGCGCCAGGAGAAGTCGATGGCATCGTCTCCGGGGCCACCGCCGTTCCAGCCGGTGATCTGGGCGCGGACCTCCGCGAGGGTGCGGTCGTCGACGGGCGCGTACGACAGGCCGTCCTGGCCGAGGACTTCGAGGGTGACGCCCTGGGCCGCCTTCGCCTCGTGCGCCGGGTCGCGGAGCAGCGCGAGATCGCTGTGGGCATGCATGTCGATGAAGCCGGGGGCGAGGGCGAGGCCGTCGGCGGAGACCGTGTGGCGGGCGGACGGGCGCGGGCCGCCGTCGCCCTCGCAGTGCAGGACGGCGATCCGGCCGCCGTCCAGGGCGACATCGGCGCGGTAAGACAGGCCGCCCGATCCGTCGATGACGCGTACGTCGCGGAACACGGTGTCCATGAGGGCTGCCTTTCGGTACTGCTGCCTTTCGGTACTTCTCGGTACTTCGGCCTTGCGGTCGAGCGTGCGGCCGGTGTCCCGGGTGGTGCGCCGGTCGGGTGGGGGCCGGGAGGAGAGAGGGGCCGGGCGGGGAGCGCTTCGTTCAGGAAGCCTCCCTGAACGAAGCGCTCACGCCCGGCCCCGCCGCCTCCTAGAAGAACGTCCGGATGAAGTCCACGACCGTGCCGTCCGCCTCGACCAGCGGGATCAGCTGCCACTTGTCGAAGGAGGTACAGGGGTGGGAGAGGCCCATGCCGACCCAGTCGCCGACCTCCAGGGCGTCGGCGGACTCGGTGGCCAGCCAGGCGTGCTGGTCGGACAGGCCGGTGACGGTGACGCCGGTGGCGGGGCGCTCGGCGCCGTCGCGGGCGGAGCGGACCACCTGGGCCTGCGGAAGGTGGAGGTCGTAGGCGGCGTCGCGCTTCCCGGCGTTGGCGAACGCCTGGTGCGGGGTGGGGCGGGAGATGACCTGCGCCCAGAGGCGGAACGCGGGCTGGAGGGCGCCCTCTTCGGGGACGCGGTTGAACGGGGTGAGGTGGCGGTAGTGGCCGTCGTCGTGCGAGACGTACGCGCCCGAGCGCAGCAGCTTCAGGACCGGGGCGGACAGCTCGGGGATCTCCTCGAAGACCTCGGCGACCGCGTCGAACCAGGCGCTGCCGCCCGCGCTGACGATGATCTCGTCCACCCCGGCGAAGCGGCCCTCGGCGTCGAACGCGCCGGTGAGCGCCACCAGGCGGCGCAGCCAGGAGGTGACCTTGGCGTGGTCGGCGTCGGGGACCTCGCCCTCGTAACCGGCGAAGCCGACCAGGCGCAGGGTGGCGGTCGCGGCGACGGCGGCGGCCACCTCGCGGCAGTCGGCGTCGGTGCGGGCGCCGGTGCGGGCGCCCTCGCCCGCACCCAGTTCGATGACGACGTCGAGGGGGCGGCGGGCCCCGGCCTCGCGCAGGGCGGCGTCCATCAGCTCGACGCCGCGCACGGAGTCGACGTAGCAGACGAAGCGGAACTCCGGGTCGGCGTCCAGTTCGGCGGCGAGCCAGCGGAGGGCGGCGGGGTCGACGAGTTCGTTGGCCAGGAAGATCCGCGCGATGCCGTGGGCGCGGTAGACGCGGGCCTGGTGGGGGACGGCGGCGGTGATGCCCCAGGCGCCGTGTTCCAGCTGGCGGACGAAGAGCTGCGGGGCCATGCAGGTCTTGCCGTGCGGGGCGAAGGCCAGGCCGTGGCGGAGCGCGTACGTCTCCATCAGCGCGAGGTTGTGGGTGACGGACTCGGCCGAGAGGGCGAGGACGGGGGTGGTGAAGCCGCCGTCGAAGAGGTTGCGACGTTCGGCGGCCAGTTCACCGACGGTGCGGCCCTCGGCGTCCGGGGGGAGCGCCTTGAAGCGGTGGTCGACGCGTTCGTCCGCCAAGGCCCGGGTTGCCGCCGACGCGAGGGCCGGGGTGTGCGGGTCCGTGGCGGGCCGGTCGTCGGTGAGCCGGTCGTCGGCCATGGGGGCCTCCTCAGGGAAGGACGCCGGGGCGCGGGCTGCGCCGCGGCGTGCTGGGTCGGTGCAGGGCGAAGTATGCGCGGTGCGGCCGGGTGGCCGGGGGGCCGGGTGGGGGCCGGGCCGTGGCGGGGCACCCCCAAGGGTGTGTGCGTTGCATTAGCTGCAACATCCATTGCGTATATCGCTTAATGCTGTCTAACATCCGAGCCATCACCGGCACCGGCGCGGCCGGGTCCCCGACCGCGGCCACGGCTTCCCCGCACGGCACAGCCACGGCTTCCCCGCATGGCACAGCTAAGGAACACCACCCTCGTGACCAGGCTCTCGCACGCCGGCGGCACCGCAGGCCAGGACGGTGCCGCCGCCGAGCGCGGCGCCGGGCTCCCGGCGGGCGGCACCGACGTCGTCTGCCTCGGCGAGTCCATGGTCACCTTCCTGCCGTCCCGCCCCGGGCGCCTCGCCGATGTGCCGTCCTTCGACCGCGCCATCGGTGGCGCCGAGTCCAACGTCGCCTGCGTCCTGGCCGCCGCCGGACACCGCGTCCGCTGGGTCTCCCGGGTCGGCGCCGACGGCTTCGGCGACCACCTCGTCGCCGCCATCGCCGCGCACGGCGTCGACACCGGCCACGTCGCCCGCGACCCGCACCGCCCGACCGGCGTCTACTTCCGTACGGCGGGGGAGCGGGCCACGGGGGCCGACGGCGAGGCGCCCGGCACCGCCGAGGTCGTCTACTACCGCGCCGGTTCCGCCGCCTCTGCCATGACCCCCGGCTCCCCGGGGCCCGCCGCCCTCGCCGGGGCCCGGGTGCTGCACCTCACCGGCATCACCGCGGCCCTCTCCGACAGCTGCCTCGACGTGCTGCGTACCCTCACACGCCGCACCCCGGGCCGCCCCCTCGTCTCCTTCGACGTCAACTACCGCGTCGGGCTGTGGCAGGGCCGCCCGCAGGGCCCGGAAACCCTCCTCGACCTGGCCCGCGGCGCCGATGTGGTCTTTGTCGGGGAGGACGAGGCCGCGGCCGCCTGGGATCTGCACGGACCCGAGGCGATCCGCGCGGCGCTACCCGAACCGGGCGTTCTCGTCGTCAAGCAGGGGGCGGAGGGGGTCACGGTGCTCCACCGGGAGGACGGGGACGGCAGGGACGGTGGGGAGGCCGGGGACGCCGCCGGCGCCGGGGCGACCGCGCCCGCCGCGCACCCTGGCGCCGCCGCGCCCGCCGCCCTCGCGGACACGCCCGCCGCGCACCCCGGTGGCGCCACGCCCGCCTCCGACAGGCCCGTCTCCTACACGCCCGCCTCCGCCACGCCCGCCCCCGACACCCTCACCTACGCCCCCGCCCTCACCGTCGACGTCATCGCCTCCGTCGGTGCGGGTGACGCCTTCGCCGCCGGTTTTCTGTCAGGGACCCTGCGCGGGCTGCCGGTCTTCGACCGGATCCGGCACGGGCACCTGACGGCCGCCGCCGCGCTCACCGTCCCCGGCGACCTCGCCGTACCCCCGCCACGCGCCCTCGCCGACCGCCTCGTCGCCCTTCCCGCCGACGACTGGGGGAGACTGCGACTCGGCCCCGGCTGGACGACGGGGATGCACGACGCACGGGTGGAGGCCCCCCAGACATGAGCCAGACAGTAGACCGCGCACTGAGCATCCTTCCGCTGCTGGCCGAGGGCCCGGCCAACCTCGAACAGGTCGCGGTCCGCCTCGGCGTCCACAAGTCGACCGCGCTGCGGCTGCTGCGCACCCTGCACGAGCACGGCATCGTCTACCGCCAGCCCGACCAGCGCTACCGCCTCGGCGCCCGCCTCTTCGCCCTCGCCCAGCAGGCCGTCGAGAACCTGGACGTCCGCGATATCGCCCACCCCCACCTCGTCGCCCTCAACGAGAGTTGCGGACACACCGTCCACCTCGCCGTCTACGAGGAGAACGAGGTCCTCTACATCGACAAGGTCGAGAGCCGCTACCCGGTGCGGATGTACTCGCGGATCGGCAAGCCCGTCGCGATCACCGTCGCCGCCGTCGCCAAACTGCTCCTCTCCGACCTGTCCGAACCCGAGCGCCGCGCCGTCGCGGAGAAGCTCGACTACCCCCTCTACACGTCCCGTTCGACGCCGAACGCCGCGGCTTTCCTGGCCGAACTGGCCAAGGTCCGCGAACAGGGCTGGGCCACCGACCTCGGCGGCCACGAGGAGTCCATCAACTGCATCGGCGCCCCGATCCGCGGCGCCGACGGCCGGGTGGTCGCCGCGATGTCGGTCTCCGCACCGAACGTCGTCGTCACCGCCGACGAACTCCTCACCCTCCTCCCGCTGCTGCGCCGCACCGCCGACGCCATCAGCCGGGAGTACTCCGGAACAGCAGTCCCCCGGCCCTCCGCCGGACCCGCACAGGAAGCCTGAACACCATGACCGAGAAGACCGCGCTCACCCCGGCCACCCACACCACCCCGCCGGCGAAGTTCTCCCACGGCGTCAAGAAGGGCAACCTCCTCCAGGTCGCCGGCCAGGTCGGCTTCCTCCCCGCCGAGGAGGGGAAGGCCCCCACCCCGGCCGGCCCCACCCTGCGCGAGCAGACCCTCCAGACCTTCGCCAATGTCAAGGCGATCCTCGAAGAGGGCGGCGCGAGCTGGGACGACGTCATGATGATGCGCGTCTACCTCACCGACGTGGACCACTTCGCCGAGATGAACGAGATCTACAACGCCTACTTCGAGGAGCAGGGCCTCCAGGCGCCGCCCGCCGCCCGTACGACCGTCTACGTCGGTCTGCCCAAGGGCCTGCTCATCGAGATCGACGCCCTCGCCGTCCTGAGCTGAACCGACGGCATCGTCACGACCGCCGGGATTGTCCTGCCGCTCGTCCAGAACCAGGGCCTGTCCCAGCCGCACCTGGCGCTGATCATCATGGCGATCTCCGCCGGTTCGATCTTCGGCTCGCACGTCAACGACGGCGGCTTCTGGACGGTCGCGAAGTACTTCGGCATCTCCGAACGCGACACGCCGTCGTCCTGTCCGTACCCCTTCCCCTCCCCTGGACGGAACGGGACGACCACGGCGCTCCGGGCGGCGCAAGGTGGCACGGTGCGCCAACTTCCCCTCGATTCGGGCCGATTCATTGCCCTGGGGCCCGGCCCAGCCAACAATGCGCACGACAAACCGAAGGGCTGTTCGCCCTGCGGTACGCAGCATGAGAGGACCCCACAATGAACCGACCTCTCGTCGGCACCCTCGCCACCGTCGTCCTGGGCGCCGCCGCCCTGGTGGGCACCGCCGGAACGGCCGGTGCCGCCCCGAAGTCCGGTACGGACGTCCCCCACACGTTCCGTGCGGCCACGCCCATATCCGCCCCGGCGCAGCACGGCGTCCACACCAAGGCCGTGGACTTCGCCGGCACCGTCGCGCTCAGCAACTGCTCCGGCTCGATCGTCAAGTTGCCCACGTCCAAGGACACCGACCCGGCGCTCGTCATGACCAACGGACACTGCCTGGAGTCCGGGATGCCCGGCGCCGGTGAGGTCATCGTCGACCAGCCCTCCAGCCGCAGCTTCACCGTCCTCGACGCCGGCGCCGGTGACCTCGGCACCGTCAAGGCCACCAAGGTCGTCTACGCCACGATGACCGACACCGACGTCACCCTGTACGAAACCGGCTCCACCTACGCCGACATCCAGCAGAAGTACGGCATCAAGCCGCTGGAGGTGGACACCGCGCACCCCACCCAGGGGCACAAGATCACCGTCGTGTCGGGCTACTGGAAGCAGACCTACGCCTGCTCCATCGACGGTTTCGTCCCCCAGCTCAAGGAGGGCGACTGGACCTGGAAGGACTCGGTCCGCTACACCACCGACTGCAAGACCATCGGCGGCACCTCCGGCTCCCCGGTGGTCGACGACGAGACCGGCAAGGTCACCGCCATCAACAACACCGTCAACGAGGACGGTGAGAAGTGCACGCTCAACAACCCGTGCGAGGTCGACGAGAGCGGCCAGGTCACCGTCCACAAGGGCACCCCTTACGGCCAGGAGACCTACGGCATCCCGAAGTGCTTCACCGCCGGGAACAAGCTCGACCTGAACGCCTCCGGCTGTGAACTCCCCAAGCCGTCCGGCGTCCGCCGCTGATACCGCGTCATACGAAGAGGCCGGGCCCCGCGCGCACGCTACGCGGGGCCCGGCCCGTATGGGGGGTGGCGCTGGGGAGGCCCGCCGCATCCGGGCCCGCGCCGCGGGAGGCTACGGCAGCCCGTGCACGTGCCCGCCGACCTGGGAGGCGAAGGCGTTGCCGTTCGCCGCATCCCAGTTCGTCGACCAGGTCATCGCGCCGCGCAGCCCCGGGTACGTCTTCGACGGCTTGAACGTGCCGCAGCCGCTGCCCTTCGTCAAGCAGTCCAGCGCGTCGTTGACCACCGACGGCGCGGTGTAGCCGCCGCCTGCCGCGCTGGAGGACGCCGGGACGCCGAGGGCGACCTGTGAGGGATCCAGACCGTTCTCCAGCTGGATACAGGCGAGCCCGGTCAGGAAGTCCACCGTGCCCTGCGAGTAGACCTTGCCGTCACAGCCCAGCATCGAACCGCTGTTGTAGTACTGCATGTTGACGACGGTCAGGAAGTCCTTGATCCCCAGCGCCGTCTTGAAGTACTCGTTCTGCGGCGACTGCATGTCGAGGGTCTGCGGCGCCATCGTCACCACCACATCGGGGTGCTTGGCGTGCACCGCCTTCAGCGCCTGTGTCATATAGGTGGAATTCAGGCCATTCTCCAGGTCGATGTCGACGCCGTTGAAGCCGTACTCGTCCATCAGCGTGTTCACCGACGCGGCGAAGGTGTCCGCGGAGGCGGAGTCGCTGACGGAGACGGAACCCCTCTCGCCGCCGACGGAGAGGATCACCGACTTCCCCGCCGACTGCTTCGCCTTGATGTCGGCCTTGAAGTCGTCCGCGGAGCCGTAGCCGACCGCCGGATCGAGGGTGAAGGTGATCTCGCCCGGTTTGCCCGTCGCGTCGGCGAAGGCGACCGCGATGATGTCGTACGCGTCGTCGACGTCCTTGAGCTTCTGGACGGTGGCGCCGTTGTCGAAGTTCTGCCAGTAGCCGGTCACCGCGTGCTTGGCGACGGCGGACGCGCCCGCCGCCGGAGCGGATTGCCGGTGGCTGTCGGGCGCCGCCTGTGCGGTGCCCGCGGACAGCGCGCCGCCCGACAGTAGCGCCGCCACGGCGACCACGGCCGGCAGCGCCTTCCTCGTCGTACCGGAACGTGTCTTCCTGCTTCGTGCGCCAACCACGACTGCCTCCGTGTGTGGGGGAGTTGGGGGTGTGCGGATGCGCGCTCAGGGGCCCCTGTGCTGCCGTACAACGTGGTCCAGACCAATGCCCCTGTCAAGGTTTCCGACACCACCCGTTGCCCCGTGCGGGTGGCGGGCGTGACGATGGCGAGGAGGTGAAGTGGCCCTTCCGCAGGGGCCGCAGGGGCGGGGCGAGTGGCCCGGAACGTGTTCTCCCGGACGTATCTCGCGGATAAAGTGCTGGACGTACGGCGCCGAGTGCGCAAGCAGTGCAGACAGCGGTCCCGGGATCCGGAGGCCGGAGGGAGTTGGGAGGGAGCGCGTGCCGACCGCGATTGCCGTCACCGGCTCCGATCTCGCGCTGCCCGCCGCCGACCGCACCACCCCCGCGGCGGTGGTGCTCCCCGCCCCGCATCTCCAGCCGCTCGACGAGGCGTTGACGCAGACCGCCGCGGTCCTCGAACACCACGGCCATCTTGTCGTCCTGTACTCCGACGCCTGCCCGGAGGCGCACGTACGGCGGCTGCACACCCTCCGTGGCCTCCTGGAGAGCGACCGCATCGCCCTGGTCAAGGTGGACCTGCCGCCCCTGGGCCTCGCCGTCCTCGCCCGACAGCTGCGCGAACTCTCCCGCTCGGCGCTCAGCCCCGGCGTCCTCGCCTGCGCCGCCCGGCTGCTGGCGCACTACATCCACGCCGGGGCGCTGCTCGGTACGGTCGGCGGGCTGGAGCGCGTCGCGGTCGACCTCCGCGCCCATATGGCGTCCTGGCTGCCCGGCGTGCAGTTCGCGGTCCTTGCCGCGCCCGCGCCGCACCTGGTCAGAGTGGAGCGCCACAGCACCGAGGCCGCCCTGCCCGCCCCCTCGTACGCCACGGAACTGACGGTCGCCAGGGGGCATTTCAGCGGCGACTGGGTCGGCTCCGTCCTCGCCCCCGCCTGGCAGGTGCGCGGCACTCACGAGGTGCCGCTGCCCGCCGAGTCCGCCCGCTGGTGGGGCACCCGCAAGCTCGTCGAGTTCGCCGCCGCCATCCCCGACCCGGCGCTGCTGCACCGCCTGGTCTCCTCGGTACGCCGCGAGGACTGCGGCTGGTGCGGCCTCGAACTCCTCGGCGACCGCTGCGCGTTCTGCGGTACGCCCGGCCGCGGCGGGGAGCACGTTGCCGCAGGTGGACGCGCGGTGACCGGCGGCTCGACGGGCACGCGGAACGCACTGCCGCCGGGGGGCGGTGCCGGGGCCGCCATGGAGGGTGGCCCGGGGACCGGGGTGCGGGTTGCCGACACTGTGCGGCCCGGCCCGCTGCCCGCTGCGATGCCGCCCGGTGCGGTGCCGCCCGCGGCGATGCCGCCCGGGGAAGCGCCCCCCGTGGCCCAGCCGTTCGGCGCGCCGGGGGTGCCGGGGGCGCCGGGGCTGCCGGGGCTGCCGGGCGTTTCCGGGACACCGGGCGTCGGCGGGCCGTCGGGCATCTGCGGCGAGCCGGGTGCCCCCGGTACGGCGGGCGTACCGGGTCTCCCCGCGGCCCCCGCCTCGTTGCCACCGGACGCGCCGCCCACCGGTCCGCGGTACCCGGGCGCGCACCCGGGCGGCCCGCCGCTCCCCGGCCCGCTCCCCGGCGGCCCGTTCGCCGGACCGCCGCCCACCGGGCCACCGCCCACCGGTCTCCCTCTCGCCGGTCCCGCGCCCTTCGCCCCGCCCCCCTCCGGCCCCGCGTACGCCCTCGGGCTCTCCCCGGTGGCGCCGCCCGGCGTTCCCGGGGGCGTTCCCCGTCCGCAACAGCCCCGTCCGCAACAGCCCCGTCCCGCCCCGATCGAGGTCCCCCACCCATGAACGCACGTCAGCGCCGCGGCCTGATCCTGCTCCTGCTGTCGGTCCTGTGCGCGGCCGGCGCCTTCGCCGGGGTGCTCTCCGTCATCCGTAACGTCGAGTCGAAGGTCGGCCCGGAGCGGACCGCGTACCGGCTGAAGGCCGATGTGCCGGCCTACACCCCGCTCGACCCGGGGCAGTTCGAGAAGGTCGCGATGCCCGAGCGCTGGCTGCCGCCGACCGCCGTCACCGACCTCGACGCCCTCAGCGGGAAGATAGCGGTCACCCCGCTCCACAAGGGCTCGCTGCTCCAGAACGACATGATCGTCGCCCGGCCCGCGCTCCAGCCCGGCCGCCAGGAGATCGCCATCATGATCGACGCGGCCACCGGCGTCGCCGGGAAGATCACCCCGGGTGCCCGGGTCAACATCTACGCCACCTTCGAGGGCAAGCGCCCCGAGGACAAGCCGGTCTCCAAGGTCATCGTGGCCGGTGCCCAGGTCATCGACGTCGGCAAGCTGACCCCGCTCGCCGCACAGGACCCCGGCGATGCCTCCGGCACCCGCCGCGAGGGCGAGGCCGTCCCGATCACCTTCTCGCTCGACACCAAGGACGCCCAACGCGTCGCCTACGCCGAGTCCTTCGCCTCCCACGTACGCCTCGCCCTGCTCGCCCCCGGCTCCGACCGCGCCATCCCGCCGGGCGAGCGCACCTACACCCTGGACGGCGACAAGTGACCCGGAGGCCCCGGTGACCATCCGCATCCTGCCCGCCGTCGGCGACCCCGACGCCGCCCGCGCCCTGACCGCCCTGCTCGCCGGGGTGCCGGACGTGGCCGCGGCGCCGCCGGTCGCCGAATCCGCCGCGCTCCTCGACGCGCTGGCCGGAGCCGCGCCGCCGGACGCCGCCGGGCCCGCCGCCGTCGAGGCGCTGCCCGAGGTGGTCCTCGTCCACGAACGCATCGGACCGCTGCCCGCCCTCGACCTGATCCGCGAGGTCGCGCTCCGTTTCCCCGCCGTCGGCGTCGTCCTGCTCACCGCCGACGCGGGGCCCGCGCTCTACTCCGCCGCCATGGACGCGGGCGCCCGCGGCGTCGCCGGGCTGCCGCTCGGTCACGACGAACTCGCCGCGCGGGTCCAGGCCGCCGCCCAGTGGGCCGCCGGGGTCCGCGTCCACCTCGGCGGCGGCCGCGAGGCCCCACCGGGACCGGCCGGGACGCTGCTCACCGTCACCGGCGCCAAGGGCGGCACCGGCACCACCGTCACCGCCGTCCAACTCGCCCTCGCCGCCCGCCAGGCGGGCCGCCGCGTCGCCCTCGTCGACCTCGACCTCCAGTCCGGCGACATCGCCTCCTACCTGGACGTCCAGTTCCGCCGCTCGGTCGTCGACCTCGCCGGAATCGCCGACCTCTCCGCCCGCGTCCTGGCCGACGCCATACACGATCACCCCACCGGCCTCGCGCTGCTCCTCGCGCCCGAGGAGGGCGAACGCGGCGAGGAGGTCGACGACCGCGCCGCCCGGCAGATCGTCACCGCGCTGCGCGCCCGCTACGACGTCGTCATCGCCGACTGCGGCTCCCAGATGCAGTCCGCCAACGCCGCCGCCGTCGAACTCGCCGACACCGCCCTGCTGGTGACCACCCCCGACGTCGTCGCCGTACGCGCCGCCAAACGCCAGGTCCGGCTCTGGGACCGGCTGCGGATCCGCAAGGCCGGCTCCACCCTCACCGTCGTCAACCGCCTCACCCGGCACACCGAGATCCAGCCCCCGCTGATCGCCAAGGCCACCGGCACCACCGTCGCCGCCACCACCATCCCCGCCGCCTTCAAGGAGCTCCAGCCCTGCGTCGACTCCGGCCGGATACAGGACCTCGACGCCCGCTCCACCGTCCGCGCGGCCCTGTGGGCGCTCGCCGGTGAACTGGGCCTGGTGGCCGCCTCGTCCGGCGTCCCCCGCCTCAAGTCCGGCCACCGCACCCGCCCGTCCCTGACCGGCCGCCGCCGCAAGGCCCTGACCGCCGGGCCCGCTGCTCCCCAGACCGCTCCCGGCCCGTCCGCCCTCTCGTCCCCGGCGGGCCCGGCCGCTCCGTACGAGGAAGGCTGAGCGGGGTGGGGTGGGCCCGTGGGGCGGGGAGTGCGGCGTGGTGCGGACGGGGCGGCGTGGTGCGGGCGGCCCGGTGCGGTGATCCGAGGCGTGCGGCGCGGCCCGGCCCGGAGCGTCGGGCCGGGGGCGGCCAGGCCGGTGCGGCGTGCCCGGCCCTCTGCCGTTGTGCCCGGCCCCGTAGCGCCCGGGTGGCCCGGCGGCCCCGTCACGTGCATGCGGCCCCGCGGCCCCGCTACGCCGGGGACCGCGGCCAGGTCACGGTCGAGTTCGTCGGGATGCTCCCGCTGATCCTGCTGGTGCTCGTGCTGCTGTGGCAGTTCGTGCTGGTCGGCTACACCTTCTCGCTCGCCGCGCACGCCGCCGACCGGGGCGCGCGCGCCGCCGTCGCGCTCCAGGGCGGCGGCCCGGGCGCCTGCCGCACCGCCGCCACCGGCGAACTCCCCGCCTCCTGGCGCACCGCCGCCACCACGGCCTGCGCCGCCGACTCCGGCCTCTGGCACGCGACCGTACGCCTCAAGGTCCCGGTCCTCTTCCCGGGCGCGGCCGCCTTCCCCTGGACGGTCAGCGGCACGGCGGGAGCCGTTGACGAGGAGGGGCGATGAGGACGACGAGGGAGGCGAGGGAGACGAGGAAGACGAGGGAGACGAGGGCGGCGCAGCCTGCGCGGTGGAAGAGCCGGGTGCCCGCCCGCCTCCGCGCCCACCCCCGCCTCCGTGCCCATGCCCACGCCCGCCTCCGCGCCCACGCCCGCGACCGCGGCCAGGCATCCATCGAATTCCTCGGCTTCCTGCCGTTGCTGCTGGTCGTCGCGCTCGCCGTCGTCCAGCTCGGCGTCGCCGCCTTCGCCGTGCAGCAGGCCGGTACGGGCGCCCGCGCCGCCGCCCGGACCGCCTCGCTCGACCCGCTCGACCGCCCACGCGACCCGGCCGCCGCCGGGCGCGCCGCGATGACCGGGTGGGTCGCCGACCGCGCCCGGATCGGCGTCGACGGCGCGGGCGACGCGGTCCGTGCCACCGCGACCGTCACCCTGCCCTCCCTCATCCCCGGTGTCTCCCTCGGCACCGTCAGCCGCAGCGCGACGATGCCCCGCCCCGCGGCCGCGCACGCACCGGGTGCCGCCCCGGAAGGAGTCCTCGCGCCATGAGCCTCAAAGGCCGGATCGCCGCCCCGGAACCGGAGGGCGAGGCCCGCTCCGACGGACGGCTGGTGCCCGTCTACCGCGCCAAGCTCCTCCAGGAGATCGACCTCGCGGAGATGTCCGCGCTGACCGCCGTCGAACGCCGCTCCCGCCTGGAGCGCGTCCTCGGCCACATCATCAGCCGCGAGGGCCCGGTCCTCTCCACCGCCGAACGCGATCTGCTCATCCGCCGCGTCGTCGACGAGGCGCTGGGCCTCGGCGTCCTCGAACCGCTCCTCGAAGACGCCTCCATCACCGAGATCATGGTCAACGGCCCCGACCGGATCTACGTCGAACGCCACGGCCGCGTCGAGCCCGTCCCCGTCCGCTTCGCCTCCCACGAGCAGCTGATGCAGACCATCGAGCGGATCGTCTCCACCGTCAACCGCCGCGTCGACGAGTCGAATCCGATGGTCGACGCCCGGCTGCCGTCCGGCGAACGCGTCAACGTCATCATCCCGCCGCTCGCCCTCAACGGCGCCGTCCTCACCATCCGCCGCTTCCCCCGCGCCTACGCCCTCGCCGAACTCCTCGGCATGGGCACCCTCGACGAGCAGACGCTGCTGCTGCTCGCCGCCCTCGTCCGCGCCCGCTTCAACATCGTCGTCTCCGGGGCCACCGGCGCCGGGAAAACCACCCTGCTCAACGCGCTCTCCGGGCTCATCCCGGACGGCGAGCGGATCATCACCGTCGAGGACGCCGCCGAACTCCAGCTCCAGCAGAGCCACGTCATCCGCCTGGAGTCCCGCCCGCCCAACGTCGAGGGCAAGGGCCGCATCACCATCCGTGACCTGGTCCGCAACTCCCTGCGCATGCGGCCCGACCGCATCATCGTCGGCGAGGTCCGCGGCGGCGAGACCCTCGACATGCTCCAGGCCATGTCCACCGGCCACGACGGTTCGCTCGCCACCGTCCACGCCAACAGCGCCGAGGACGCCCTGATGCGGCTCCAGACCCTCGCCTCCATGTCCGACGTCAAGATCCCCTTCGAGGCGCTGCGCGACCAGATCAACAGCGCCGTCGACTGCCTCGTCCAGCTCGGGCGCGGCGCCGACGGCGCCCGCCGCATCACCGAGGTCGCCCTCCTCGACTCCCGCGGCCACCAGGCGTACCGCCTCGCCGCCGTCTGCCGCTTCGAGACCGAACCGATGACCGCCGACCGGCAGGTCCACGGCCACATCCGCCACTTCCCGCTGCCGCGCCGCACCGCCGAACGCCTGCGGATGGCGGGCGAGTCCGTCCCGCCCGCCTTCGGCGTCGCCGCGACCGACGATCAGCTCGCCACCCGGGAGGCCCGATGACGCGCGCCCTCGACCCCGCGCTCCTCACCGTCGGCGCCGCCCTGCTCAGCTGCGTCCTCGCCGTCGCCGGGCTCCAGCTCTACGCGTCCGGGCGGGACCGGCGCCGCGCCGTCGTGGACCGGCTCGCCGACGACCGCCCGCCGGTGTCCGGCCGGGGCCGCCGCTTCGCCGCCCTCGACCGCGCGGTCCGCGCCACCCGCTACGGCCGCCGCCTGGAGAAACGGCTGGCCGCCACCGGACTCGACGTCACCCCCGGCGAGTTCACCGCCTACCTGGCCGGGGCGGTCGTCGCGCTCTGGCTGGTCGCGCACGCCGTCCTCGCCGCGTTCTTCGGGCCGATCGCCGCGCTCACCGCCGTCTGGGCCGCGTTCGCCTTCCTCGACTGGCAGCGCCGCAAACGCACCGAACGGTTCATCAACCAGCTCCCGGAGCTCTCCCGCATCCTCGCCAACGCCACCCAGGCGGGCCTGGCGCTGCGCACCGCGCTGGGGATGGCCGCCGAGGAGCTGGAGGCGCCGGCGGGTCAGGAATTGGCCAAGGTGTCCGACAAACTCGCCGTCGGCCACTCCGTCGAGGAAGCGCTCGGCGAACTCGCCGAACGCCTTCCCTCCCGCGAACTCGTCGTCCTCGTCACCACGCTGGTCCTCGCCAACCGCGCCGGCGGCACCGTCGTCGGCTCGCTGCGCAACCTCACCCGCACACTGGAGGAGCGCAAGGAGACCCGCCGCGAGGTCCGCACCCAGCTCTCCCAGGTCACCGTCACCGCGTACGTCGTGCCGCTGCTCGGCATCGGCACCCTGCTGCTGATGAACCGCATCGCCCCCGGCGCCATCGACCGGATGACCTCCTCCTTCCTCGGCCAGTTCGCCGTCGTCGCCGCGTTCGTCCTCTACGGACTGGGCTTCTTCCTCATCCGACGGCTCTCCAAGATCGACGTCTAGGGACAGGGAACGGCAACGCATGGGCACCGGAATTCTGCTGGCGCTGCTCTTCGGGCTGTCCGTCGCGGGCGTCTGCGGCGGACTCGCGCTCTACCGCCGCGAGGCGAAACTCCCGCCTGACCTCGCCCTCTCCCTGGAGGTCGGCGCCCGCCGCACCACCGCCGTCGGCTCGGCCGTCGACCGTACGGGCATGCGCTACGCGCCGCTGGTGCTGCGGCTGATGGGCCCGGAACGCGTCTCGCGCCTGCGCCGCCGCATCGACCTGGCGGGCAACCCGGGCGGGCTGACCGTCGACCGCTACGCCGCCCGCCGCGCGGTCTACGGCGCGCTCGGGCTGTTCGGCGCGCTGGTGATGTTCCTGCGCGGCCAGCCGCTGCTCGGCGTGCTGATGGTGCTGTTCGCCTGCTTCTGGACCGAGGTCGGCATCCGCTCCGCCATCCGCCAACGCAAGGAAACCATCGAACGGACCCTGCCGGACTTCCTCGACGTCCTCGCCGTCGTCGTCAGCGCGGGGCTCGGTTTTCGCCAGGCCCTCGACCGCGTCGCCGACCGCTACGAAGGCCCCTGGGCGGACGAACTGCGCATCACGCTGCGCCAGATGGACATGGGCGTCAGCCGCCGTACCGCCTTCGAGGAACTGCGCAAACGCAACGACTCCGAGCAGGTCGCGCAGTTCGTCACCGCGCTCCAACAGGGCGAGGAGCTGGGCGCGCCGATCGTCGACACGCTCATCCAGATCGCCGACGACATGCGGCGCACCGACGCGCAGAACGCCCGCCGCCGGGCCGCCCGCGCCGTCCCCAAGGCCACCATGGTCGTCACCACCTTCATGGTCCCGGCGACCATGATCCTGCTGATCGCCGGGTTCTTCCTCGGCTCCGGCACCGATTTCGGCTCCCTGATGGGGAAATGAAAGCCGCCGACATGTCGCCGCCACTTTCACCCGTACGCGCCGCGCGCCGTGCCCGGACGGTCGTATCGCCGGACCGCTCCGGGCGCCCGGCGGAGCGCCGTGTACCGGATGTGGGCACGCGGCCAAAACCGTATGCGGACGACGACGGCTTGCCGCCAACTCCTTCGCAGAAGCAACGAGTTGTGTCACAGTGGAGCCGCCATCGGGGTACGGGATGTCCCGCACGAAGATTGCAGGGGGATCGGGGGTGAACGGAGTGCGAGGGGCGTCGCTTCCGCCACGCACGCCGAATGGCCGGATTCTTTCGCTCCGGCCCCTCGCCGTGTCCTCCGAACAGGTTGGGGTAGGGATTCCCTGTCCCAGGAGCGCTTTTCCGGCGTACTTTTCTCGTGTCGTGACCGCGGAGCCACGCGCCGACACCACGGGGACTGCCCAGCCGGACCAGAGCGGTACGGGGGCCCATGGAGGAGAAGACGATGGTGAAGCGGATTATGAGGAACGACGACCGGGGGCAGACCTCGATCGAGTACCTCGGCATCATCGCGGTGGTCGTGGCGATCGTCCTGGTGCTGTCCACCACGGACTTCGGCAGTCAGATCGCGAACGCCATCGCCGACAAGATCTCCGAAGTCGTCGGCATCTAGCGGGCCGCGCCCCCGCACCCGCCCCGCCCGGCGCTGCCATGACCGCCCCCGCCGCCCGCCCGCCGCGCGATGCCGGACAGGCGTTCCCGGTGTACATCGTGGCGGTCGCCGGGCTGCTCTTCCTCGCCCTCGCGTTCTTCGCGGTCGGCCAGGCGGCCGCGAGCCGGGGCGGCGCCCAGACCGCCGCCGACGCCGCCGCCCTCGCCGCCGGGCAGAAGTACCGCGACCGGCTGACCGAGAACCTCTTCGACGCGCTGCGCTCCGGCGCCGACTGGCGCGATCTGCTGGACGGCCGCGGCGCCGACTCCCGCGTCGCCTGCGACAACGCCGGCTGGTTCGCCGGACGCAACGACGCGGTCCTCACCGACTGCACCCCCGATTCCTGGCCCACCTCCTTCGCCGTCCAGGTCCGCGCCCGCTCCGCCGTCGGCCGCTCCGTCATCCCCGGTACGGAGTCCGCCCACGCCCGGGCCACCGCCACCGCCGTCGTCGAACCCCGCTGCCATGCGGGCGCGATCGGCGACACGCCCCCGACGACCGGACCGCAGACCCCCGGCGGGCGGGTACCCTCCTCCACCCCCGGACACGGCACCGGCGACCCCGGTGCGGGAAAGGGGAAGGACGACCCCCACGGCACGGACGACACCCCCCTCCCCGGGCTCGTCTGCGACGGGAAGGCATGGCATCTGGAGCCCGGCGACCTTCATGACGGCCGCGGACTGCCCGAGGCCACCGACCTCTTCGCCGTACGGCTCGCCCGATGACCGCGCCGCCGGTCCCGGGTGCCGCCGACCGCCCACCGAACCGCTGACGACCGAAGGACTGGCACCCATGAGCATGCGGCGCACCACGAAAGCCGCCCGAGGGGCGGCCGCCACGGCCGTCGCGGTCGGCCTGGCGCTGGTCGTCGCCGGCTGCGGTGGCGGCGACGCCGGGGGAGGAGGGACGGACGACCGGGCCCCGGCCCGCAACGCCGGCCCCGCTTCCGCCGAGCCCACCGCCCCTGCCGCCGACGTCGACAAGGACATCGGCGAGATGAAGGGCCCGGACGGTGTCACCGTCACCCTGCACTCCGTCGTCCGCGACTCCGGCGGCTTCGTCACCGTCAACGGCACCGTCGCCAACCACGGCACCCGCGTCTTCAACGCCGTCGACTGGCGCTCCAACGAATCCGAACTCCGCTCCCGCTCCTCCCTCTCCGGCGCCACCCTCGTCGACAAGGCGGGCAAGAAGCGGTACCTCGTGCTGCGCGACACCGACGGCGAATGCCTGTGCACCACGGGCCTGAGCGGGCTGCGGCCCGGCGAGAGCCGCCCGATTTTCGCGCAGTTCCCCGCCCCGCCCGCCAAGGTCACCGAGGTCGATTTCCAGCTCCCGACGATGCCGCCCGCCGACGTACGGATCACGGAGTGACCGCGCCCATGCCCGCGACACACCCGCCCCGCCCCCACCCGACCGGCACCCGCCCCGCCGGTACGCATCCGCCGCGCGCCGCCCGGACCGGCCGCGCCGTCACCGCCGCCGCCCTGCTGCTGGCCACCGGGCTCGCCGCCCCCGTGGCGCACGCCGACACCCCGCCCGGCCTGACCGAGGACACCACCCCGCCGGTCGCCATCGATGCGCGCGACCCCGATCTGCGGATGGTGCAGGGCGCCACGCTGGCCCCGTCGAAGGTCCTCAACATCAAGTCCGTCGTGGAGACCGACGACGGGGCCGAACGCCGCCAGGACACCAACGACAACGTGACGTTCGCGCTCCAGGCGGAGGTGTTGTTCGGCAAGGACAGCGCCGAGCTCACCGACGACGCGCGCTCCCGTATCGCCGCCATCGCCGACGAGGTCACCGAACAACACGCCAAGAAGCTGCGGGTTTTCGGCTTCACCGACAACCTCGGCTCCGCCGCTCACGGCCTGACCCTCTCCCGCAAACGCGCCGGAGCCGTCCAGCGCCGCCTCGCCCAGGACCTCGGCTCCGCCCTCACCTTCGAAATCCGCGGCTACGGCGAGCAGTACCCGATCGCGGACAACTCCACGGAGGAGGGGCGGAAGAAGAACCGTCGGGTGGAGGTCAGTTTCCCTCGGGAGGATTGACGTATCCGGCAGGGTTGGTCCCTGAAGGTCGTGATGGTGCGTCAGCGTGTGCTGGTTCTCTCGCGGGCGGCTCTGGACCTCCGGTGCGGCTCTGGACCTCCGGGGCTGCGCCTGCCGCCGGGCTGCGCCTGCTGCCGGGCCGCGCCGCCACCGGGCCGCGCCTGCCACCGGGCCGCGCCGCCACCGCGTGGTCCCCCGCCGAAGGGCGCCCGTGACCCCGTCGCCTACGGGACGGCTCCCGCCGAGGGGCGCCCCGGCCCGTCCCCTACGGGCCGGCTTCCCCCGTGCGAACCGTCAGGCGGACCCCTGCCACCAGCCCCCACCCGCCCATCGCCCCCGCCGACGCCTCCAGTACATGGCGGGCACACGGACGCGGCAGCCCCAGCCTCCCCGGCGGCATGGTGCGCACCGCGAGCACCCGCAACTGCCGGTCGAGATAGGCGACATCGATCGCGAACCGCATCCCGAAGGTGTGCACCCCACTCGCGGGCGTCAGCAGCAGCGCGCCCGTCACCCCGTCCCGGCCCAACAGTCCCCGCCTGCGTGCCCGGTAGGACGCGGCAATCTCCACCGCGACCGGAGTGCCCGCCCCGTACAACGTCCCCGTACCGTCCCGCCAACGCGCCATGGCCGCCGTTCTACCAGCCGCCCGCCCACGGCGGTACGGGCGCCCCGGGCCCACCCGCGACCGTGCGGGTGCCCCGGGCCCGCCCGCCGCGACCGTACCTGATCGCCGGGGTGCTCTGCGGGCTGCTCCCGGCGGCCGTGGCAGCAGCCTGACGAGGGCCGCGGCGGCCGTCCGGGTGGCGGCGGTGCGCCCCGGCGCGCGACCGGGGCACACCGGTTTTCCGATGTTGCGCACACCGCAGGGCTCATGGGGTTATGGTGGAAGCCCCCCCTCGGGCCGGTCCGTATCCCCCCCCACGGACCGGCCCGCTTTTTCTTTGGGGTTTTCTTTCAGACTCCGTTCCTGTGCCTTCCGCCGCGTCCGGCGCACGCCAGGGGCACACGGCACAAGGGGGCGCACGGCACAAGGGGGCGCACACCGCCTCCCGGGCCCGGGACCGGCCCGGGACTCCGGCCCCCGGGCCTCCCGCCGGATTCAGCTCCGGCGGGCCCAGATGTTCACCCCGTCGGTGGTCTGCGCGAACGCGTCGATCTCCGACAGCTCGGCCTCCGTCAGCGCCGGGGCGCCCAGCGCCGCGATGTTCGCCTCCAGCTGCGCCACGCTGCTCGCCCCGATCAGCGCCGACGTCATCCGCGGGTCCCGCAGCACCCAGCCCAGCGCCAGCTGCGCCAGTGACCGGCCCCGGCGGGCGGCGATCTCGTTGAGCCCCCGCAGCCGCCGTACCACGTCCTCGGAGAGCAGCCCCGGGTCGAGCGACTTGCCCAGCGAGGCGCGCGAGCCCTCCGGGACGCCGTGCAGGTACTTGTCGGTGAGCAGCCCTTGCGCGAGCGGCGCGAACGAGATGCAGCCCATGCCCTCGCTCTCCAGGGTGTCCAGCAGCCCGTCGTCCTCGGTCCAGCGGTTGATCATCGAGTACGACGGCTGGTGGATCAGCGCCGGAACGCCCATACCGCGCAGAATCCGGGCCGCCTCCCGGGTCTGCGCGGAGCTGTACGACGAGATGCCGGCGTAGAGCGCCTTCCCCTGGCGGACGGCGGACGCGAGGGCGCCCATCGTCTCCTCCAGCGGGGTTTCCGGGTCGAAGCGGTGCGAGTAGAAAATATCGACGTAATCGACGCCCATCCGCTTCAGCGAGGCATCGAGCGAGGAGAGGAGATATTTCCGCGAACCCCATTCGCCATACGGGCCGGGATGCATCCGATATCCCGCTTTGGTCGAGAGAATGATCTCGTCGCGGTAGGGCCGGAAGTCCTGAGCGAAGATCTTCCCGAAGTTCAGCTCGGCCGACCCGGGCGGCGGACCGTAGTTGTTGGCCAGGTCGAAGTGGGTCACGCCCAGGTCGAAGGCGCGGCGCAGGATCGCGCGCTGCGAGCTCAAGGTGCGGTCGTCACCGAAGTTGTGCCAGAGTCCCAGAGAGATGGCCGGAAGTTTCAGGCCGCTGCGTCCGGTGCGCCGGTACTCCATGGCGTCGTAGCGCGAATCCGCGGCGCGGTACGGAGAAGAATCAGTCATGGTCAACTCCCTATCACGGTCGCGAGAGACACCTGATGGGGCTGCCGACACGCCCGAGAAGTAAAGTACGTACTTAGGCGACGGGGCGACCGCCAATGGGCACGGAGGGGCTGGACCACACTCATGCTGCGATCTTCCGGGATGCGTATCCCGTATCCGCAGGCACTGCGGAATCTGGTCTACCGGCTGTATGCACGGCGGGTGGAGGGCCGGCTGGACCACAGCCAGGTGCCCAAGCACATCGGCGTCATCCTCGACGGCAACCGCCGCTGGGCACGGGCCGACGGCCGCACGCCCGAGCAGGGCCACCAGGCCGGCGCCGTCAAGATCGGCGAACTGCTGGGCTGGTGCGCCGAGACCGATGTCGAGGTGGTCACACTCTGGCTGCTGTCGACCGACAACCTCGACCGGCCCGAGGTCGAACTGACGCCACTGCTCGGCATCATCGAGAACACCGTGCGCGACCTCGCCGCCGACGGCCGCTGGCGCGTCCACCACGTCGGCAACCGCGACCTGCTGCCCTCGGACACCCAGCATGTCCTCAAGCAGGCGGAGGAGGACACCGTCGACAACACCGGCGTCCTGGTCAACGTCGCCGTCGCGTACGGAGGCCGCCAGGAGATCGCCGACGCGGTCCGCTCCCTCCTCCTCGAACACGCCGACCGCGGCACCTCCTTCGAGGAGCTGGCCGAGACCGTCGACATCGACCTCATCTCCAACCACCTCTACACCAGCGGCCAGCCCGACCCGGACCTGGTGATCCGCACCAGCGGCGAACAGCGTCTCTCCGGGTTCATGCTCTGGCAGTCCGCGCACTCCGAGTACTACTTCTGCGAGGTCTTCTGGCCCGCCTTCCGGAAGGTCGACTACCTGCGCGCCCTGCGCGACTACGCGGCCCGGAACCGGCGTTACGGCGGCTAGCCCGCCACGTCCGTTATGCCCGGTACGTCCCCCTCGGGGCGCCCCGGTGAAGCTCCGGCCCCGGTTTCTCCCGTGCCCCGGTCACCCCAGGTGGTGGCCGGGGCACGGTCGTACGCGGCGCGCGTCATCCAAGGTTCACCGCCTGTGCGCCCGCGCGCCGGGCATGGTCGCACCCCAACACGGGAAGGTTCCTGGCAGGTCGGCGTCCGGAATCAGACACGGGCGCCGTATCTCAGCGGACGGCATGGGGCCGTCCGCCCGGGAGGCCCTTTGCGCATCACGGAGGCCCGTGCGACCCGCACGGACGACGCGGAGGGCCGGTGTTCGGCCCGCGCAGCGCGGCCAGAACCCGGTCCTGTCCCCCGCGACGCCGTCGCACCCCGACCTCATCCGAGGGGGTTCGTCCACCCGTGGTGAACAGCAACAAGCGCCGTGAGAGCGGCCGGCACACCTACGTCCTCGACACCAGCGTCCTGCTGGCCGATCCAGGCGCCATGTCCCGCTTCGACGAGCACGAGGTCGTCCTGCCGGTCGTGGTGGTCACGGAGCTGGAGGCCAAGAGGCACCATCCAGAGCTGGGGTACTTCGCGCGGCAGGCGCTGCGCCTGCTGGACGAGTACCGCGTACGGTTCGGGCGGCTGGACGCGCCCCTCCCGATCGGAGACCTGGGCGGCACCCTCAGAGTCGAACTCAACCACTCCGACCCCGGGATCCTGCCCGCCGCGTTCTGGAACGGCCACAGCCATGTCGGCGACAACGACGCACGGATCCTCGCCGTCGCCCGCAACCTCCAGGCCGAGGGGTACGACGTGACCGTCGTCTCCAAGGACCTGCCGATGCGGATCAAGGCGTCCTCCGTCGGACTGCTCGCCGAGGAGTACCGCGCCGAACTGGCCGTCACCGACTCCGGCTGGACGGGCATGAGCGAGATCGCCGCCACCGCCGATCAGGTCGACGAACTCTTCGCCGACGAGGTCGCACACGTACCGGAGGCCGCCGAGCTGCCCGTCCACACCGGGCTCGTCCTCCAGTCGGAGCGCGGCAAGGCGCTCGGCCGGGTCACCGAGGACGGCGCGGTGCGGCTGGTGCGGGGCGACCGTGAGGCGTTCGGCATCCATGGCCGGAGCGCCGAACAGCGCATCGCCCTGGACCTCCTGCTGGACCAGGAGGTCGGCATCGTCTCCATGGGCGGCCGGGCCGGCACCGGCAAATCGGCGCTGGCGCTCTGCGCGGGCCTGGAGGCGGTGCTGGAACGCCGTCAGCACCGCAAGGTGATGGTGTTCCGGCCGCTGTACGCGGTGGGCGGGCAGGAGCTGGGCTATCTGCCGGGCAACGAGTCCGAGAAGATGAGCCCCTGGGCGCAGGCGGTCTTCGACACGCTCTCGGCGGTGACGAGCAAGGAGGTCATCGAGGAGATCGTGGAGCGCGGCATGCTGGAGGTGCTGCCGCTGACCCATATCCGCGGCCGGTCGCTGCACGACGCGTTCGTCATCGTCGACGAGGCCCAGTCCCTGGAGCGGAACGTCCTGCTGACCGTGTTGTCCCGGATCGGGGCCAACTCCCGGGTGGTGCTGACGCATGACGTCGCGCAGCGCGACAACCTCCGGGTCGGGCGGCACGACGGCGTGGTGGCCGTGGTGGAGAAGCTGAAGGGCCACCCGCTCTTCGCGCATGTCACGCTGACCCGCTCGGAGCGCTCGCCGATCGCCGCGCTGGTGACCGAAATGCTGGAGGACGGCAGCATCTGATCCGGTGTGTACGACGGGACGCCGCCCGGGGAGGCCAAGGAGCCTAACCGGGCGGCGTTCTGATGCGCGGGAATATCCGTGAATCTCAGGGGGGCAAACCGGGTGTGAGCTTTCACACCCGGTAGAGAATTGATTCCCGGTGGCCCTGTCAGGCAGAGTCTGGGTCCTGTCAGGCCCCGCATACGGCACCACCAGCATCCCCAGAGGTGCGGCACCACCCGAACTTCATAGTGAACCGCCGTATGCCGCCCGAGCACCACGCGAACCCTGAGGGGGACGTACCGGGCCCGTGCCTCCTGTGACCAGTCGCCCCCGCCGCTCAACAGGGGGCGGAACAAGGGAAGCCAGCGCCAAGGGGCACGATTGCGTCCGCGAGGTCACCTATGCGGGCGATGCTGGAAGGAAATCGTGTGAGCCGGATCTCGGTCCGGGGATTCGCCGTGGCCTCCGCCACCGCGGTCACCACCGTCGGCGCCGTAGTCGGCGTCGCTGCAGGCAACCAGCCGGGCTTGGATGGCAGCAACACCCAAGCCACGGCAGCCGACGCGACGATCGCCGACCTCCCCGCGGGCCAGCAGGCCCAGGTGCAGACGGCTTCCCTGACACAGCAGGCGGACGCCCAGTCCACCCAGGCCGATGCGGCAGCCCTCAAGTCCGCGCAGGAGTCGGCACGCAAGGCCGCCGCGCAGACCGCGAAGGAGAAGAAGGACGCCGCGGACGAGGCGAAGGCCAAGGCCGCCGCCGAGGCGCGGGAGAAGAAGAAGCTGGAGGCGTCGCGCTCCGCGGCCCGTGATGCCAGCGACTTCGTCGCCAAGGGCTCGTACACAGTTGCTGAGACGCAGGCCATCGCGCGACAGATGGTCCCGGCCGATCAGTTCCAGTGCTTCAGCAACATCGTGAACCACGAGTCCACCTGGAACTACCGCGCCACCAACGCCTCCTCCGGCGCCTACGGTCTGGTCCAGGCACTCCCCGCCAGCAAGATGGCCTCCGCGGGCGCCGACTGGCAGACCAACCCGGCCACCCAGATCAAGTGGGGGCTGAACTACATGAACGGCAAGTACGGCAGCCCCTGCGGCGCCTGGAGCTTCTGGCAGGCCAACAGCTGGTACTAGACGTACCCCGGCCTCCGGCTGCACCTCACGTACGCCCCGAAACCCCCGACCGCGTCAGCGTCGGGGGTTTCGTGTGTCCCGCACAGGTAACGTCGTCCCGTCAGGAGTGGGGGGCGGGAGGGGAAGAGGAACGACATGTCCAGATTGCCTCAATGGGTCGGCGGTCTCGGCGCCGGTCTGACGCGGCTCGCGCACCGGCTGGAGGAACAGCGCCGCCGGGCGGAAGCCGCGGCGGCGGCCGAGGACGCGGAGGCGCTGCGGCGTGACGGGAGTCCCCGGCCCCCGGGCTGGACGGATGCCGCCGCGGCCTCGGGGGGAGCGCGGCCGGGGCCTGAAGCGCCTGGGGTGGGGGAGGCGTCCGCGGCGGCGAAGGGGGCCGTGGCTCCGGGGGCCGCTGCTCTGGAAGCTGCTGCGCCGGGGGCCGTGACGCCCGTGGCCGCGGCGCCGGCGTCCGGGAGTACCGTGCCCCCGTCCGAGGGGGAGGCGGGTGCGGGCCGTGCGGCCGCCGTCCCCGCGCCGCCCGCGTACGCTCCGGCCGTTGCCGCGCGGCCCGATCCGGCGTCGGCGGTGCCGTGGGGGGTGCGGGTCGCCGCCGAGGCGGGGTGGCGGCTGCTGGTGCTGGCCGGGACGCTCTGGGTGCTGGCCCAGGTCATCACCACCATCGAGCTGGTCGTGCTGGCCTTCGTCGCGGCGCTGTTGATCACCGCGCTGTTGCAGCCGACGGTTGCCTGGCTGCGGCGCCGGGGGCTGCCGCGCGGCTTCGCCACCGCGCTGACCTTCATCGGCGGCTTCGTCATCATGGGCCTGGTCGGCTGGTTCGTCGTCTGGCAGGTGCAGGCCAACATCGACTCGGTCTCCGACCGTATCCAGGAGGGCATCACCGAGCTGAAGGGCTGGCTGCTCAAGAGCCCGTTCCATGTGACCGAGAGCCAGATCAACAACATCGCCAAGAACCTTCAGGACGCGGTCGGCGCCAACACCGAGGCCATCACCTCCGCCGGTCTGGAGGGCGTCACCGTCGTCCTTGAGGTGTTGACCGGCATCCTGCTGGCGATGTTCACCACGCTCTTCCTGCTCTACGACGGCCGGCGGATCTGGAACTGGATGCTGAAGCTGGTCCCGTTCGCCGCCCGCGAGGGTGTGGCGGGCGCCGGGCCGCGCGCCTGGCGGACGCTGACCGCGTACGTCCGCGGCACGGTGCTGGTCGCCCTGATCGACGCGTTCTTCATCGGCACCGGGCTCTACTTCCTCAAGGTGCCGCTGGCCGTGCCGCTCGCCGTCTTCATCTTCCTGTTCGCCTTCATCCCGCTGATCGGCGCGGTGGTCTCGGGCGCGCTGGCATGTGTCGTCGCGCTCGTCACCCAGGGCATGTTCACCGCGCTGATGGTGCTCGCGGTGGTGCTGGCGGTGCAGCAGATCGAGGGCCACATCCTCCAGCCGTTCATCCTGGGCCGCGCGGTCCGCGTCCACCCGCTCGCGGTGATCCTCTCCGTCGCGGCGGGCGGCCTGATCGCCGGTATCGGCGGTGCGGTGGTCGCCGTCCCGCTGGTCGCCGTCACCAACACCGTCGTCGGCTACCTCCGTTCGTACTCCCTGGAACAGGCGGTACGGATGGCGCCGCAGCCGCGCGGCGCCACGGCGATCGGGGTGGCGCCGACGCCGGCGCGGCCGCCGTCGCGGGACTGACCGACCGCTCCGGAGACGCGAAGAAGCCCCGTGGACCCAACGGTCCACGGGGCTTCTTCAAGGTGCGCGGTGCGCGGGCGGATTACTCCGCCAGGGCGGCCTCGGCGTCGAGGGTGGCGCCGACGGCCTGGAGGACGGCGGCGATCTTGACGGCCTCCTGGATCGTCTCGCGGTCCACACCGGCCTTGCGGAGCACCTGCTCGTGCGAGTCGAGGCACATACCGCAGCCGTTGATGGCCGAGACGGCCAGCGACCACAGCTCGAAGTCGACCTTGTCCACGCCCGGGTTGCCGATGACGTTCATCCGCAGACCGGCGCGCAGCGTGCCGTACTCCGGGTCCGACAGCAGGTGCCGGGTCCGGTAGAACACGTTGTTCATCGCCATGATCGCGGCGGCGGACTTGGCGGCCTGGTACGCCTCGGGGGAGAGGTTGGCCTTGGCCTCCGGCTCCAGCTCGCGGAGCACCTTCGGCGAGCGCGAGGCGATCGCGCAGGCCAGGACGGTGCCCCACAGCTGCTGCTGCGGGAGGTCGCTGTTGCCGATGACCGAGCCGAGGTTCAGCTTCAGGTCCTTGGCGAAGTCCGGTACGGCGGACTTCAGTTCATCGAGAGCCATGTCGGATCAGCTCACTCGCCCGAGAGCAGCGCGACCGGGTCGAGGGTCTCGTCGCCCTTGGACCAGTTGCAGGGGCACAGCTCGTCGGTCTGCAGGGCGTCGAGGACCCGCAGGACCTCCTTGGGGTTACGGCCGACGGAGCCGGCGGTCACCATCGTGAACTGGATCTCGTTGTTCTGGTCGACGATGAAGACGGCGCGCTGCGCGAAGCCGTCCTCGCCCTCGATGCCCAGGTCGCGCATGAGCTCGTGCTTCGAGTCGGCGAGCATCGGGAAGGGCAGGCCGGTCAGGTCCGGGTGGTCCTTGCGCCAGGCGTGGTGCACGAACTCGGAGTCGCCGGAGAAGCCGAGGACCTGGGCGTCACGGTCGGCGAACTCGTCGTTCAGCTTGCCGAAGGCGGCGATCTCGGTGGGGCACACGAAGGTGAAGTCCTTCGGCCACGCGAAGACGATCTTCCACTTGCCTTCGTAGGTCTTGTGGTTGATCTGCTCGAACTCCTTGCCGGATTCGAGCGAAACGCAGGCGGTCAGATCGAACTCGGGGAACTTGTCACCGACAGTGAGCACGCGCTCTCCTTGCAACACCGGAAGTCCCTTTTTAGGGCATTCCTTGAGGGTTGGACGGATAACACAGTGCCATACGGGGTATTGATCAGGGAAATAGCCAGAGTTGTTGATGTTGATTGGATGAGGTTATCAGTGCTGTTCGGGGGCGTTCTGTGTGCCGGTGAGCGGTGTCGGTGCGCCGAAAATCGGTCTACGGGTGCGGGGGAAGCGCCGTGGAAGAGGCCGGAACCGGTGGGCGCCGTCGTTCGGGCGGCGGCTCCGTAGACTGGAATGTGTTGATCGGAGGTGGTTGTCAGTGGCGTCGCCGGTGAGCGGGGGCCGGGCGCGGCAGCCGAGTCTGGCGCAGCTGCGGGCCTTCGTGGCGGTCGCCGAGCATCTGCACTTCCGGGAGGCGGCGGCCGAGATCGGGATGAGCCAGCCCGCGCTGTCCGGGGCGGTGTCCGCGCTGGAGGAGACGCTCGGCGTGCAGCTGCTGGAGCGGACCACGCGCAAGGTGCTGCTCTCCACCGCCGGGGAGCGCGTCGCGGCGCGGGCCCGTGCGGTGCTGGCGGCCGTCGGGGATCTGCTGGAGGAGGCGGAGGCGGCCCGCGCGCCGTTCACCGGAGCGCTGCGGCTCGGCGTGATCCCCACCGTCGCGCCGTATCTGCTGCCGACGGTCCTGCGACTGGTCCACGACACCTACCCCGACCTCGACCTCCAGGTCCACGAGGAGCAGACCGCCTCGCTGCTGGACGGGCTCGGGAACGGGCGGCTCGACCTGCTGCTGCTCGCGGTGCCGCTCGGCGTCCCGCAGATCACCGAACTCCCGCTGTTCGACGAGGACTTCGTCCTGGTCGCGCCGAAGGAGCACTGGCTGGGCGGGCGCGGCGACATCCCGCGGGAAGCGCTCAAGGAGCTGGATCTGCTGCTGCTCGACGAGGGGCACTGCCTGCGCGACCAGGCCCTCGACATCTGCCGGGAGGCCGGGCGCGAGGAGGGCGTGCCGGTCACGACCAGCGCGGCGGGCCTGTCGACGCTGGTCCAGCTGGTGGCCGGCGGCCTCGGCGTGACGCTGCTGCCGCGTACCGCGCTGCGCGTGGAGACCGCCCGTAACGACGAGTTGACCACCGGGTACTTCGCCGATCCGGCGCCCGCCCGGCGGATCGCGCTGGCGATGCGCAGCGGCGCGGCGCGCCAGCGCGAGTTCGAGGAGTTCGCGGCGGCGCTGCGGGTGGCGATGCGGGGGTTGCCGGTGCGGATGGTGGAGGCGGGGACGGGGGACGGGGGCGCCGCGTCGTAGACGCTCGGGCCCGGGAGGGGCTCGGCCCGGGGCGCCCGGCCCCTCGCGCCGTGAGCCGACCGGCCCGCCCGTTCACTCCGTCCGCAGCCCCTCCGGCCGCATCATCCGCCACAGGGGCGGCAGGCTCAGGGCCGTGACGAAGAGGATCACGCCGCCGCCGATGCCCGTCATCCCGGCCACCACCGGCCAGTCCACCCGTACCTCGGCGTGGATCATCCGCAGCAGCAGTGCGCCGAGCAGCAGACCGCAGCCGACCGCGAGGGCCAGGCCGAGCAGGACCGGGATCGCCGTCTGCCACAGGACCGACCAGCTCAGCGCGGACCGGCGGACGCCGAAGGCGTGGAGGGAGGAGAGGATCCGGCGGCGTTCGTGGAGCTGTTCCACCGTCGAGATGATCAGGCCCGCGCCGATCAGCAGCAGGGTGACCGCGGCGGCGGCGAACAGGCCGTTGCGGACGCCCGAGTAGGCCCGGTCGTGCGGGTTGTCCACCGCGGAGCTTTCGTACACCGCCGGGGTGACCTGCGCCAACGCGGTACGGATGCGTTCGACGGCGTCCGGGACGGAGCGGTCGAAGCCGACGCGCAGCGCCATGTCGCCCATGCCCAGGCGGCGGACGTCGACGGTGGACGGGGTGGCCAGGACGTCGTAGCGGTGGTCGTCCGGCCCCTGGCCCGTATACAGGAGCCGGACCTGACGGGCGTCGGCGGGGACCGTCCACGGGTGCGGGGTGGCGCGGTCCTCCGGGGAGAACGCCGGGTTGAGGTCGAGGGCGGCGCCCGGCCGTACCGCCTTCGTGTCGCGGCCCTGTGCCACGAAGACGTCGCCGTCGCGGCAGGAGTCCAGCGCGGCCACCCGGCGCAGTTCGGCGCAGCTGCCGACGGCGAGGTTCGGGAAGCTGTCGCTGCTGGGCAGGGTGTCCGCGGCGGCCTCGATGACGCCACGGGCGTCCGTCACCCCCGGCGTGGCGCGCACCGCCGTGAGCGCCCGTTCGGTCTGCCGCCAGCTGTCGGCCTGCGCGGTGTAGCCGAGCCGGGGCAGCGCGCCGGAGCGGGCGTACGCCTCGGCGAAGCCGAACTGCATACCGGTGAAGAGCATGTGGATGGCGATGGCCCCGGCCACCGCGACGGTGATGCCGCTGACCGCGCGGGTCGCCGAACCCCCGGCCAGCTGGAGGCGGCGGATGGCCAGCTGCCAGGGCACCGGGCCGCCGCGCAACCGGCACACCACCGCCTCGACCAGCCACGGCAGCAGCGCCGTGACGCCGAGCAGCAGCAGCATCGAACCGACGGCCAGCTCCGCGGTGTTGGCGGGGGTGTCGTCCCAGCCCTGCCGCCGGAGCAGCGGGACCAGCAGCGCCGCGCCGAGCACCGGCGGCAGCAGCCGCCACCACAGCCGGCGGCGCGGCGCGGGCCGCCGGTGCACCACACCGAGCGGATCGACCGTCACCCCGCGCTGCGCGAACAGCGCCACCAGGACCGAGACGGCCGGGACGAGGACGGAGATCAGCGCGGCGGGCAGCGGGCCGGGCCGGATGTCGGCGGGGAAGACGTTGACGTCCCACAAGGTGATCGCCCCGGCGGTCTGCCGGGCGGCGAGGAACAGCGCGGTGCCGCCCGCCAGCCCCAGCGCCGAGCCGAACAGCGCCTCACCGGCGGCGACCCGGCGGGTGGTGGCGATGTCCGAGCCGAGCAGCCGCAGCGCCGCCAGCCGCCGTTCGCGCTGGTCGTTGCCGAACCGCGCGGACGTGCCGATGAAGACCGTCACCGGCGTCAGCAGCGCCACACACGTCATGATCACCAGCAGGGTGCCCTGCGGGCTCAGCGGGCGCGGGGTCCAGCTCTTGCCGAAGTGGTCGATGCGGTGCCAGTCGGGCGGGCGCAGCGCCGTGCCGCCCGCGACATAGGTCAGCTCCGCCGGGCCCTGGAGCCCCGCGTCGCCGATGACGCCGGTGACCTTGTACGGGAGCCGCTGCCGCAGCAGGGCGCTGCCCGGCTCGGCCAGCAACTCCTTGAGCGCCGGGGAGACCCGCATCTCGCCCGGCCCGGGCAGACGGTCCATGCCGGGCGGCACCGGCGGGTGCGTACCGTCGGGCTGGACCAGGCGGCCGCGGATCCGCTCGCCGTGGAAGACGGTGTCGGCGCTCGCGTAGCGCACCGTGGTGTCGCCGCGCGGCGGTTCGTGCAGCTGGCCCAGGTTCTCGCGGGCCTTCTCGCGGCCGTGCCAGGCGTTCATCAGCGTCGGTACGGACGCGCCGATCAGCAGCACGGCGACGCCGAGGGCCACGCCGACCGCCGTCAGGGCCGTACGCGTCCAGCCCTCGCGGCCGCCGCCCGCGGCGAACCGCATCCCCATCAACAGATCGCGGCACCAGCCACGCGCCCGGACGGGCACGGGAGCCGCGGGAGTGGTCACCGCAAGCCCGCCAGCAGGTCCTTCACCTTGCCGTCGCGGACGGTGATCTCGCGGTCGGAGTAGGCGGCGACGCGGGTCTCGTGGGTGACGAGGACGACGGCCGCCCGGGTCTCGCGGGCGGCGTCGGTCAGCAGCGTCATGACGCGCTCGCCGTTGAGGGAGTCCAGGGCGCCCGTGGGCTCGTCGGCGAAGACGACCCGGGGGCGGGTGGCGAGGGCGCGGGCGACGGCGACGCGCTGGCCCTGGCCGCCGGAGACCTCTCCGGGGCGCTGCTTTTGGACGTCCTCGATCTCCAGCCGCTCCAGCCACTCCCGCGCCTGCCGCTCGGCCTCCTTGCGGCGGGCGCCGTTGAGGCGGAGCGGCAGAGCGACGTTCTCCAGGCAGGTGAGTTCGGGGACGAGTTGGCCGAACTGGAAGACGAAGCCGAAGTCGGTGCGGCGCAGGGCGCTGCGTTCGGCGTCGCTCATGGTCGTCAGGTCGCGGTCCCCGTAGCGGACGGTCCCGCTGTCCGGCCGGACGATCCCCGCCAGACAGTGCAGCAGCGTCGACTTCCCCGAGCCGGACGGGCCGAGGACGGCGACGACCTCACCGGGGTGGACCGAGAACTCCGCGCCGTCCAGCGCGGGCGTGGCGCCGTACGCCTTGTGCAGAGCGCTCGCGGCGAGCAGTGAACCGTCAGGCGTCATTCGTGCACCGTCTGCGCCAGGCCGTCGAGCCGGGCGGCGGTCAGCTCCAGCCAGCGCAGGTCGGCCTCCAGGTGGAAGAGCGCGTGGTCGCAGATCAGCTGGTCGGCGAGGTCACCCTGGCGCTTGCGCTCGGTGAGCCCGCGCATCAGCCGCAGATGCTCGGCCCGCTGGGTGTCGAGCAGCTCGGCGGCGTCCCGCCCGGTCATCAGCGCGAGAACGACCTTGGTGTACAGCGTCGACTGGAGATACGGTTCCGGCTTCTCCGGGCGGCTGAGCCACTGCCCGACGTCGGTGACACCGGCGTCCGTGATCGCGTACCGCTTGCGCTCGGGTCCCGCACCGGCCTCGACGCTGTCCACCTCGACCAGACCGTTCTTCAACAGTCGGGACATCGTCGAGTAGACCTGCCCGTAGTGCAGCGGACGGTCATGCCCGAAGTGCTCGTCGAAGGTCCGCTTGAGGTCGTAGCCATGGCGGGGACCGGACTCCAGAAGGCCCAGCAGCGTATGACCGATTGACATGGCGACCACCTTACGTCGTGGGTGTATCCGGGGTGTATACGCTCGATTTATACGTACCCGGTACGGGCACGGGAACGCCCCGCGCGGCCCGGTCGCCCGGGCCCCGCGGGGCGCGTTCCACGCGGCGGCGCGGTCACTCCGTGCGCAGGCCGTCCGGGCGCATCAGCCGCCACAGCGACGGCAGGCTGAGCAGCGTGACGAGGAGGACCAGTAGGCCCCCGGCGAGCGGCAGCGGCCAGATGCCCGACCAGTCGTAGTCGGCCTTGCCCGCCATCCGCAGCAGCCCGGAGCCGAGCCCGAGCCCGGCGGCCACCGCGAGGGCCAGCCCCAGCGCGACGGGCACCGCCGTCTGCCACAGCACCGACCAGGCGAGGGTGGAGCGGCGGGTGCCGAAGGCCACCAGCACCGACAGCAGCCGCCGCCGCTCGCGCAGCTGCTCCAGGGTGGTGACCAGCAGCCCGGCGGCGACCAGCGCCATCGTCACGGTCGAGCCGAGCAGCAGCCCGGTGTGCACGCTGGCGTACTGCGCATCGCTCTCGGTGTCGTGCACCGTCGAGACGGACACCTCCGGGCCCAGCGCGGCGGCGGTGTTGCGGACGTGTTCCTCGGCGTCGGGCACCGCGGGATCCGTACGGATCAGGACGCGCGCGTACGGGTCCTGGAGCCGGGTGGCGTCGAGGGCGCCGGGGGTGGCGAGGACACCGAGCGAGAGGCCGCCCGTCGGGTCCTTGCGGGCGGTGACCTCGCGGGTCCGTTCCGGGACGGTCCACAGGCGGGGCGCGCCGATCGGCTTGCCGGTGTCCCCGTCGGCGTTGAGCAGGACCTGCCCGCCGGGGCGGGCGGCGGCGCGGACGGACTCGGCGTCGGACGCCAGGCCGCCGTGCACGGCGAGGAAGACGTCGCCGTCGCGGCAGGGGCCGGTGTCCGCCACCTCGCGGAGCGAGGCGCAGTCGCCGACGGTCAGCGGGGCGCCGGGCGGGAAGTCCTCGCCCTTGCCCAACGGACCGGGCCGGGTCACGTGCGCGTCGATCAACGCGCGCGTGTCGCGGATGCCCTCGGTCCCCGCCAGCCGCGCGATGCCGCGGCGGAGGCCGGCGGTGGTGGACTCCGGCAGTGACACGGACATCTGGGCGCGGCTGGAGTCCTGCCCGGTGCGCTGGACGAAGTCGCTCTGGAGGGCGGAGACCAGCAGTTGCAGCGCCAGCGCCCCAGCCACCGCGACGCAGATGCCGCTGACCGCGCGGGCCGCGCCGCCGCCGCTCAACTGGAGCCTGCGGACGGCCAGTTGCCAGGCGACCGGGCCGCCGCCGAGCCGGTTGACGACCGCCTCGACTGCCCACGGCAGCAGCGCCGTGACGCCACACAGCGTCAGCGCCGCGCCCACCGCGACCGGGTAGACGTCGCTGCCGCTCTGCCGCGGGTCGAGCCGCCCGCCGAGCAGCAGGACCGCCGGGCCGCCCACCAGCAGCGGGAGCCGCCACCACAGCCGTCGGCGCCGTACCGTACGGCCGCGGACCACGCCGAGCGGTTCGATGGCGACGCCGCGCAGCGTGAAGAGGGTGACCGCGAGGGCGGCGAGAGGGACGGCCACCGCGATCAGCGCGGCCAGCGCCGGGAGCGGCGTGACGTCGGCGGGGAAGGCGTTGATGTCCCAGAGCGTGACCGACCCCGCGCACGCACGGCAGACCAGGAACAGCGCGGTGCCCAGCACCAGTCCGCACAGCGCGCCGAAGAGCGCCTCGCCCGCGGCGATCCGGCGGGTGGTGGCGACGTCCGCCCCGACCAGCCGGAGCGCGGCCAGCCGCCGGTCGCGGCGGTCGCCGCCGAAGCGGATCGCGGTGGCGATGAAGACGGCCACCGGCATCAGCAGCACCACGCACGCGATGATGATCAGCATCAGCAGCATGGGGCTCATCGGCGGCCCGGGCTCGTCGGCGCCGAAGTGGGTCAGGCGGAACGCGCCGTTGTCCACGGTGAGGGTGTCGCTGGTCAGGTAGTACGCCAGCTCCTTCGGGCCGAGCAGCCCCGCGTTCTCGATGGTGCCGGTGATCACGTACGGCAGCCGCTCACGCAGCAGGGCGCCGTCGGGCGAGGCCAGCAGGGAGCGCAGGGCGGGGGAGACGACCATCGTGCCGGGGCGCGGGTACGCGGTGACGCCCGGCGGGAGCGGGGCGTCGGGCCCCTCGGGGCGTACCCGGGTGCCGAAGACCCGCTCGCCGCGGAAGACGGTGCCGTCCTGGTCGGCGAGCACGGTACGGGCGGCGGCGGGCGGCGGCTCCTCGCCGTTCAGCAGCTGACGGGCCATGGCCCGCTCGTGGCGGCCCTCCATGAGGTGCGGCACCGACGCGGCGCCGAGCAGCAGCAGGACGCCGAGGCCGACGCCGACGGCGGTCAGCAGCGTACGGGTCCAGCCCTCGCGGCCCCCGGCAGCGGCGAACCGCAGCCCCATGCCGAGGTCGCGGAGCCGGACGGCCGGGCCGTGCGGAGGTACGGGACGCCGGTGCGGTGGGTGCGTCATACGGCGGTCACCGCTTCCCTGACCTTGCCGTCCCGGACGATGACCTCGCGGTCGGAGTAGGCGGCGACGCGGGTCTCGTGGGTGACGAGGACGACGGCCGCCTGTGTCTCGCGGGCGGCGTCGGTCAGGAGGCCCATGACGCGTTCGCCGTTGAGGGAGTCGAGGGCGCCGGTCGGTTCGTCGGCGAAGACCACGCGGGGGCGGGTGGCGAGGGCGCGGGCGACGGCGACGCGCTGGCCCTGACCGCCGGAGACCTCACCGGGGCGGCGTCCGGCGACGGGGTCCACCTCCAGCCGCTCCAGCCAGCCGCGCGCCTGTGCCTCGGCCGCCTTGCGCGCCACCCCGGCCAGCCGCATCGGCAGGGCGACGTTCTCCAGGCAGGTGAGTTCGGGGACGAGTTGGCCGAACTGGAAGACGAAGCCGAAGTCGGTGCGGCGCAGGGCGCTGCGTTCGGCGTCGTTCATGGCGGTGAGGTCGCGATCGCCGTAGCGGACGGTGCCGCGGCCGGGCTGGACGATCCCGGCGAGGCAGTGCAGCAGCGTGGACTTCCCGGAGCCGGACGGGCCGAGGACGGCGACGACCTCACCCGGGTGGATCGAGAACTCCGCGCCGTCCAGCGCGGGCGTGGCGCCGTACGTCTTGTGCAGACCACCGGCGTGGAGCAGCGAGCCGGACGGGGTCATGGGCGGGCCTCCGTGGGTGCGGGCAGGGGACGACCTTCGGGCATGCGCCGCACTCTACACGAGGTGTATACATCGCGTGTATAGGGAGAAGGATGGCCGTGGTTGGCCCTGGTTACGGGGTCGCTCCGGCCGCGTCCGGCCCCTGCCCCTTCGGCGGCCGCCCCCGCCGCGGCGGCCCGCCCGCCCCACGCGGCAGCCGGCCCGCGTCCGCCAGCGCCCTCCGCAGCAGGAACTCGATCTGCGCGTTGGTGCTGCGCAGTTCGTCGCCCGCCCAGCGGGCCAGCGCGTCGTGGATCAGCGGGTCCAGCCGCAGCAGCACCTGCTTGCGCTGCTGCGGCCGTCGCGCGGGTTTGCGGGCGCCGCCGCCCGCTCCCTCGGGGCTCTCGTCACTCACTGGTAGAGCGAGCCCGTGTTCAGCACCGGCTGGGCGGCCCGGTCGCCGCAGAGCACCACCATCAGATTCCCGACCATGGACGCCTTGCGCTCCTCGTCCAGCTCGACGATGCCCTGCTCGCTGATGCGCACCAGCGCCTGCTCGACCATGCCGACCGCGCCCTCCACGATCTGCTGCCGCGCCGCGACCACCGCACCCGCCTGCTGCCGCTGGAGCATCGCCGAGGCGATCTCGGGCGCGTACGCGAGGTGGCTGAAGCGGGACTCGATGATCCGCACGCCCGCCGCCTGCACCCGCGCGGTCAGCTCGGCGGCCAGCTTCTCGGTGATCTCCTCGGCGTTGCCGCGCAGCGACAGGGCGTTCTCGTCGTGCGCGTCATAGGGGTACTCGATCGCGATGTGCCGGACCGCCGCCTCGGTCTGGGTGGCGACGAACTCCAGGAAGTCGTCCACCTCGAAGAGCGCCTGCGCGGTGTCCTCGACCTTCCAGACGACGATCGACGCCAGCTCGATCGGGTTGCCGTACGCGTCGTTGACCTTCAGTACCGCCGTCTCGTGGTTCCGCACCCGAGTGGAGATCTTCCGCGCGCTGGTCAGCGGGTTGACCCAGCGCAGCCCGTCGGTGCGGATGGTGCCGACGTACCGGCCGAAGAGCTGGATCACCCGCGCCTCGCCCGGCGCCACCATCTTCACGCCGGTCATGCAGAAGAACGAGGAGAGCAGCAGCAGGATGCCGACGATGATCAGCGGGGCGGCGACCGCGGGGCTGCCGCCCGAACCGGCGACGCCGCCGCCGATGATCATCGCGATGCCGAGGAAGACGCCGAGCACGGTCAGCAGCAGCGCCAGACCGCCCGGAATGCTGTGCGCGGCCCTCTCGCGGACCTGCGGGGCGGGCATCTCGGGCGCATCGGCGAGCGGTGCGCCGTCTCTGGGCGGGGTGACGGGTGTGGTCTCGGACATGGAAGCCCCGTTTCTCGTGACGCGCCCGGGTGCCGGACGCGGGGTCGGTGGCGCACCCGGGCGGTCCCCGGGTGCGATCTCACCGACGCATCAAAGTGATATCACTTTAATGCGTCGCCCCGTCCGATGCGCAACCCTGCGTCTGCGGTTCCGTCACGCCGGGTGCTGTTTGTCACGTAGGAAAAGCCCTTGATCGATGAGTATTTGGGGGCAGATGCGGTGTTAGCTTCAACAGCTGACCCAGCTGGGGGCGGTACGAGCGAAAGTGACGGGAGCCATGGGCCGAGCGGACGCGACACGAGCGCGGCAGGGGAGCCGCGGGGCCGGGCCCCGACGCCCGAAGGGCCGGATACGCCGCCTCTTCACCTGGAAGAAGATGCTCGGCACCTTCTTCGGGATATGCCTGCTCGGCATAGCCGCCGCCTTCGGCCTGTACTACTACGTCGACGTCCCCGCGGCGGGCACCGAACTCGCCACCGCGCAGAGCAACGTCTACAAGTACGCCGACGGCAAGGTCCTCGCCCGCACCGGCAAGTTGAACCGCGAGAGCGTGCCGCTCAGCAGCGTGCCCCTGAAGGTGCAGCACGCCTTCGTCGCCGCCGAGAACAAGACCTTCTACGACGACTCCGGCGTCGACCTCAAGGGCACCTTCCGCGGCATCTACAAGACCCTCCGCGGCGAGGGCAAGCAGGGTGGCTCCACGATCACCCAGCAGTACGTCAAGAACTACTACCTCAGCCAGGAGCAGACGGTCTCCCGCAAGCTCCAGGAGATCGTGATCTCCCTCAAGGTCGACGCCGAGAAGGGCAAGTCGGAGATCCTCGACGGCTACCTCAACACCAGCTACTACGGGCGCGGCGCCTACGGCATCCAGGCCGCCGCCCAGGCGTACTACCGCAAGGACGCCGGACAGCTCACCGTCTCCCAGGGCGCCTATCTCGCCTCGCTGCTCCAGGCCCCCAACCAGTACGACTGGGCGCTGGCCACCCCGGACGGCAAGAAGCGCGCCCAGGCCCGCTGGGCCTACACCCTCGACAACATGGTCGAGATGAAGTGGCTCTCCCAGGCCGAGCGCGACCAGCAGAAGTTCGACGTGCCGAAGGACCCCAAGCCCCAGGAGGGCCTGACCGGCCGCACCGGCTACCTCGTCAAGGCCGCCAAGGACGAACTCTTCGCCCACGGCGTCGACGAGAAGAAGTTCGAGCTGGGCGGCTGGACCGTCACCCTCGGCATCGAGAAGGACAAGCAACTCGCCCTGGAACAGGCCGTCAAGCGCAAGCTCACCGACGACCTCGACCCCAAGAGCCGCCAGGTCGACCGGGACGCCCAGCTCGGCGCCGCGTCCGTCGACCCGAAGACCGGCCACATCGTCGCGCTGTACGGCGGCGCCGGCTACACCCAGCACTACGTCAACAACGCGACGCGCGACGACTACCAGCCGGCCTCCACCTTCAAGCCGCTGATCCTCGCCACCGCCCTGGAGAACCACGCCACCACCCAGGACGGCCGCCCGATCACGCCCGACACCCCCTACGACGGCACCAACCGGCGCCCGGTCACCGGCGGCACCGCGCCGTTCGCGCCGCCCAACGAGGACCAGCGCAGTTACGGCAACATCACCGTCCAGAAGGCGATGAACAACTCCGTCAACTCGGTGTTCGCGCAGATGGGCGCCGATGTCGGCCTCGACAGCCTGAAGAAGACCGCGACCTCGCTGGGCATGAATGGCGCCCGGATGGACGTCCAGCCCGCCATGACCCTCGGCAGCATGGGCGCCAGCCCCGTCCAGATGGCCGGGGTCTACGCGACCTTCGACAACCACGGCCGGAAGGTCACCCCGACCCTGGTCACCAAGGCCGAGCACGCCACCGACCCGAAGCCGGATCTGCCGGGCCCGATCGGCGACCAGGTGCTGAGCCGGAAGACCGCCGACACCGTCACCTCCGTGCTGCGCGGTGTGGTCGACGACGGTACGGCCACGGCGGTGCAGGACACCTCGTACCAGGCGGCGGGCAAGACCGGCACCTCCGACGACAACAAGTCGGCGTGGTTCGTCGGCTACACGCCCAAGCTGGTCACCGCCGTCGGCATGTTCGGCGAGGCCGCGGGCGGTAAGCAGGTCACCCTCCGCGGCACCGGTGGCGGCGGCCGCGTCAACGGCGGCGGCTACCCGGCGCAGGTCTGGGCCGCCTACAACGCGGCCGCGCTCGGCTCCGGCGCCGGAGCCACCTTCCACCTGGACGCCGACTCGGGCATGGGCGTGGCCCCGCCGCCCCCGACGACCGACACCGCCCCGCCGTCGGAGACGCCGTCGGGCACCCCGACCGAGACGCAGCGCCCCTCGGGCACGCCGTCCACCGACCCGACGCCGACCGACTCCGGCGCCCCGACGCCCACCGACACCGGCTCGCCGCCGACCGACCCCGGCACCGGCGCCCCCAACGGCGGCACCACCGGCGGTCCGGGCGGCAACGGCGGTCAGAGCAACGGCGGCCAGAGCAACGGCGGTAACAACGGCACCGGCGGCACGGGCAACGGCCCCGGCGGCGGCCCCGGTGGCCTCACGGGCTGAACTGACCGGCCCCCCGCACAGCCCGCGGCCCCCGCCTCGTACTCACGTACCCATGAGGCGGGGGCCGCGGCCGTGCGGCGGCCGGGATCAGCCGCCGTCGACCTTCTTGGCGATCCGGTCGCCGAGCTCCTTGTCGACGTTGCGCCAGTACTGCAACGCCCGCTCCAGCACCGGCTTGCTCACGCCGTTGAGCAGATGCCCGCCGACATTGCTCACCAGCCGGGCGCGCGCCGCGTCGTCCAGCACCTTGCGGACCATCGTCCCCGGCTGCCCGAAGTCGTCGTCGTCCCGGCGCTTGGTGTATGCCTCGCGGACCAGCTCACCGGCGGTCTCCCAGCCCACCGGGTCCTTCGACTCCTGTGTGGCCGCCGCCGGACCCCCGTAGGAGTTCGGCGCGTACGGCCGGGCCGCCCGCGACGGATCGAACCGCATCGGCCCGTCCTTCGCGTACGAGTGGACCGGGACGTGCGACCGGTTCGGCGGCAGCTGCGCGTAGTTCGGGCCGATCCGGTACCGGTGCGTGTCCGGGTACGAGAACAGCCGCCCCAGCAGCATCTTGTCCGGCGACGGGCCGATGCCCGGCACGAGGTTCGACGGCTCGAACGCCGCCTGCTCGATGTGGATGAAGAAGTCCTCCGGGTTCCGGTTGAGCGTCATCCGCCCGACCTCGATCAGCGGGTAGTCGCCGTGCGGCCACACCTTCGTCAGGTCGAACGGGTTGAACCGGTAGTCCGGCGCGTCGTCGAACGGCATGACCTGCACATACAGCGTCCATGACGGGGCGTTGCCGCTCTCGATCGAGTCGAAGAGGTCCCGGCGGTGGAGGTCACCGTCCGAACCGGCGAGCCGGTCCGCCTCCTCCTGCGTGAGGAAGTCGATGCCCTGGTCGGTCTTGAAGTGGTACTTGATCCAGAACTTCTCCCCTCCGGCGTTGACCCACATGTACGTGTGCGAGCCGTAGCCGTTCATGTGCCGGTACGTCTTGGGGATGCCGCGGTCGCCCATCAGCCACGTGACCTGGTGCGCGGATTCCGGCGACAGCGTCCAGAAGTCCCACTGCATGTCGTTGTCGCGCAGCCCGTTGTCCGGGCGGCGCTTCTGCGAGCGGATGAAGTCCTGGAACTTGATCGTGTCGCGGACGAAGAACACCGGGGTGTTGTTGCCGACCAGGTCGTAGTTGCCCTGCTCGGTGTAGAACTTCAGGGCGAAACCGCGCGGGTCGCGCCAGGTGTCGGGGGACCCCTGCTCACCGGCGACGGTCGAGAAGCGGGCCAGCATCTCGGTCGTCTTGCCCGGCTGGAAGAGATCTGCCTCGGTGAACTGGCTGACGTCGTTGGTGACCTTGAAGAAGCCGTACGCGCCGCTGCCCTTGGCGTGCACCACCCGCTCGGGGACCCGTTCCCGGTTGAACTGGGCCATCTTCTCGATCAGGTAGTGGTCGTGCAGCAGGATCGGACCGTCGCGGCCGACGGTCAGCGAGTTCTCATCGCTCCCGATGGGGATACCGGCGTTGTTCGTCGTGCGCGGGACGTTCTGCGCGGGGCTGGACATGGAGGAGCGCCTCCGTTTCGACGGGGGAAGTGGGGGAGTGGGGGGTCAGTCAGTCCCTTTTGTCCACTCAAGCAGTCAACGCCGCCGACGGCCTGTCGGCAACCCTTGCCCGCTGACCGTGCCCCTGATGGCCCCGGAACGGCAGGCGCCCGGCCCTTACGGGACGCCGCCCCGGGAGGCGCCCGGCCCGGATCGCTCCGCCCGGCCCTTACGGGACGCCCCTACGGGCCACGCACCCCGCGGCCCCCGCCGCACATGACGGAGCCCCGCCCGGCTGCCCGGACGGGGCTCCGTACCGCCGCACGCGCCATGCGTCCGGCCGGGTGATCAGCGCGGTGCGGCGCCCGGCGGCATCGACAGCTCGAACCACACGACCTTGCCCATGCTCAGCCGGGTGGCGCCCCAGCGCCGCGCCATACGGTTGACGAGATACAGCCCGCGCCCGCCCTCGTCCGACGGTCGCGCCTGCCGCAGCCGCGGCAGCTGAGGGACATCGTCACCGACCTCGCAGCGCAGCACATCCGTCCGCAGCAGCCGCAGCGTCACCGGCCGCTCCGCGTACCGCACCGCATTGGTGACCACCTCGCTGACCAGCAGCTCCACCTGATCCGTCAGCTCCTCCAGGCCCCAGCGCGACAACGCCCGCCGGGCCAGCCGACGCGCCTGCCCCGCCGTCTGGGCCTTCGGATCGAGATACCAGTACGCGACATCGCTGGGCGCTATCCCGTCGAACCGCGCCGCCAGCAACGCGATGTCGTCATCGCGGTCGCCGGGCCCCAGCATGTCCAGCACCTCGTCGCAGAGCGGCTCCAGCGGCGGCGGATTCGGGCCCGTCAGCCGCGCCGTCTCCGCCAGCCGCTCCCGCAGCTGCTCGATGCCGGTCCACACGTCCCGGATCCGCGACTCCACCAGACCGTCGGTGTACAGCACCAGCGTGGCCCCCGCCGGGGCGTCCAGCTCCACCGCTTCGAAGTCGACACCGCCGACCCCGATCGGCGCGCCCGCCGGGACCCGCAGCACCTCGGCCCGGCCGCCGCGGTGCAGCATCACGGGCGGCGGATGTCCCGCGTTCGCCACGATGATGCGGTGCGCCACCGGGTCGTACACCGCGTACAGGCACGTCGCCATGCGGTCCGAACCCAGCCGCTGCGCCTGCTCGTCGAGGTGGTGCAGCACCTCCTGCGGCGGCAGATCCAGACCGGCCAGCGTCTGTGCCGTCGTCCGCAGCTGCCCCATGATCGCCGCCGACGTCATCGAATGCCCCATGACGTCCCCGACGACCAGCGCCACCCGGCTGCCCGGCAGCGGAATCGCGTCGTACCAGTCGCCGCCCACCCGCGCCGTCTCCGCCGCGGGCAGATAGCGGCTCGCCAGGCGGACGCCGGTGGGCTGCGGCAGCGAGTCCGGCAGCATCGTGCGCTGCAGCGCGTCGGCGATGTACGCCTCCCGGCCGTAGAGCACCGCCTTGTCGACACCGAGCGCGGTGTGCGTCGCCAGCTGCGCCGCGACCAGCAGATCGTCGCCCTCGAACGCCGGACGGTCCGGGCGGCGCAGGAACACCGCCGCGCCGATCACCCGGCGGCGGCCACGCAGCGGCGCCAGGATCACCCGGCGCCCGCCCGGCAGTTGGGTGCCGTCGCCCAGCAGCTCCGGCAGCGCCGTCCGCGCCGCCGGGACATCGCCGAACAGCGGCCGCACCCCGCGCAACACCTCCGCCAGCGGCCCGCCGGTCAGCACCTCGGCCAGCTCCGCGGCGCTGCCGCCCATCGCCGGGCCCAGATCCGGCTGCGCGGGCAGCACCGGCAGCCGGATGCCGTTGGTGTCCGGCTCCTCCGGGATCCGGTCGGTACGCCGCAGCCGCAGCACCATCGGGCCGGTCGGCCGCTCGTCGCCCACCGGCAGCGGATCGCGCAGATACACCAGGATCGCGTCGGCGAACGTCGGCACCGTCGCCCGGCAGAGCCCCAGCACGATCTCGTCGAGGTCGATGCCCCGGGCGATCCGCCGGGTGGCCGCGCCGATGAACCGCAGCCGGTCACCGCCCGCCTGCCGGGCCGCCGCCACCTCGTCGCCCTCGCCCGGATGGTCCGCCCGGGCCGGAGGCACCGGCGCCGCACCCTCGCCCGGCACCACCGCGCCGCCCGCCGGACCCGTGGGCGGCGGGACGAACGCACCGGACGGCCCGTCGTCGCCCGGCGGCCGCGACCGGCCACCCTCCCGCGGCCGCCCGATGCCCTCGGCCGGTACGTGGCCGGTGCCCGGCCGCGGCTCACCGGGGCGCGGCTCGCCCTGCTCCGGCGGCTGCGCCCCGCCGACCGCGCCGCGCGCCGCGAGTCCGTCGTCGTACGGGGCGTGCCCGCCGGACGTACGGGGACGGCCGTGGCCCGCGACCGGCTCGCCGTCGCCCGGCCCGGCACCGGCCGTGACCAGCGGGGCGTCCGGCGGTCCGGCGGCCGGGCCGCCCTCGCCGCGCACGGCGGAACCGGCCCCGGGCAGCGGCGCGAAGCCTGCCGCCCCCGGCTGCTGGAGGGCGCTGCGCGGATCGGGCACCGCGCCGAACGGCGCCGAGGAGCCCGGGCCCCGCGCAGGGGACGCCGAAGGAGCGGCAGGCGGGACCGGCTGCCGCAGGTGGTGGGAGGTTGGGTGCTCCGTCACGCGTGGGATTCCATCCGTCCGGGGCTGCGCGCCCGACGCGCCGCGTGTCAAGTGCGCCGGGGCGACGCGCCTGACCCGCTGCGTCTCAAGCGCGTCGCAGGTGCAGAAAGAGCTGGATCTCGGGTGGTACGTCCGTACTGGCCGGGGCGTACGCGTAGGAATCCTCCCCGGCGATGTCGAAACCCGCGTCGCGCACGACACGGCGCAGGTCCTCGCGCAGGAAACCCGATACCCGGATCGAGTTGCCCAGGAACGGAATCGTGAAGTCGTCCACATCGGCCTCGACCATGGACAGGGCCATCACCCCGCCCGGCCGTAGCAGATCATGCAGCATCCGCAGCGCGTAGGGAATCTCCGCGCGCGGCAGCATCAGCAGGGTGAAGTACGCCGTGATCCCGTCGAACGACCCGGGGCCGCCCAGCGAACCGCTGCGCAGCTCCGCGACGTCCAGCAGGTGGAACTCCGCCTTGGGGACGTTGTCCCCGGCCAGCTTGACCATCGCGGGGGAGAGGTCGATGCCCACCACCCGGTGGCCCGCCTCGGCGAGCTGATGGGAGGTGGGCAGACCGGTGCCGCAGCCGACGTCCAGCACCCGCGAGCCGGGCGGCAGTTCACCGGCCAGCCATGCGGCGGACGACACCTGTCCGTCCTTGTACGGGAACGCTTCGTCGTAGCGGTCGCCGATCGCGTCGAACGCCTCGGCCTGACCCGCCCGGTCCAGCGTTAACCGGTTCAGGCCCTCGTACTTGTCGTAGCTGTCAGCGCTCACGACCTCGCCTCTCCTGCGACCGCGGTCAAGTTCGGTTGTTTGGGGTGGAGTTGCGCCTGTGCAGTCTCGCGGAGGACGATCCTACGGTTCGTGGCCCAGGGCACAGCAAGGGGGGCTCGGCGCCCCTGCCCGCCAAGCGGGCGGAGGAGTTGCCCCTGGGGGGGGGGGGGGGGCCCGCCCCCCCCCGGGGGGGCACGGGAGACAGGGCGACCCCCCGCAGAGCGGCGATGGACCCGGGGCCCCGGGGTCGCGGCCCGGGGGCCAG
>NZ_JBHYGX010000006.1:170910-177836 GCF_042739975.1 Streptomyces sp. NPDC059080
ACCGCGGGGGGGGCGGGGGCCCCCGGCCCGCAACGGGGGGGGCGTTGTGGCCCGGGGGGGGTGGCCGCTGCGCCCCCCCCCGGGGGCGAACGACGAGACTCTGCGGACACCCCCTAGGCGCGTCTTTCCACCGTTCGCCCCGTTCACTCGCCCGTCTCCGCCTTTCCTCTCTTCGCCCGCTCACTACCGCAAACGCTCGGGGACACGGTCCCAGTCCTGCGGCAGCGACGGCAGCTCCCACGCCGGATCGGGCCGCCACTCCTCCCAGCCGTCCCGGAACGGCGCGCCCCACGCGGCGATCCGCTCCACCGCCGCCCGGCCCGCGGCCCGCACCCGCGCCGCCTGCCCCGATGGCATCAGCCCGTCCCGCTGCGCCTGGTCGAACTCGTCCTCGTCCCGCCACTCCCAGCTGCGGTCCGGGTAGACGCACAGGTCGAGGAAGTGGTCCTGCGAATCGATGCCGTCCGCCCAACGGGCGCGCGGCTCCTCCAGATTCACGTACCAGTTCTTGAACCGCCACTCGCGCTCCCAGAACAGCCACACCGACCACGGCTCGCCGGGCCGCGCCAGCTTCAGCACGCCCGTACCGAACCAGCGGTCGTACGAGATCCGCCGCGGCTTGGTGTACCGCGTCGCCAGCGGCTCGCGGTGCACCGCGGTGCCGTCGGCCATCACCGGCTTCACACAGGCGGTGCCGGGCGCCATCCACACTGCCAGCAGGTCTTCGGTGTCCCGGACCACCGTCACCGGGCGGCAGATGTGGAAGCGCGCGGCGTCGGCGTTGTCGCGGTACCGCCACAGGATGTGCGTGCCGGGGGCCCACCGCGCGGCCGGTACCGCCGCCCGCCGCGGCCCGGGAGCCTCGTGCCCGGCCGGCGCGCCCGCCGTGGTCCCCGCCCTCTCCGCTGTCATGGCCAGATCTTAGGGCCTGCCGCGGCCCTTCCGCCGTCCGTCCACAGGGTGCCGCGGGCGGCGGTGCGAGGCGGGGCTGGGAGAGCGCCGGCGTACGCCGTGACGTGGGGCGTCCGGGCCGTCACGGGTGCGTCATCCGCAACACGTCGAGTGCCTCGTCGAGTTGTGCGGCCGTCAGCAGCCCCCGTTCCACATAGCCGCCCTCGTCAACGACCTGACGGATCGTCTTCTGTTCCGCGAGCGCTCTCTTGGCGACCTTCGCGGCCTCCTCGTACCCGAGGTATTTGTTGAGCGGGGTGACCAGCGACGGCGACGACTCGGCGTACTCGCGGGCCCGTTCGGCGTGGGCGGTGATGCCGTCGACCGTGCGGTCCGCGAACAGCCGGGCGACATTGGCCAGCAGGCGGATGGACTCCAGGACGTTCTTGGCGATCACCGGGAGCATGACGTTCAGCTCGAAGTTACCGGCCGCACCGGCCGCGGCGACCGTCGCGTCGGCGCCGGTGACCTGCGCGGCGACCATCAGCACCGCCTCCGGGATCACCGGGTTGACTTTGCCCGGCATGATCGAGGAGCCGGGCTGGAGATCGGGCAGGGCGATCTCGGCGAGGCCGGTGCGCGGGCCCGACGCCATCCAGCGCAGATCGTTGGCGATCTTCGTCAGGCCGACGCCGATGGTCCGCAGCTGACCGCTGATCTCCACCACGCCGTCGCGCGCGCCCTGCGCCTCGAAGTGGTCGCGCGCCTCGGTGAGCGGCAGTCCCGTGGCGCGGGCGACCCGCTCGATCACCGCGGCGGAGAAGCCGGGCGGGGTGTTGATGCCCGTGCCCACCGCCGTGCCGCCCAGCGGAAGTTCGGCGAGCCGGGGCAGTGAGGCGCGCAGCCGCTCGACGCCGTACCGTACCTGCGCGGCGTACCCGCCGAACTCCTGCCCGAGCGTCACGGGCGTCGCGTCCATCAGATGCGTCCGCCCCGACTTCACCACCTCGGCGAACTCGGCCGCCTTGCGCTCCAGGGCGGCCGCGAGATGGTCGAGCGCGGGGATCAGATCGCGGGTGACCGCCGCCGTCGCCGCGATGTGGATCGACGACGGGAAGACGTCGTTGGACGACTGGCTGGCGTTGACCTCGTCGTTGGGGTGGACGTCGCGCCCCAGCCGCTCGCTCGCCAGCGTCGCGATGACCTCGTTGGCGTTCATGTGGGACGAGGTGCCGGAGCCGGTCTGGAAGACGTCGACGGGGAACTGGTCGTCCCACCGGCCCGCCGCGACTTCCTCCGCGGCCGCGGTCACGGCCCGCGCCACCTCGGCGTCGAGCACACCCAACTCGGCGTTGACCTGGGCCGCGGCGGCCTTGATGTGGGCCAGCGCCTCGATATGGGCCCGCTCCAGCCGCTGCCCGGAGACCGGGAAGTTCTCCACCGCCCGCTGGGTCTGCGCCCGCCACTTCGCGTGGGCGGGCACCCGCACCTCGCCCATGGAGTCGTGCTCGGTGCGGTACTCCGCGTCCGCCGTGCTGTCCTGCCGGTCCGTCCTGTCGCTCACCTTCGCCACCTCCGACGGGCACAGCGTCCGGCGGCTCCGCGGTGTTCCCGACGATCGTGGGTTACCGCAGGTAATGCCCCGTGCGGGCTACGTTTCCGGCGCCCCCCGGGGAGCGCCGGAAACGGACGCGGTGACCGCCGGGCTCGACGCGGTGACCGCCGGGCTCAGTGCGCGATGCTGTCGATCAGCTCGCGGGCGCCCTGCCGCAGCAGTGCCACCGCCACCGACGTGCCCAGTGTCGCCGGGTCGAGGCGCCCGGCCCACTCGTGGGCGTTGAGGACCGTCTTGCCGTCGGGCGTGAACACACAGGCGCGCAGCGACAGATCGCCGCCGCGCTCGGCGCGGGCACACCCGGCGATCGGGGAGTTGCAGTGCCCCTGGAGGACGTGCAGGAACATCCGCTCCGCCGTCGCCTCCCGGTGGGCGGCCGGGTCGCCGAGAGGGCTGATGGCGTCGATCAGCTCCGTATCGCCCTCGCGGCACTGGAGCGCCAGGATCCCGGCGCCGATCGGCGGGCACATCACGTCCGTGGACAGCACCTCGGTGATCACGTCCGGACGGCCGATGCGCTCCAGACCGGCGACCGCGAGCAGCAGCGCGTCCGCGTCGCCCGCGGCCAGCTTCTCCATCCGGCGGTTGGCGTTGCCGCGCATCGGCACGCACTCCAGATGCGGATGCGAGGCGGCGAGCTGCGCCCGGCGGCGCACCGAGGAGGTGCCGATACGGGTCCCGGCGGGCAGCTCGTCCAGAGTGAGCCCACCGGGGTGGATGAGGGCGTCGCGCACGTCGTCACGCTGGAGGAACGCGGCGAACGCCGTCCCGGCGGGCAGCGGCCGGTCGGCGGGCACGTCCTTGACGCAGTGCACCGCCAGATCGGCCTCACCGGCCAGCAGCGCCGCGTCGACCTCCTTGGTGAACGCGCCCTTGCCCTCGACCAGCGACAGATCGCCCAGCCACTTGTCCCCGGTGGTCTTCACGGGGACGACCTCGGTGCGCACCTCCGGGTGGAGCGCGGACAGTTCGGCGCGCACCCGCTCCACCTGGGCGAGCGCCATCGGCGAGTCACGGGAGACGATTCGGATCAACTCAGGGGCGGACATGGGGCCACGATAGGCCGTCGGACCCGGGGGCCGTACGGCGGCGGGCCGTGGTTCCCGTACGGGTCCGGGGGCTGTCCCGTACGGTCCGGGGGCGGATCCCGTACGGGACCGGGCCGCGGTATCCGGGGCGCCCCCGGCGCGCGGGACGCCCCGGTGCGCCGGTCCCGGTGTCCGGCCTCCACACGCTCGTGGCACCCGGTGGCGCCCGGAGGTCAGCGCAGCGCGGCGGCCCGCCTGCGGAGCTCGGCGTGCAGCCCGCCGTGCACCTCGGCCGGGGGCAGCCACTCCTTGCGGAGCTTGGCGACACAGGTGTAGTTGCTGTCGCAGACGTTGGCCAGCGGCGACTCCACCGCCTGCGTCACGAACTGGTACGCGTCCAGCTCGCTCAGCCCGAAGTCCCGCGCCAGCCACTGCACCAGGTCCAGCTGCGAGATGCGGAAGGCGTCCTCCAAGGGGCGCGCCGAACCGGTCGAGATCAGATGGGTGTCGGACTCGATGCGCGGCCAGGGCGTCGCGACGCCCTTCAGCAGCTCCACGATCACCACCGTGTGCATCGCCGTCTCGACGGCGACGCCGCAGGTCTCGCCCTCGCCCTGGCGCGCGTGCCCGTCGCCGAGGCTGACCAGCGCGCCCTCGACGTTCACCCCCAGATAGCAGGTGACCCCCGCGCGCATCTCCGGGGTGTCCATGTTGCCGCCGTGCGCGTCCGGGACGAGCGCGGAGCGCACCTCCAGGTTGGCCGGGGCCACCCCGACCGTGCCGTGCATCGGCTCCATCGGGAGCGTCAGCGTGTGCTCGCTGTCCCGGGCGGTGAAGCGGCACAGCCGCCGCTCCCGGTCGAGCTGCCAGATCCACACCGCCTCGGGGAGCGGCGGATGCAGCGCGGCGGTGGCGTGGGTGGCGGTCAGCGCCCCGAAGAGCGGCACGGTCGTCGACGCCGCCCAGTCCCGGCGCGGTTCGACGGAGACGAAGTGCACCGCCAGGGTGTCCCCGGGCTCGGCGCCCTCGACGTGGAACGGCCCGGTCTGCGGATTGACGTACGGGAACGCGCAGACCCGCGAGACCAGGTCGTCGGCGGTACGCACCCGCCCGCCGAAGCAGTCCTCGGTGTACACGTCCAGGACGGTGCCTGGCGCGATCCGCGCGACGGGCGGCGCGCCGCCGAACGTCCAGGCGTACTCCTGCGCGGTGGGCCGGACGGTGAGCACGCGCGGGTCGTCGGCGGGGTCGGTCATCGGGACTCCTCATCGTGGGGCGGATCGGACGGCTCGGGCGGGGCGCCGGGCCGGGGCGCGTCCGGGAGCCCGGCGGGGCCGGACACGCCGGGGCGTGCGGGGGAGTAGGGCGCGCCGGGGCGTGCAGGAGAGTTGGGCGCGCCGGGGCGTGCGGTGGGGTCGGGTGAGCCGGGGCGCGCCGCCGGTTCGGACGCGCCCGCCCGCGCGCCGTCCGCCGGGGCCGGGCCGGGCTCCGGACCTGCCTCCGGATCCGCCTCCGCCTCGATGCCGACGAGTCCGGTCACCGCCAGCGCGTCCGGCCGCCGACGCCACACCACCGTGACCACGACCAGCCCCACGGCCGTCCAACCGGCCACCCCCGCACCCGCGTACGACACCGGCGCGGTCAGCTTCTCGACGAACGGGAACGCCGGGATCCCGGCGGCGGTGAGCAGCGCCGGGGTGAACGCGGCGATGCCCAGCAGCGGGAGGAGCAGATGGCGCACCGGGCGGAACGCGGCGCGGCGACGGCGCAGGAAGTACCCCGCGCAGGCGGCGTTGGTCAGCAGATAGACCGCGATGATCGCGGTCACCACCACCGTCGCCAGCAGCAGGAACGCGGTCCTCGGGCCGTAGGCCCGGCCGAGGAGCAGCGCCGCGCCCAGCGCGATCACGAACTGCGCCGCCAGCCCCACGACGGGCGAGCGGTGCACCGGATGCACCCGCGCGAACGCCCGGGGGAAGAGCCCGTCCCGGCCCAGCGCGAAGGCCGTCCGGGTCGAGGCGTTGGTGGCCGCATTGGCGTTGGCGACCGTCGAGTTGACCACCGCCAGGAAGATCAGCACCCAGAACGCCCCGTAGGAGGCGCGGGCCACCCCGTCCCAGGACGCCGCCCCGGACGGCCCGAAGGAGGCGAACGCGTCCGGCCCCACGTACACCGTGATCGCGTACGTCGTCAGGACGAACAGCAGCCCGACGGAGAGCGCCGCCCCGAGGACCGCGCGGCGCAGCGTACGGCGCGGATCGCGGGCCTCCTCCGCCAGCGGCGCCGCCGCCTCGAACCCGGCGAACGCCAGCACGGTGTAGACCGAACCCGCGATGACACCGGACAGTCCGGGGTGGTCCGGCGGGGCGTGCGACGTGCCGAACACCGTCAGGGTGTTGTGCCGCCCGGCGGCGGCGATCAGCAGCACCGCGAGCACCACGAAGACCAGCACCTCGAACACGCCGAGGACGGTGCCGAACCGCGCGGACGCCCGTATCCCGAAGAACCCCGTCACCACGATCACCACCGCCCCGGCGACCACCCACGGCCACCACAGGTCCGCCGGATACCCGGGCCACTCCTGGTGCAGCGTGTCCGCGACCGTGAACCCCAACTGGAGCAGCAGCAACGCCGGTACCAACGCCTCGACCAGCAGATACGTCCAGGCCACCAGGAAGCCGACGATGGGGTGCAGCCCCTGGGCACTGTACGTCGCCACCGAACCGGCCGACGGCAGCTGCCGGGCCAGCTCCGCGACGGACGAGGCGGTGAACAGGCAGGCAACCAGAGCGATCAGCACCGACAGCGGCAGCGCCCCGCCCGCGTACGCCGCCCCCGCCGGGATCGACACCGCGACGGCGGCGGCGGGCGCCATCGACGTCACACTCTGGAACAGCACCTCCCGCAGCCCCACAGCGTCCCGCCGCAGCCCCGGACCGGCCCCGCCCCTCCCCCGCTGCCCCGCGCGTCCCTGCTGTGTCACGGCCGCTCCCGCACCTCACGACGTCTTCGGACCCCGCAGCGTAGGGAGACCGCCCCGGTGACGGAAGACGCCATACGGTCATGCCGCCGGCGCTCCCCGGGGCACGCCGGCGGATCCGGGAGGCGCCCGGGGCACCGGTGCCGACGGCCGAAATCGCTTCGCGGCCCCCTGTGTGCAAGGGTGGAAACTCGTCGAAAGCACCTCGATGAAGGGAGAAGCGCATGTCCTCCAAGCGACGCCGCAAGAAGAAGGCACGCAGCAAGAACGGAGCCAACCACGGCAGCAGGCCGCAGTCCTGAACCGTCGGCTCCATCCCGACAACGCCGATGCCCCGCCCCTGTGTTGGGGGGGGGGGCCTCAGGGGTGTGGGGGCGGCGGGGGGGAGCCGAAGGGGGCCCCCCGGGGCCGG
>NZ_JBHYGX010000006.1:177846-179451 GCF_042739975.1 Streptomyces sp. NPDC059080
GCGCGTCCCCTCCGCCGGGCTGCGCCCACCCGCGCCGGCTGCCGCCCCGGGGTGGTGGGGGGCGGGCGGCCGGGCCTCTGCGGGCGGGGCTGCGGTCAGCCGAAGGCGGACGCCCCGGGACGCTCAGCGGCCGGCGAGGCGGCCACCTCCTGCCCTGACGCTGCGTCTGCAGGAGCACCGGGGGCGGTATCGGTCTCCGACATGGAGGGAGCGTTGCCGTCGGCTACGGCGTCCGCGTCCGGCACGAACCGCACGCTCCGCAGAAACGGCGACAACAGCGCGCAGTAGTCCGCCCAGTGGTCGGTGTTGGGGGTGTTGAACGTCACCGTGGCGAGGGTCTGCGCCCCGGGGACGGCGTCCGGCGGTACGGGGATGAACACCTGGAGCTGGGACACGTCGAGGGCGGCGCCATCGCCGGGCGCACCGGACGCGTCCGCCGGGTCGGCCGCACCGGACGCGTCCGAGGCTCCGGTGGATATCCGCAGCGGCTCCGGCCTCCGGACCGCGAGCGCCGCCGGGCCGCACGGCAGCGCCAGGGTGCTGACCTCCGTACCGGAGTCGTGTTCGGTGAGGACGGCGCCCATGCCCGCGACCGCGGCAGCGGTGTCCCGATAGGCGAGCGGGGAGAGTCCGAGGGTCAGGGTCCCCATCGACCAGGCGCCGCGGAACCGGCCGAAGCAGGTGGCCGCGTAGCGGATGCCCGTGGCCGCGAGCAGCGCCGATGTCCTCGCGTACTCCGTGGTGAGCCGGGCGATCCGTCCGGACGGCGGACCGGCCCCGCCGTCGACTTCCAGGCGCGCTCTCACCTCGGCCTCCGCCTGTTCGGTGGAGAGCCCGGGGATGACCTCCCGGAAGACCGACGGAATCTCGAAGGCGACGCCTACCGCACTCATTCGACTCACCATGATCGCTGGACTATCGATTATCGCTGAATTGCTGCCTCGTCACCGTCCGGCCGTGGCCTGCGGGGGCGGCCCGCACGGCGGCATCGGCCGGTGGCCGATGCCGGGAGAGGGATACCGAGGTGGGGGCTGCTTCGCGGTGCCGCGTCCGTCGCGCCGGTATTTCCGCCGGAGAATTTACGGAATGGCGGGCCGGACGCGGGGAAAAGGGCACCGTGCATGAGGAGAACCGGGCGCTCCGCCAGGCCCCGGCAGGGCCGTGAGCGGGCGGCCGTCGGCCTCGTGACACGCGGGGCGCGGCGCTCAGGGAACGAGGGGAAAGGCCACGCCGCGGCGACGCATCCGGCGTTCGGCTGGATTTCTCGGCAGGTCCGGCTGCCCGGCGCCGACCGTGAAATCCCTGGAATCGAACCGGTACATCGATGACTCCCGTACGACGAACCGCGCAGCGACCGGCATTCCCGGCCGATAAAGCCATCAGAGGCTAACACGGTGATATTGCGTGCCCGTGCCCGCGTCGCTGCGCGCAACTCCCGTACGGAAGTGGGGAATTCCCCGGAATCGGGCGCCGGGGGAAATACCGGTAGAACGCGTCCGGGGGGGCGCCCCCCGCGGGGGGGGGGCCGGCCCGCGGGGGGGGGGCCACGCGGGCCCGGGGGGGGCCCGGCCCCCCCCCACCCCCAGCCCCCCAAACCCCCCCCAC
>NZ_JBHYGX010000006.1:179461-185067 GCF_042739975.1 Streptomyces sp. NPDC059080
CAGCGCTCTGCTGTCGAGGCGCCCTGCGCCCCGCGGGGGGGGGGTGTCTATGACGCGCCGCCCCCGCGCCCCCCCCCCCCCGGGGCGGCCCCCCCCCCCCCCCCCCGGCGGGGCGTGCCAAGGGCTGCGCGGGGCGCGCGCGGCACCCGCGTACGCCCCTGGCGACTACGCCCCCTGACGCACCGGAATGCTGGTGAACGTCGGCGCGGGCGCCGGGTCTTGGAAGAAGTCGTTGCCCTTGTCGTCGACGACGACGAAGGCGGGGAAGTCCTCGACCTCGATCCGCCAGACCGCCTCCATGCCCAGCTCCTCGTACTCCAGGACCTCGACCTTCTTGATGCAGTCCTGGGCGAGGCGGGCCGCCGGACCGCCGATGGAGCCGAGGTAGAAGCCGCCGTGGGCCGCGCAGGCGTCGGTGACCTGCTGGGAGCGGTTGCCCTTGGCGAGCATGATCTTCGAGCCGCCGGCCGCCTGGAACTGCTCGACGTACGCGTCCATCCGGCCCGCGGTCGTCGGGCCGAACGAACCGGAGGCGAAGCCCTCGGGCGTCTTGGCCGGACCGGCGTAGTACACCGGGTGGTTCTTCAGGTACTCCGGCATCTCCTCGCCGGCGTCCAGCCGCTCCTTGATCTTCGCGTGGGCGATGTCACGGGCGACGACCAGCGTGCCGGTGAGCGACAGCCGCGTCTTGACCGGGTGCTTGGTCAGCTCGGCCAGCATCTCGTCCATCGGACCGTTCAGGTCGACCTTCACCGCGTCGAGGTCCGGGCCCGCGCCCTTGGTCAGCTCCTCGTCGGTGGTCTCCGGCAGGAAGCGCGCCGGGTCGGTCTCCAGCTGCTCCAGGAAGACGCCCTCGGCGGTGATCTTCGCGACCGCCTGACGGTCCGCCGAACAGGACACCGCGATGGCCACCGGGCAGGACGCGCCGTGCCGCGGCAGGCGCACCACGCGCACGTCGTGGCAGAAGTACTTGCCGCCGAACTGCGCGCCGATGCCGATCTTCTGCGTCAGCTCGAAGACCTTCTCCTCCAGCTCCTTGTCCCGGAAGCCGTGGCCGGTCGGCGAGCCCTCGGCAGGCAGCTCGTCCAGGTAGTGCGCGGAGGCGTACTTGGCGGTCTTCAGTGCGTACTCGGCGGAGGTGCCGCCGACGACGATCGCCAGGTGGTACGGCGGGCAGGCGGCCGTGCCCAGCGAACGGATCTTCTGCTCCAGGAACTTCATCATGGAGGTCTCGTTGAGGACCGCCTTCGTCTCCTGGAAGAGGAACGACTTGTTGGCGCTGCCGCCGCCCTTCGCCATGAAGAGGAACTTGTAGGCGTCGCCGTCGTTCGCGTACAGCTCGATCTGCGCCGGGAGGTTGGAGCCGGTGTTCTTCTCGTCCCACATGGTCAGCGGGGCCATCTGCGAGTACCGCAGGTTGAGCTGGGTGTACGCGTCGAAGATGCCGCGCGAGAGCGCCTCCTCGTCGCCGCCCTCGGTGAGGACCTGCTGGCCGCGCTTGCCCATGACGATGGCGGTGCCGGTGTCCTGGCACATCGGGAGCACGCCCGCCGCCGCGATGTTGGCGTTCTTCAGCAGGTCCAGCGCGACGAACCGGTCGTTGGCGCTGGCCTCCGGGTCGTCGAGGATCTTGCGGAGCTGCGCGAGGTGCGTCGGGCGCAGGTAGTGCGCGATGTCGTGCATCGCCTCGGCCGCCAGCTTGCGCAGCGCCTCCGGCTCGACCTTGAGGAACGTACGGCCGTCCGCCTCGAAGGTGCTCACGCCCTCCGACGTGACCAGGCGGTACTGGGTGGTGTCCGCGCCTACGGGGAGCAGATCGGTGTAGGCGAATGCGGGGCCGGAGGGGCGGGAGACGGGGGGCATGGGGGCCATTCCTCACTCGACAGGGGGTTCCGCTGGCATCTGCGGCAGCACCGACCAGCGTAGAACCCTGACGGGACGCGACGGCTGTGAGGTAAGGCTCAGTTGCCCTGGGGGCGTACGAGGGGCGGCGGTGCGCCCCTGAGGGGCGCCCTGACGCGCCCCGGACGCCCGCCCCGAGGCGTCCCTGAGGCCGGTCCCTGAGGCGCCCCGGAGATGTGCCCCGACGTGACCGGATGCCTCGAATCCCTGTTCGCGATGTATCGCGTTTGGGTATGTTGGGGCCGTGGATGCTGACAACCGGGGGACCGACCCCGCGACCCCCGCCGGACCGCGCGACGACAGCGGTCGGCAGCCCGCGCGTCAGGAGCGGCGGCCGGTCGACATGACCAAGCCCGTCGCCGAGGCCGACCTCCGGGCGTCGGACGCGGACCGCGACCGGATCGCCGAGATATTGCGGGAGGCGCTGGCGGAGGGACGGCTGGACGCCGAGGAGCACGCCGAGCGGATCGACGTGGTCTACCGCGCCAAGACCCTGGGCGAGCTGGAGCCGATGGTGCGGGACCTGCCCGCACCGGGCCACGCGGGCCACACGGCGCCGCAGCGGCCCGCCGCCGAGGCGCACGCCGCGCCGGTGCCGGACCAGAGCCTGGTCGCCGTCTTCAGTGCCTCGACCCGTAAGGGCCGCTGGCGGGTCCCGGCGCGGATCAACGCCGTGGCGATCTTCGGCAGCGTCGAGATCGACCTGACCGAGGCGCTCTTCCCACAGCAGCAGGTGCAGATCAACGTCACCGCGATCTTCGGCAGCGTCGAGATCCGCGTCCCGGAGAACCTCACCCTGCGCAGCAGCGGATCCGGCGTGCTGGGCTCCTTCGAGGTGGCGACCAACGACGCGGTCGAGCCGGACGCCCCGGTCGTCCAGGTCAACGGCTACGCAGTCCTCGGCAGCGTGGAGGCCAGGCCCAAGCGCGGCGTCTGGGTCCGCGACCTCATAGGCAAGCTGCGCGACGACCGCCATCAGCTCCGCGAGCAGCTGCGCGAGGACCGCCGCGACCGCCACGAGGCCCGGCGAGCGGAGCGGTACGACCGCCACGACCGCTTCCGCAAGGACGGCCACTGAGGGCGGGCGGCCCGGGGTGGCCCAGTGGCCCAGGGCGGTCCGGCGCGGCGTAGGCGTCCCCGGGGCGGCCCGCGATGCCCGCCGTACGACGGCGTCCGGACCGCCTCGCGGTGGCGCCCCGGAGCCCCCTTCCCGATCACCACGGTGTGCATAAGCGCGGGTACAGCGGGTAGGGCTGGGGGCATCGTCTCTCGTACGGCGGCGGGCTGCGAAGAGCCGTGCGCAGAGGGACGGACCAGGGTGCCGCCCACTTCGCCGAAGCCGTCGTCAGGAGTAGACCGTGCTGCTACCGCAACAGCCCCTGCAGGCCGCCGCTGCCGTCCCGTCCCAGCGAGTCCCCTCACGTGACGAGGCCGGCCCCTGGCATGCCGAGGCCGCCTGCCGCCGGGACGAGGCCGGACTCTTCTTCGCCCCGTCCAAGGAGCCCACCGCCGCCCGGCTGGCGCGCGAGGAGGCGGCGAAGCGGGTCTGTGCCCGCTGTCCCGTGATGCTCGAATGCCGGGAGCACGCCCTGCTCCAGCCCGAGCCGTACGGCGTCTGGGGCGGCCTGACCGCCGCCGAGCGGCGCGTCGTCCTCACCCGGCGACGCCGTCGCGAGGCCGATATCCCGCGTCAGACCCGGATGCCGGCCGCGGGCTGAGCGCGGGCGGCACGGCGCGCGTCCCGGGGAGCAGCCGAACGGCTCCCGCCGGGACGCACGCGGTGCGCCGCCCGCCGCCCGGATCAGCTGGGGCGCTCGAAGTCCACCGTGCTGTACGCGCGCAGCTTCGACAGCCGGTGCTGCGAGTCGATCTGGCGGATCGTGCCGGACTTCGAGCGCATCACCAGGGACTGCGTGTAGGCGGTGTCCGCGCGGTAGCGGACGCCGCGCAGCAGGTCGCCGTCGGTGATGCCGGTGGCGACGAAGAAGACGTTGTCGCCCTTGACGAGGTCGTCAATGGCCAGGACCTGGTCCAGGTCGTGCCCGGCGTCGAGGGCGCGCTGCCGCTCCGCGTCGTCCTTGGGCCACAGCTTGCCCTGGAAGGCGCCGCCCATGCACTTGAGCGCACAGGCCGCGATGATGCCCTCGGGGGTGCCGCCGATGCCGAGGAGCAGGTCGACGCCGGTGCCCTCGCGGGCGGCCATGATCGCGCCGGCGACGTCGCCGTCCGCGATGAACTTGATGCGGGCGCCGGCCTCCCGGACCTCCTTGACCAGGCCGTCGTGGCGCGGCCGGTCCAGGATGACGACGGTGACGTCCTCGACGGCGGAGCGCTTCGCCTTGGCGATGCGCTTGATGTTCACCGCGACGGGCGCGTTGATGTCGACGAAGTCGGCGGCCTCGGGGCCGGTGGCGAGCTTGTCCATGTAGAAGACCGCGGACGGGTCGAACATGGAGCCGCGCTCGGCGACGGCCATCACGGAGACGGCGTTGGCCATGCCCTTGGCGGTCAGCGTCGTGCCGTCCACCGGGTCGACTGCCACATCGCACTCGGGGCCGGTGCCGTCGCCGACGCGTTCGCCGTTGTAGAGCATCGGGGCGTTGTCCTTCTCGCCCTCGCCGATCACCACCACGCCGTCCATCGACACGGTGTGGATCAGGGCGCGCATCGCCCTGACCGCCGCACCGTCGGCGCCGTTCTTGTCACCGCGCCCGACCCACCGGCCCGACGCCATGGCGCCGGCCTCGGTGACCCGGACCAACTCCAGCGCGAGGTTGCGGTCGGGGGCCTCGGGGCTGACCTCTAGGGGGGACGGGAGCTGATGCTCGGACACGAGCGCACCTTTCTGTACGGCTACTGCCGCAGGTCTGAGGGTGTCTACGATTTTATCGGTACGCCGCGAAACTGGGCAGGCGGGCCTTCGCATGAGCGGTGCGGCGACCGTCGGGAACGGGCCGCACCCGGGGCATTTCCCTGGTGCCGCGGGGGCCGTGTCCTGATCGTCCGGGCCATGGGGGACGATAGGGACGTGGCTGGAATGCGAGGCAGACAAACGGTACGGGACATGATCCTGTCGCTGGCGGTGATCGGCGTGCTCGTCGCGGCGATCTACTTTTTCATCCCGCACGACGACAGCGGCACCGCGGAGATGAACGCGGTCCAGACCGTCGACACCCGCGTCGAGATCGCCACGGCCCGCCGGGCGGCGCCGTACCCGGTCGCCGCGCCGGAGGGGCTGCCGAAGACCTGGCGTGCGACCTCCGTGTCGTACCGCGCGACCGAGGACGGCAAGGGCGGTGCCTGGCATCTGGGGCTGCTCGACCCGGAGGAGCAGTACGCGGCGGTGGAGCAGAGCGACGCGCCCGCGGAGAAGTTCATCCAGGACGTCACGCTCGGCGCCACGCGCGCCAAGGGCGAGCAGGCCGTCGGCAGCAAGAAGTGGAACCGCTACAAGGGCGAGAAGTACAACGCGCTGGTACGCGAGGAGCCCGGTGTGACGACGGTGGTCACCGGCACCGCGCCGTACGGCCGCCTCGCCGAGCTGGCGGCGGCCCTGGTGGCGAAGAAGGGCTGACCGGGCCCGCGCCCCGGAGAGACGACGAAGGCCGCCGCACCCCGGCCGGGGGCGGCCGGGCCCGGGGTATCCGCGGCCCCCCGCGGCGGGGGGCCGGCGGGGGGGCGGGGTCGGCCGCCTCGGGGTCGGT
>NZ_JBHYGX010000006.1:185077-190741 GCF_042739975.1 Streptomyces sp. NPDC059080
CCGTAGGGGGAGCGGCGGCCTTCGTGTGCCGGGCGCCACCGGGTGCGGCGGCCGTCCGGGCTCAGACGGTGGTGACGGCCTCGGTGTAGTCGAGGCGGGGCGAACGCGGGAAGAAGGCGTCGGGACCCGGCTTGCCGAAGTTGATGACGAGGAAGGACTTCTGCGTGCCGTCGCCGAAGAACTCCTTGTCGACGGCGGTGAAGTCGAAGCCGGTCATCGGGCCGGCGGCCAGGCCGGCGGCGCGGATGCCGAGGATGAAGTAACCGGCCTGCAGGGTGGCGTTCTGGGTACCGGCGACCTCGCGGACGGCGGCCTCGGAGAAGAAGGCGTCCTTGACGCCCGGGGCGTGCGGGAAGAGCTGGGGCAGCTTCTCGTGGAAGTCGAGGTCCACGGAGAGGATGGCGGTCAGCGGCGCGGCCAGCGTCTTCGGGCCGTTGGCGCCCATGGCGTGGGCGACCAGGCGCTTACGGGCGTCCTCGGAGCGGACCAGCGTGAGGCGCAGCGGCGACTGGTTGAACGCGGTCGGGGCAAACTTCACCAGGTCGTAGATGGCCTGGACCTGCTCGTCCGTCACCTGCTCGTCCGTGAACGTGTTGGCGGTCTGGGCATCGCGGAAGAGGAGGTCCTGGGCGGCGGCGTCAAGGGCGAGAGACATGGAAGCACCTCGGTGAGTCAGATGGGGGAGGGTCGGGGCTGCCGATCCGGTGATGTCTATGCGCTCCACTGTAGCCGAGTTAGATTAATTTTCAACTAAAGTGGGGGTGAGGGGGCTCACGGGGTGCGGTGTACGGGTCGCGTCGTGCCCGGAGGCGGGCGGCGGGCGCGAGCCGGTCCGTGGCCCGGGGCCTGTGGTTCGGGGCCTGTGGTTCGGGGTTTACGGGCAAGCCCGGACCTGGTGGGCCTCGCCGGCGGCAGCAGCCGGAAGCCATTGACGTCACCGGGTCAGCCCGAAGCCGTCGACGTCACCGGGGCGGCCCCATCGGGCGACCTCACCGCCGCGGCTCCCGCCGCCGGGACGGGGTTGGCCCGCCGCCCCGAGGATCAGCCCCGCTCGCCGTCCCCCTCGGCCGTGTCCGACTCGGCGAGGGCCGCGTCCAGGCGGGCGCGGGCGCCGTCCAGCCAGCGGCGACAGACCTTCGCCAGCTCCTCGCCGCGCTCCCAGAGGGCCAGGGACTCCTCCAGCGTCGTGCCGCCGGCCTCCAGGCTGCGGACCACCTCGATCAGCTCGTCCCGCGCCTGCTCGTAACCGAGGGTGGAGTCCACGGGCGCCACGGGCTCAGAGGTCTGCTCATCGGTCGCACCGCGCTCCGCGTCCGCCATCTCGTCCGTCTCCGCCTTCGCCATGCCGTCCAGACTAAGCGCTGGGTGTGACAGCGCTGGTGCCGTCGCCGACCCGTACCGCGAAGTCGCCCTCGGACACCCGCGCCCGCAGCTCCTCGCCGTCGGTCACCTCGGACGGGGAGCGCACCGCCGTACCGTCGTGCCGCTGCAGGACGGCGTAACCGCGCTCCAGCGTCGCCTTCGGGGAGAGCGCGACGACCCGGGCGCGGGTGTGCGCCAGCTCCGAGTCGGCGCGGTCCAGCAGATGGCCGAGCGTCCGGCGGCCACGGCCGAGCAGCGCCTCGACCTGCTCGGCGCGGTCCGTCACCATCCGCTGCGGATGGCGTATCGACGGGCGGCTCAGCGCCGCCGTGAGCCCCCGCTCCTCCCGCTCCAGGAAACCGCCGACCGCGCGCAGCGCCCGCTCCCGCAGCTGCCGCACCCGCGTCAGCTCCTCGCCGACGTCCGGTACGACCTTCTTCGCCGCATCGGTCGGGGTGGACGCCCGCAGGTCGGCGACGAGGTCGAGCAGCGGGGTGTCCGGCTCATGGCCGATCGCGGAGACGACCGGGGTGCGGGCCGCGCCGACCGTCCGTACCAGCCGCTCGTCGGAGAACGGCAGCAGATCCTCCACGCTGCCGCCGCCGCGCGTCACGATGATGACGTCCACCTCCGGCAGTGCGTCCAGCTCCCGCACCGCCTCGATGACCTCCGGCACCGCGCGTGCCCCCTGGACCGGGACGTTGCGCACCTCGAATTGGACGGCCGGCCAGCGGTGCCGGGCGTTCTCCAGTACGTCCCGCTCGGCGGCGCTCGCCCGGCCGCAGACCAGCCCGATCAGCTGCGGCAGGAACGGCAGCGGCTTCTTGCGGTCCAGGGCGAACAGGCCCTCGGACGCCAGGGACTTCTTCAACTGCTCCAGCCGCGCGAGGAGTTCACCCACCCCGACCGGCTTGATCTCCGCGGCCCGCAGCGACAGCTGGCCGCGCGGCGCGTACCACTCCGGCTTGGCGTGCACCACGACCCGGGCGCCCTCGCTCACCACGTCCGCCACCTGGTCGAAGACCCGGCGGTAGCACGTCACGCTCAGCGAGATGTCGTGCGACGGGTCGCGCAGCGTCAGGAACACCACCCCGGCGCCCGGCCGCCGCGACAGCTGGGTGATCTGCCCCTCGACCCAGACGGCGCCGAGCCGGTCGATCCACCCGCCGATCAGCCGCGACACCTGGCCGACCGGGATCGGTGCTTCGGGAGACGTGGAGAGAGCCATACGAGCGAGAGTAACGGCGACCACCGACAACGGCCGGGGGCCGCCGCCGTGCGGTGCGCGCGCCGGGACCACGCCGTGCCCGCGGCCCTCCGCCGAGCCCCCGGGCCGCGCGATACGTCGTGCTCGTACCGGGCGAGGCCACCCGCCCCGGCGAAGCCGCAGGCCCGTACCCGGCGAGGCCCCGCACCCGGCACAGCCCCCGGCCCGCACCCGGCGGCGAAGCCCCCGGCCCGCACTCGGCACAGCCCCAGGCCCGCATCCTGCGAGGCCCCGTGTCCGGGAAGCCGCGTGTCCGGGAGCCCCATGTCCGGGAGCCCCCGCCTACTGCTCCGCCTCCCCCTCCCGCCGAGCCCTCCAGTACTGGAACGCCAGCACCCCCAGCCCCACCGCCAGCCACACCGCGCCCACCAGCTGGGCCGTCCGGGACGCCTCGACGATCACCGCGACCACCACGGCCAGGCCCATCACCGGCACCACCACATGCCGCAGCACGCTCGGCACCTCCGCGCGCCGCCGGACCCGGAACCAGCCGATCACCGACGCGTGCAGCAGCGCGAACGCGGTCAGCGCGCCCACGTTCACGATCGACGACAGATGGTCGAGCCCGTCGGCCCGCCGCGCCGCCCACACCGCCGCCACCAGCGTCACCACCGCCGCGCCCACCAGTGCCCGGCGCGGTACCCCGCTGCCCACGTCCACCTTGGCCATCGTCCCCGGCAGCCGCCGGTCCCGCGCCATCGCGAACAGCAGCCGCCCGGCCGCCGCCTGCCCGGCCAGCGCCGCGAACGCCGCGCCCAGCGCCTTGCTCGCCGCCACCAGATCGTGCAGCCAGCCGCCCACCGACGCATCGACCGTCGCGTAGAACGCCTCACCCTGTGTGCCCGGCTTCGCCGCCAGCTCCGCCGCCGACGTCGGGGCCAGCAGCGCCGCCAGATACGTCTGCACCGCGAACAGCACACCGGCGACCACCAGGCAGGTGATCACCGCCCGCGCCACCCGGTCCGCACCCCGCTGCCCGGCGCCCGCCGCCGGTCCGTGCGCCCCCCGCGCCTCCTCCGCGAATGCCGCGATGGCGTCGAAGCCGAGATACGACAGCACCGCCACCGACACCGCCGCCAGCACCGCCGTCATCGAGAAGGAACCCTCACCGGTCAGCGGAGCCGCCCAGCCGCGCTGCGCGCCGTGCGCCACCAGCTCCGCCACCGCGGCGACCACGAACACCGCCAGCACCGCGATCTCCATCGCCAGCACCGCGAACCCGACGACCGCCGCCGTCCGCACCCCCCACAGGTTCAGCAGCGTCGTCACCACCACCGCCAGCGCCGTCCACACCCACTGGTGCACCTCGGGGACGAGCGCGTGCATCGCGATTCCGGAGAACAGATACGCCACCGCCGGGATCAGCAGATAGTCCAGCATCGCCATCCACCCGGCGATGAACCCGGCGCCCTCACCCAGCCCCACCCGGGCGTACGTGTAGACCGACCCCGCCTGCGGCGCCACCCGCACCATCTGCGCGTACGAGTACGCCGTGAACGCCATCGCCACCGTCGCGACCAGATAGACGAGGGTGACCGCCCCGTGCGACGTGGCCTGGAGCGTGCCGAAGATACCGACCGGCGCCATCGGGGCGATGAACAGCAGCCCGTAGACGATCAGATCCCGGAAGGTGAGCGTCCGCCGCAGCGCCGGAGGGCTGCTGCTGCCCTGCTCCGGGGCCACCGCCGCCCCGTTCTCCCCGCCCGCCGGACCACCGGCCGTCCCGCTCGCGGCGTCGTTCCCCGGCATACCGCCTCCTCGACCGTGTCCGCGAAGTCCGGCCCGGCGCGCGACGCCCGGTACGTACCCTCGCGGCCCTCAGTCTGGGCCACCGGAGCGATCTCTGTGCGGTGCGGTACGCCCGTACGATGGGACGCATGACTGCTACGCCCGGCCCGTCACCCGCCACCGCCGCGAGCGGAGACGCCCCGCGTCACGGTGACACTCCGCAGCCCGCAAGCACCCCGAGCGCGGACGCCCCGCGCGAGCGCCGGCGGGTCCTGCTCGCCGCCCCCCGCGGCTACTGCGCGGGGGTGGACCGCGCGGTGATCGCCGTCGAGAAAGCCCTGGAGCAGTACGGCGCTCCCGTCTACGTACGCCACGAGATCGTGCACAACAAGTACGTCGTGAAGACCCTGGAGAAGAAGGGCGCCATCTTCGTCGACGAGACGGCGGAGGTCCCCGAGGGCAACATCGTCATCTTCTCCGCCCACGGCGTCGCCCCGGCCGTCCACGAGGAGGCGCAGCGCGGCAAGCTCGCCACCATCGACGCGACCTGCCCGCTGGTCACCAAGGTCCACAAGGAAGCCGTCCGGTACGCCAAGGAGGACTACGACATCCTCCTCATCGGTCACGAGGGCCACGAAGAGGTCATCGGCACCAGCGGCGAGGCGCCCGACCACATCACGCTCGTCGACGGCCCCGAGGACGTGCGGAACGTCGAGGTCCGTGACCCGGACAAGGTCGTCTGGCTCTCCCAGACCACCCTCTCCGTCGACGAGACGATGGAGACGGTCGGCGCCCTCAAGGGCCGCTACCCCAACCTCCTCTCGCCGCCCAGCGACGACATCTGCTACGCCACCCAGAACCGCCAGATCGCGGTCAAGCAGATGGGCGCCGACGCCGACCTCGTCATCGTCGTCGGCTCCAAGAACTCCTCGAACTCCGTCCGCCTCGTCGAGGTCGCCCTCGGCGCCGGGGCCAAGGACGCCCATCTGGTCGACTACGCCGACGAGATCGACGAGAGCTGGCTCGACGGCGTCACCACCGTCGGCGTCACCTCCGGCGCCTCCGTCCCCGACGTCCTCGTCCACGGCGTCCTCGACTGGCTCGCCGAGCGCGGCTACGACGACGTCGAGACGATCACCGCGGCGGAGGAGTCCATCGCCTTCTCGCTGCCCAAGGAGCTCCGCCGCGACCTGCGCGCCGAGGCCAAGGCCGCCACGGAGAGCTGAGGCCCGACACCGCGACCCGGCGGGGGGGGGGGGCGCCGCCCACCCGCCCCGCCCCCGGCCGCGGCCGGCGCGCGGGGGGGC
>NZ_JBHYGX010000006.1:190751-212230 GCF_042739975.1 Streptomyces sp. NPDC059080
TGTGGTGGGCTGCTACAGTTGTTTAAAAGACCCGGGGAGAGGTGTGGCCCGACACCGCGACCGGGGGGGTACCCGGCCGCCGTACACCCGTACCGGCGGCCGGTTCCCCGTTCCTGGGGCGCTCCGCGCCCACCGCGCCTAGCCTTTTCCCATGAAGGTCTTCGGCGTGGACATCGGCGGATCCGGCATCAAGGGCGCCCCGGTCGACCTGGAGCGCGGCGAGCTGGCCGAGCCGCGCCACAAGGTCCTCACCCCGCAGCCCGCCACCCCCGGCGCGGTCGCCGACAGCGTCCGCGAGGTCGTGGCGCACTTCGGCTGGACGGGCCCGGTCGGCGCCACCTTCCCCGGCGTGATCACCGACGGTTTCACCCGTACCGCCGCCAACGTCGACAAGGGCTGGATCGGCACCGACGCCGCCCAGCTGCTCACCGGACGCCTCGGCGGCGACTGCCCGGTGACCCTCCTCAACGACGCGGACGCCGCCGGGCTCGCCGAGATGCGCTACGGCGCCGGACGCGGCCACCGTGGCACCGTCATCGTCCTCACCCTCGGCACCGGCATCGGCTCCGCCCTCTTCACCGGCGGCCGCCTGGTGCCCAACACCGAGCTGGGCCATCTGGAGCTGAACGGCCACGACGCCGAGACCCGCGCCGCCACCCACGCCAAGGAGGCCGAGGGACTGAGCTGGTCACACTGGGCGCGGCGGCTGCGCACCTACCTCGCCCACGTCGAGATGCTCTTCTCGCCCGAGCTGTTCGTGATCGGCGGCGGGGTCAGCCGCAAGGCCGACAAATTCCTGCCGCTGCTCGACGGCATCAGGGCCGAGATCGTGCCGGCTCGGCTTCGGAACGACGCGGGGATCGTGGGTGCCGCGATGGCTGCACAGGCCGCTCGGGCTGCGGCGCCACCTGCCGCGGACGGTTACCGGGAGCCCGCCCCGGCCCCCGCCCCTCCGCCGCACCGGGACGCTCCGCCGGACGCCGGCTCCCCGGACGCGCCGGTCGCGTCGCCGGTCGGCTGGCCCGACGCCGCACGATGAGCACCACCTTGCGCACCAGCGCGAGGAACACACAGACCAGTGTCCCCGCGTAGAGCCAGCCCGCGTTCAGCGCCAGCACGCTGAAGACGCCCATCAGCAGCCCGGCGAACCCGTCGGCGCCGTGCTGGATCGGCACCGCCCCGAGCGTGAACGCGATGGGCAGCGCCACGGGCGCCGCGATCAGGTCGTACGGCCGCACCCACAGCCCCGCGCAGAACGCGACCAGGACGAAGAACACGCCGTACGGGGTCTGCGCGCCGTCCAGGAGCAGTTCGTCGAGGGCGGCGAAGGCGAGCAGCGCGAGGGTGCTCAGCAGGCCGCACCCCAGGCCGGTCAGTTTCGGCGCGGGCATCCGCCGCAGCACCGCCGCGGCCCGGGCGGGCAGCGGCCGCGGCCCGCGGGCCCGGTAGACGGTCGCGGTACCGGCGGCCCGCCGCTCGGCGTCCGCCGGGCCGGAGCCGGACCGTTCCCGGCCGCCGGACGGCCCGGTCGCCGGGCGCGGCAGCCGGGGATCCTGGACCGCGGAGGGCCCGCCGCTCGCGGACGGGCGGTGCTGGGGTGCGCGCGCATCTCGTTGCTCCACCCGCCAACGGTAGGCCGCTAAGTGGTATTAACAGGCTTTGGGACACGCCAGGGGCCGGCATCGGCGGTGCGTTCGAGGGGCCGGCACCGGGCCGGACGGGCCGCCGCGGACGCCCCGTAAACTGGTGGATCGGCCCCTTCGGGAGCCGTGTCCGCCCTCACCGCCTCGCTCCCCGGGATGTCGCCACCGTGTCGCTCACGATCGGAATCGTCGGACTGCCCAACGTCGGCAAGTCGACCCTGTTCAACGCCCTGACCAAGAACGATGTGCTGGCGGCCAACTACCCGTTCGCCACCATCGAGCCGAACGTCGGAGTCGTCGGCGTCCCCGACACCCGCCTGGCCAAGCTCGCCGAGATCTTCTCCTCGGAGCGGATCCTCCCGGCGACCGTCGACTTCGTCGACATCGCGGGCATCGTCCGCGGCGCCAGCGAGGGCGAGGGCCTGGGTAACAAGTTCCTGGCGAACATCCGCGAGTCCGACGCGATCTGCCAGGTCATCCGCGCCTTCGTCGACGAGAACGTCGTCCACGTCGACGGCAAGATCTCGCCCCGCGACGACATCGAGACGATCAACACCGAGCTGATCCTCGCCGACCTCCAGACCATCGAGAAGGTCCTGCCGCGCCTCCAGAAGGAGTCGCGCATCAAGAAGGACATCGCCCCGAAGGTCAAGGCCGTCGAGGAGGCCAAGGAGATCCTGGAGCGCGGCGACACCCTCTTCTCCCAGGGCATCGTCCAGGGCTCCGGCAACGAAGAGCTCCTCCACGACCTCCACCTCCTCACCACCAAGCCGTTCCTCTACGTCTTCAACGTCGACGAGGACGAGCTGACCGACGAGGCGTTCAAGGTGGAGCAGCGCGCCCTGGTCGCCCCCGCCGAGGCGATCTTCCTCAACGCCAAGCTGGAGGCCGACCTCGCCGAGCTGGACGAGGAGGACGCCATGGAACTCCTCCAGTCCGTCGGCGCCGAGGAGCCCGGCCTCGCCACCCTGGCCCGCGTCGGCTTCACCACCCTCGGCCTTCAGACCTACCTCACGGCCGGCCCCAAGGAATCCCGCGCCTGGACCATCAAGAAGGGCGCCACCGCCCCCGAGGCCGCCGGCGTCATCCACACCGACTTCCAAAAGGGCTTCATCAAGGCCGAGGTCATCTCCTTCGACGACCTCGTCACCACGGGCTCGGTAGCCGACGCCCGCGCGGCCGGCAAGGCCCGCATGGAGGGGAAGGACTATGTGATGCAGGACGGGGATGTGGTGGAGTTCCGGTTCAACGTGTAGCGGGTGACATATCACCACGTCGCTGATCTGGCAAACATGCAGGTCAGAGGGGGTCCGACTCTTCGGGGTCGGGCCCTTGGTTTTTTCCCGTGCTGGGATGGTGCTGGGATAGCTGATCCCTCGTCACCTGTCGTCATCCCTGGTCATCCGTACCGTGCTGGGATCGTGTTGGGATGGGATGGGGGTGCCCGTGCTGGGATTTGTGTGAGCGGGGCGCTGGCCGAGCTGTGAAGGTAGTGCGGACGTGGCGCTTTTCCTACTCGTTTGACACAATCGAGGGCATGGCTGAGGCGACGTACAGCATCGGGGAAGGGCCAGCGACGCGGGTGAGCTTGTCGCTGCCGGAGGGGACCGCGGAGGCGATCCGGGCTCGGGTGGGCAAGCGGGAGTTCTCCGCTTTCATCGCCGAGGCGGTCGAGCGTGAGCTGCGCGGGCAGGTCCTGGACGAGTACCTGGCGGACTACGAGAGCCGCAAGGGGCCGGTCTCCGAGCCGGCTCGTCAGCGGGCGCGGCAGGTCTTCGACGAGGTGTTCGCCGAGGAGGCCGAGTGGCCCGCCGCAGGCTGAGTCACGAGGGGACGCTCGTCCTCGACAGCGAGGGACTCTCGAAGCTGCTCGCTGACGAAGAACAGGTGGTGGCTCTGATCGCTGAGGCGCGCTCGCGCGGTATGGAGGTCGTGATCAGTGCGCTCACCATCATCGAGGCCGTCCACGCCCGTACGAAGAAGTCACGCCTGAACTGGGTGCTTTCCGGGCTGCGGGTCGTCCCGGTCGGTGACGAGGAGGCGAGGGCTGCCTCGAAGTTGCTGATGAATGCCGGGTTGCACGGACACAAGTACGCGATCGATGCGGCCGTCGCCGAGGCCGCGCTGCGACAGCACCGCCCCGTGGTCATGCTGACTTCCGATATTGACGACATGGCCAAGCTGTGCGGCGAGCGGGTCCGGCTCGTGGCGGTGTGATTTCCCTTGGTCCGGCTCAGTAGGAGCGGGGTCCGTAGGGGCTCCAGTGACCGAGGAATGGCTTGAGGTCGTCGCCGCTGGGTTTCGGCGGCGTGGGAAGTTTCGGCGCTGAGGCCGATTCGGTGAGGTTTTGGAGGTGCGCGTCCGCGAACGCGAGCCACGCCTCGACCTCGGTCCGCTCCTGCCCGGGCGGAAGTGATGTGGCATGGACGCCTACTGCTGCGACGTATTCAGTCAGGCGGCTGGCCTGGTACCAGGTGTCTGCCTGTTCTCCGAGGTGTTTGACGCGGTAGGCGTGGGCGTAGGCGGCGTGGGCTTCCTGCATGGCGGCTTCCCAGCGCTTTTGCTGTACCTCTCTGGCTTGCTGGTCTGCAAGGCGTTTGCGTTCTGCGGCCTCGCCGCGGAGGCCGACCTCTTGCACGATCTCGGCGAGTTGTTCTTCCAGAGGCCGGTCGGGGAGATCTGCCCATTCGCTGGCGCGGTGCGGGCTGCCGCCGCGGAGTATGAAGCGTAGGCGGCTGGAGGGGGTGTAGTCGAAGCGGGGGATGCGCATCCATGAGTGCTTCTTGGCGTCGGCGAGTTCCTTGTCTGTGGGGACGTGTTCGCTGCGGTCCTGTTCTTGGAGGACGAGGAATCCGACACTTTCGCCTTGGGCGGTGATGGAGAAGTGCGGTGGTGCCTTGCGGCGCCGATGGGGCGGGGGCGCGCCTTGTGTGGTTCCGAGCGATGCCTTGTGGCCTTGGGCTGTGGTGGCGGCGATGAGGGTTTGGATGATGCGCAGGGCTCGGCCCTGGAGGGGTTTGGTCAGGCCCATGGGCTGCGGCTGCTTTTGGAGGGCGGCCACGACGGCATGGGGTTTGGTGAGTCTGGCCGGTACAGGGAGCGGGGTGAGTTCCGCGAGGCGCCAGGCAGGGATGTCGACCAGCTTGATCTCGTAGCCGCGGTGGGTGCGGTATCCGTGGAGTTCCTGCGTGTGGGGGATCTTGCCGGACTTGCGGGCGGCGTTGACCCGTGACGCCCAATTCACCGCGTGCGGGCCGGATTCGATGGGCTTGATGAGACAGCCGTCGTTCGCAACGGCCAGTTCATCGAGTAGCTGGTCCGCGTAGTTCGCAAGGGCCTTCGGCACGGCTCGCGGGCGCGGCGGTGCCGGTTCTCGGGCGGGGCGCTCCGGCGGTCGGGTGCTCTGCTCCACGGGGCGGATGCCGCGTTCGATGAGATGCTGCCGCCCCTTCTCGGTGAGGTGGGCGCTCCAATGCCCGCGGCGTTTGGTGACCTTGATGAGCCCTCGGTTCTGCAGGGCTTGTCCGCTGGTCTTGTACGTGCTGTCCGGCCAGACTCCGTCGGGACAGCCCTGGCCCACCCAGCCGAGCATGGCCTGCTGCCGCTTGTTGAGGGCCTGTTCCATGTAGCCTCCCGCCGTTCCCTGGGTGCCCTGACTGACCCCGGAGACGATGCCCGCTGCCCTTGCGGAAATTCTGGGCTGTTGAAAGGACTCCTCGTTCGGGTGAGAGATGTAGAGGGCGTGTTTACGGCGAGAGTAGTTATTCCTGGTATTGATGCGAAACGGCTTGGGTTCAGAGTCGTTGATAGGGATCTGGCTGAACTGGCTTGGGGTGCCGGGTGGACGTCCGGGAAGGGCAGTGGGCCGACATCGTGGTGCAACGCAGCTGAGCCCGAGATCGGGCGTACGTGGACGTTGTCGACGGTCGCCGCGGTGCGCGTCTGAATCAGATCGCCGTGGACGGAGCCGTCTTGCCGAGGTAGATCTTGAATGTAGCCGACGGTGTTGACGTTGGCCGGTACGACCTCCCGTTCCGGTACTCCTTGACGGCGGTGATGCGGCGCACGAGCGGGAGCGTCGGCCGCTCGCAGGTAGGGGTGCGCTCAAAAGGAAGCGGATTCGGCCAGGCTCCGGGAACGGTGCACGTGGTGAGCGGGCCCAGGCGGCTATGCAGCCTCGTCGAGCATTGCGGACTGGGCCGACTCGCTTTCGATGCCGATGACTTCGATGGTCACGCCGCGAGCGGCGAGGGCCTTCGCGGTCTGGGTCAGGGTGATGGCGGAGAACGGGAAGAGGGAGTCCGGCGTGAGCTTGGCTCCGTCCTTCAGAAGGATCGCGAAGACGACGCGGCGCGGGGTGAAGTCCTCGGGGTGCTGCGGGCCGGATCGCTGTTGACGTGTACGGACCGGGCGAACTCCGCGCGTACGGCCGCGTTCTCGAAGAGGAGCTCAACGGAGACGCGCGCCTGGCTGAACAGGTGACTCAGCGGGCTCGAGGAGTGCGCGGGCTTCACGAGGACAAGAGTGTCGTCCTCGGTGAACAGGTCGCAGATCTCGACGGAATTGCTTGCCCGAAAGGGGTTGTGGACATTCTTCTTGTCCAGGCAGACCCAGCCGCGACGGGCCTGGGCGGCCAGCTTGTTGTAGTCGCCTTCGTCTACGGGACGCATCACGCGCATACCCTTCCTGTTGAGCTTCTCGGCGAGCGGCCAGCGGGGGAGATCGACGGAGGGCGCGTCGGGGAACAGGGGAGCCACGGTCTCGTTGACGTTGCGCAGGTAGCCCGCCCCGAGCTCGTACCACTCACCGTCGAGCAGACAGAACGTGCGGGAGCTGAGGGAGAAGGTGGCCTCGATCCACTTCATGGCGGTTTCCTTGGAAAGGGCTTCCAGGGAGGCGGTGCGCGGGGCGAGCGCGGTCCGTGCGGAGAGCGTGTCACGAAACAGTTCGACGGTGCCCTGCCGGAGCGCCGTGACGCGGGCGCCTGCCTTGATCACACGGGCCCGCTCCAGGACGTAGTCGAGACTGAACTCGTCCCGGAGGTGGGGCGGGCAGGACCCGATCTTGATGGTGCAGGCGGTGGACCGGGGCAGGTCGGTGCTCTGGGAGAAGGGGACGGCGGTGATGATCCGGCCGTCTGCGGGACGGCCGAGCGTGGCGTCCAGTTCTGCGTCGAGCGCGTCGATGAGGGAAGGGTCCTTGACCGCGGTGATGTGCTCGACGAAGGCCAGGTCGGGGTGGGGAACGACGTGCTCGCAGATCGCGGCGATGGCGCGGATGTCCTTGATCAGTGTGGCGGGGGTGGTGCCGAGTTTGATACGGAGACCGATGCCGCCCTCCGCGGTCATGGCCCCGTTCCTGGTGCCGCTCCCTGCGGTGAGGTCGACTTCGTCGAGGTAGCCGCCGAGGTGGCGGATGATCCGCCCGTGGTCCCGGAGTCCGAGTGCCGGTACGGAGGCGCCGGCATGGATCAGGGAACTGTCGATGCGCGCCTGGCCGAGGACGCTGGCGGTGAAGTCCCGCACCTGACGCGGGTTGATGGCGCGGATACCGAAGGACAGACCGAAGTGCGCGTCCTTGAGCTGGGCGGGGAGAAGCCGGTAGCCCTGGTCGAAGCCGATCGCGTACACCACGTCGTCGACGGCGAGCACGAGCAGTGCGCCGGTGCGCTGCTCGCTCTGCAGCAGGTCCGATTCGGCGGCGAGCCGGAGGACATCCTTGCCCCAGGCGGCTTCCTCCTTCGCTACGGCGAAGGACACCGCGAGGGCGGGAACTCCCATGTGATCGCTGACGTCGCGCACGACCGCGTCCAGGGTGTCGAGGGCGCCGACGTCGAGGGCTTCGAGCATCGACTCAGGGGTCGCCTTGACGTGGGTCAGGCGGTACAGGGTGCGCTTCGACGCGGTGCTGGACACAGAGGTCTCCTGGGGCGAGGTTGCGGTGCGGTTCGGTAACACGAGCGGCCTTACGGGACGGGTGGTGTCGAGGCGGACAGGGGTGAGTGCCCGGCAAGGGAGCAGAGGTGCGGCGATGAGGACGCCGGTGCGGTCGGACTCGTATGGGGTTGGCGTCCCGGCGGGTGGTGCCGGGGTGATGGTGACGAAGGTGCCAGAAGATTGGAGGTGAAATGGTTCGAGAACCTGATAACCCTGGTTATCAACCGCTGGCGAAGCTGAGAGCTCGACTGGCGGTAGCGTGTGAGGTGCACTGGGAGAAACGTTCTCGACCGAGAGCACGAGGCAGTCGTCACGAAGGGAGCGGAACCGCATGGCCGGCACACGTGAAGCAACCGCTCCCATCCTGCCCGAGGAGATCTCCTGGCGGATCAGTTACGCCGAAATCGGGACCTTGGCCCAGGTCCAACGTCCCGTCGTCACCACCTGGGCCCGTCGGCACGCGGATTTCCCCGAGCCCGTCGCTTACGAGGGGGCCAGCCCGCTCTTCGACGGCCGTGAAGTCGCCGAATGGCTTCTGTCCACCGGCCGCGGCAATGCCGACGCCGGCCAGATCCGGGCGGAGCTTGTGCTGCACACCCTGTCTGCCTGGCGGCGCGCGATCCCCGCTCGCACGCTGGTCGACACGGTGACCGCGCTGCTCTGCCTGCGTCAGCTCCTCGACGAACCGCTCTCCGACCTGCCCTGGCAGGCGATCCTGGAGCGTGCCGCCGAGACCGACTTCGACGACACCTTCCTCCGAAGAGAGCTGCGCGAACTGCCGGACGCCGAACGGCAGGGCCCCCTGCTCGCCGTGCTCGCCGACCAGCTCACCGAGGCCGCCTACACCCCGGCCGAAGCGCTCGAACGGGTCATGGACGCACGCCGCCGCCTGGGCTGCGACGACCTCGCCGCCGAGGAACCGATTCCGCCGGTGAGCCGGACGATGGCCCGCCTGACCGGCCTCGCGCGACTGAACGAACGCGAAGAAGGGGCAACGGCCGCCGTCCTCCATCCCCGGAGCGGCGATCTACTAGTCGCCCTGCGCGAATCCGTGTCCGATGCCGAGGATTCGCCTTTCTTCCTCTCCGCGGACCCGATGCCGGACCTGGCCCGGCTGGCCCGCCGCCGCCTCATGGCACAGGGCGTCCAGGAATTCGAGATGGACCTTGCCGACGGCGAGGAACTGGCCACGGAAGACTGGGGAAACCCGCACGTCATCGCCTGCTACCTCCCTTACGAGGCGGCCGAGACCCGAAGCCCGCTCGCCGTCCTGAAGAGCCTGCAGGACCTCACCGACCTCCTCGCCGAGGACCGCACGGCCGTCGTCCTGGGACCGGCCGACGCGCTCGTCCGGCCCCTGCCCGCACGCGGGGAAGCGGACCGTCTGCGCCGGGACTTCCTGGAACAGCACCTCCTCAAGGCCGCGATCAGCCTCCCCGAAGGCGTACTCCCCTTCCGCCCGGCCCACCGCACCGCGATCTGGATCCTGCACCGCACCCCCGAAGACAAGCGCACCGGCCAAGTCCTCCTCGCCGACCTCTCCTCACGCAACCTCACCCCGCAGACCCTGGACGCGCTGGCCGAAGACATCGACATCTTCCGCGACGCCGGCTGGCGGGCGGACAGCCGCCACGAACCGCGCAACGCCGCCGTCGTCCGGGCCACCGCGCTGACCAGCGCACCCGGTGCCGCGTTCACCCCGCAGCACCGCCCGCCCGCCGACCGCTACACCCGCACCGTCGTCGAACGCCCGGCCCGCATCTCCGAGACCGAACTCCGGCTTCAGCAGCTGATCGACGCCACCCGTAGCGCACTCGATCACGCGCCCACGATCCGCGCCAACGCCGTCCTGCGCCCCGACGACCAGCCGGCCCGCCGCACCACCGTGGCCCGCCTGCTCAAGGACCGCCGCCTGCGCCGACTGCCCGGCCACCGCATCGCCGCCGAACACCTCCTCACCGGCGGCGCGGGCCACTACACGGTCCTCACCCCGGCCGAGATCACCGGCAGTGCGCCGGTCGACAGTCACCGCATCGACCGCGCCATACTCCTCAACACTTACGAGCACGCCTACTTCACCGAACCCGGCGACATCGTCGTCACCGCCACCCCGAGCTTCGGCGCGTATGTCGACGACGAGGGCCTGTCGGTGGTGGCCTTCCCCGCCCGCCTCCTGCGCGCACGGTCCGACGCCGAGCATCCCGTACGGCCTCGCGTCCTGGCGGCGCTCCTGCGCTCGGCGGCCACCGAACACCGGCGGGTGAGCGGCGCGGTCCGCTCCGCCCGCCGTATAGAAGACCTCCTCATCCCAGACCTCCCCGACGACGAGGCCGAGCGTTATGACGCCCTTCTGTCCGACATCGCCCGCCGCACGGCCCTGCTGCGACAGCACGCGGCGGCCCTCGACGACCTGACCTCCCTGACCGCCGCCGGCCTCGTCGACGGCACCCTGACCCTCACCGAACCCCCTCTCGTCTGATCTCTCGTCCGACTCTTGAAGGAGACCTGAGCGCCCATGCCGCCCCGGAAGAAGAAGCCCGCCGACCAGGCGGAGCTGTTCACTGCCTCCACGCCCAAGGAGATCCAGGCCATCCTTTGGAAGGCCGCCGACAAGCTGCGCGGCTCCATGGACGCCAACCAGTACAAGGAGTTCGTCCTCGGCCTGATCTTCCTCAAGTACGTCTCCGACGCTTTCGAGGAGCGCCGCGAACAGCTCGCCAAGGAACTCGCGGAGGAAGGCATCGCCGAGGACCGCCTGGATGAGTTCCTGGAGGACCAGGACGAGTACACCGGGCACCACGTCTTCTGGGTCCCCGAGAGCGCCCGCTGGTCCTCGATCTCTGCCAACGCCAAGAGCGGCAACGTCGGCGAGGTCCTTGACCAGGCGATGGACGCCATCATGAAGGCCAACCCGTCGCTGACCGGCGTCCTCCCCAAGATCTTCAACAAGGACAACGTCGACAAGAAGCGCCTGGCCGAACTCGTCGACCTCATCACCGACGCCCGCTTCGGCGGCAACGACGACAAGCCCGCCCAGGACGTCCTCGGCGAGGTCTACGAGTACTTCCTCGGCAACTTCGCCCGCGCGGAAGGCAAGCGGGGCGGCGAGTTCTACACCCCGAGCAGCGTCGTCCGCCTCCTGGTGGAGGTCCTGGAACCGTACGAGGGCCGCGTGTACGACCCGGCCTGCGGCTCCGGCGGCATGTTCGTCCAGGCCGCCAAGTTCATCGAGGCCCACCGTGGCCGCGGCCACAAGGCCGACATCTCCGTCTACGGCCAGGAACTCAACGAACGCACCTGGCGCCTGGCCAAGATGAACCTTGCCATCCACGGCATCGACGGCAACCTTGCCGCCCGCTGGGGCGACACCTTCGCCGACGACAAGCACCCGGACCTCAAGGCCGACTACGTCATGGCCAACCCGCCCTTCAACATCAAGGACTGGGCGCGCAACGAGTCGGATACGCGGTGGAAGTACGGCGTCCCACCGAAGTCCAACGCCAACTACGCCTGGCTTCAGCACATGATCAGCAAGCTGGGGGAGCGGGGGACGGCGGGTGTTGTCCTCGCCAATGGCTCGATGAGCAGTCAGCAGAGCGGAGAGGGGGAGATCCGGCAGGCGCTGGTGGACGGGGACATGGTGGCGTGCATGGTCGCGCTGCCGGCACAGCTGTTCCGGACGACGGCGATTCCGGCTTGTTTGTGGTTCCTGGCGAAGGACAAGTCGCCGGGGGGCGTGAAGGGGCAGAAGGCTGCTGCTGCGGATCGTCGGGGCGAGATTCTGTTCATTGACGCCCGGGACATGGGCGAGATGGTCGACCGAACTGAGCGGGTGCTGACGGAGGCCGATCTCGCGAAGATCGCGGGGACGTACCACGCGTGGCGGGGGACGACGAGTGCGAAGGATGCGGGGGAGTCGTACGCGGACGTGCCGGGATTCTGCGCGAGCGCGGACCTGAAGGCGGTTCAGGGGCATGGGTACGTGCTGACGCCTGGGCGGTACGTCGGGGCGGCTGAGGCGGAGGAAGAGGACGCCGAGGCGGTCGCAGAGAAGATCGCGCGGCTGACGGGGGAGCTGTACGAGCTGTTCGACAAGTCGGACGAGCTGGCGAAGACGGTGCGCGAGCAGTTGGAGAAGATCAATGACTGAATGGAAGAAGCTGAAGATCGAAGACCTTGCGGCACCTGGAAAGTATTCCCTTGCGACGGGGCCGTTCGGTTCGGCTATTGGGTCTCGCTTCTTTCGTGAAGAAGGTGTCCCAGTCGTTCGTGGAAGTAACTTGAGTCTTGATGTGGGCGAGCGTCTGATCGACCCTGGGATTGTATTTGTTGAGGAGTCCAAGGCGGAAGAATTTCCGCGGAGTGTGGCTCGTCGCGGAGACCTTATTTTCACCTGCTGGGGCACGATTGGGCAAATTGGCCTAGTTGATGAGCGGGCAAGGTTCGATCGATACATCGTGTCGAATAAGCAGATGAAGCTTACGCCTGACCCCGGAAGGGTGGATTCCCTCTTCCTGTACTACGCCCTGTCATCCCCTGGTGCTGTCGCACAGGTTCAGGGGGCGTCGATTGGCAGCTCTGTGCCAGGTTTCAACCTGACGCAACTCCGGAAGGTGGAAGTGCTCTGTCCGCCGCTTGCTCACCAGCAGTCGATCGCGAAAATGCTAGGGGCGCTGGACGACAAGATTGCCGTCAATGAGCGCATTGCGGCCACCTACGAGCGGCTGCTCCAGTGCCGGTTCGTTGAGCTAGGTCTTGGTGACGATCCGGACGGTGACTCGGTGATCCCGATTACGGATCTCATCACTTTCGGTCCGAAGCTCGGCAAGCCTGTCGCTGCTGAGCCGGTATATGTGGACATGGCGGCGCTTCAGACGAATCGCGCTGGAATTCCGTCTTGGGCTCGGCGTGAGCCGAAATCTGGCCCTCGTTTCATGAATGGTGACACGCTCATGGCGCGTATCACTCCTTGCTTGGAGAACGGTAAGACCGGCTACGTCGACTTCATGGAGGACGGAGAGATCGGGCTCGGGTCTACCGAGTTCATCGTGCTGCGGTCCCTTCCGGGAGTCCCGAGCGAGCTGAGCTATTTTCTGGCTCGCGACTCTCGGTTCCGTGAACACGCTATCCGGAACATGGTTGGCTCGTCTGGGCGTCAACGGGTCAGTGCGGCAGATGCTTCGAACTACACGGTGATGGCCCCCGATGCCGAGCAGCTCGCGGCGTTCGGAAAGGAAGCCTCCGCCGCTTTTGCGCACATGAAATCTCTGGAGAGCGAGTCCCGCACTCTCGCTGCTCTCCGCGACACCCTCCTTCCCCAACTCATGTCCGGCCGCATCCGCGTCAAGGACGCCGAGAAGATTGTCGAGGACCACGTATGACCACGCACGGGAACGACAACGGCGGCAGTGACACCCCCGACACCCGCACCCCCGACAACTTCCGCCCCCTCGAAATCGACTGGGAGTTCCTCGCCCTCGAAGAGCTCCTGGAGCTCGACTGGCCGAAGGCCGAGGGCAATGAGCTCGCGCCCGGTTCCGGTCACCGCCGTTCGTGGGACGACCTGATCCTGTACTCCGATCTCCGCGAGGCCATCGAGCGGCTCAACCCCGCCCTCCCCCCGGAGGCCGTCCGTGAGGCCCTCGCGACCGCCGCGACCCCGACCTCCCAGGACACGTACGAGGAGAACCGGACCGCGCACGGCTACCTGACCGACGGCGTCCACTCCGTCACGTACACCGACGCGCTCGGCGCCGAGCACACGCCGACCGTCCGGATCGTCGACCTGGAGCACGCGGACGCGAACACGTACCGCGCCGTCCGCCAGGTGACCGTGATCAACGGTGAGCGCAACCGCCGCTTCGACCTCGTTCTGTACGTCAACGGGCTTCCGCTCGCCGTCATCGAGCTCAAGCGGGCCGGCGACCCGAACGCCACTCTCGCCGCCGCGCACACCCAGATCCGGCACTACGTCGAGGAGTTCCCGACCGCCTTCCGCTACAACGCGGTCGTGCTGCTCTCCGACGGGATCACCGCGAAGTACGGCACCCCCTTCACCCCGTACGAGCACTTCGCCCCGTGGAACACCGACGAGTTCGGCGCCCGCGTGGACACCGTGGACGCTGCCGCCGTCCACGCCGATGCCGACATCCCGACCGGCCAGGACCTCGCCCTGCACGGCCTGTTCACCCAGCCCCGCTTCCTCGCCCTTGTCCGGTCCTTCACCAACTTCGTGCCCGCCAAGCGCATGAAGCGGATCGCGAAGCCGCACCAGTACTTCGCGGTCACCCGCGCCGCCGACGCCGTGCGCCGCGCCGCCGCGACCGACGGCAAGGCCGGCGTGGTCTGGCACACCCAGGGCTCGGGCAAGTCCGAGGAGATGGTGCTGACCACCAACCTCGTCATGCGCGACCCAGCCCTGCACAACCCCACCGTGGTGGTCGTCACCGACCGCACCGACCTCGACGACCAGCTCTTCGACACGTTCAAGGAGAGCGAGGTCCTCCCGGAACAGCCCCACCAGTTCCTCAACCGCGCCGCACTCCGCGAAGAGCTCGCCGCCAAGCGCACCGGCGGCATCCTCTTCACCACTCTGCAGAAGTTCGGCCGTACCAAGCAGGAGAAGGAGTCCGGGACCGACCACCCGCTCCTCTCCGAGCGGCGCAACATCGTCGTCGTGGTAGACGAGGCCCACCGCAGCCACTACGACCACCTCGACGGCTACGCCCGCCACCTGCGCGACGCGCTCCCGCACGCCACGCTCCTCGCCTTCACCGGCACCCCGATCTCCGAGGCCGACCGCAACACCCGCGAGGTCTTCGGCGACTACATCGACACCTACGACCTCAAGCGGGCCGCCGACGACGGCGCGACCGTGAAGGTCTACCACGAGAGCCGCGTCGTCCAGCTCGTCCTCGACCACGACATCGACCCCACCACCATCGACACCGAGGCCGACCGCATCACCGACGGCCTGGACGACACCGAGCGCACCCGCGTCGAGCAGGCCGTCGCCACCATGAACGCCATGTACGGCGCCCCCGCCCGGATACGCGACCTGACCCAGGACCTGGTCGAACACTGGGAAGCACGCCGTGGGGCGATGCTCCCGTTCGTCGCGGACGCCGGCGGTGCGCCCGGCGGCGCTCCCGGCAAGGCGATGCTCGTCTGCGCCACGCGAGAGATCTGCGTCCGCGTCTACGACGCCCTGCGGGAACTGCGCCCCGACTGGCACACGGACGACCCCACCACCGGCGCCATGAAGATCGTCTACTCCTCGGACTCCCGCAAGGACAACAAGGAACTGCGCGCCCACGCCCTGCGCGACTCCCAGCGCAAGGCCGTCATCAACCGTGCCAAGGACCCCGAGGATGAACTCCAGCTCCTCATCGTCAACAACATGCTCCTGACCGGCTTCGACGCACCGTCCATCCACACCATGTACCTGGACCGGCCGCTGCGCGGCGCCGGCCTGATGCAGGCCCTCGCCCGCGTCAACCGCCGCTTCCGCAAGAAGGAGGACGGCCTCCTCGTCGGCTACGCCCCCCTCACCGAGAACCTCCAGAAGGCCATCGCCGAGTACTCCGCCGACGACCAGGCCGACCGGACCCTCGGCCAGGACATCGACCGCGCCCTGGACGAACTCCGCAACGAGTACGACATCCTCGATCAGATGCTCCTCGGCTGGAACTGGCGCGAACGCCTCTCCCGCCCCGACCCGAAGTCCTTCGTCAAGGCGGCCTACACCACGGCCGAGTACCTCCGAAGCCCCGCCACCCCGGGCAACAACCCCGACCAGCTCGACGACCCGAACCAGGCCCTCAGCCGCCGCTTCCGCGAACACGGCTACCGCCTGGAACGCTTCTTCGCCCTGGCTGGCTCCTCCGCCGACATCTCCTCCCGGTTCACCGACCAGCCGTACTGGAAGCGCGACATCCAGTTCCTGGTCGAGGTCCGTACGTACATGGCGAAGCTCGACGCCATGGACCGTGAGGCCCAGGGTCTGCCGGTCGCCCGCGACGTCGCTCTCTATCTCTCCCAGCTCACCTCCGCCGTCGTCGAGACCGGCGGCGTCACCGACCTCTTCTCCGAGGCTGGACTGGACAAGGCCGACCTCACCCACCTCAACGACGCCCTCGTCGGCCGCCTGCAGAATAGTGAAACCCCGCACCTGGCAGCCGAAGCCCTGCGTCGCCTCGTCGAGCAGAAGATGCGCGAGCAGACCCGGCACAACATCGTCCGCCAGACCGCGTTCTCGGAGCGCCTCCAGGACCTGATGACGCGCTACATGCGTCAGCAGCTCACCAGCGCCGAGATCATCGCCCAGCTGGTGGAACTGGCCAAGACGGTCGCGGAAGACGCCCGGCGAGGTGAGAAGTTCACCCCGCCGCTGGGGAACGACGAACTCGCCTTCTACGACGCGGTCGCCGACCTCGGCAGCGCCCGCGACCTCATGGGCGACGAGGTCCTCTCCGGTATCGCCCGGGACCTTGTGGTCCAGGTCCGCAAGAACCTCAAGAAGGACTGGATCGCCCGCGAACCGGTCCGGGCCAGGCTCCGCGCCACCATCAGGCGCCTCCTGGCCCGCCACGGCTACCCGCCGGAGCAGTCCAAGGAAGCGATCGACCTGGTGATCCGCCAGATGGAACACTTCGCCGACAAGTGGTCCCAGGACGGCTCGGCCGCCGACGCATAGCCCTCGTCCGTATGGCTCCTCGCCCCGGCACAGCGCTTGCTTGGCGCGGCGATTCTCTGCCCGGTTGGATGCCCCGTGTTGAGACCGGCATCGGACGTATCCGCTCCCCTTGCTCAAAAGCAAATTCCAGTGCTGCGCGACGCGGGGGGCGCCCGGCCGCTACTTTCGAGTCCGCGGAACGGTCCGCAGAACGGCAGAGAAGTCTGGGGGAGTTAGGGCATGTCGCAGAGAGCGCTGCTGTTGATGGTGGTCGTCCTGGCGTCTGTGGTGGTGGGGCTCGTGGCCGGCATTCTCGAGTTTGCGGGCGCGGGGAAGATCGTCACGGCTGTCAAGTACGGCGGTGGTGCCTGTGGAGTCGCCATGCTCATCGGACTGGCCACTGTTACGTGGCTGATGTCGTCGTGATCCCGAAGGAGCGAGGGAGCGAGCTGGGGCGCCTGAAGTACCGGCGAGTGCTACTGGCCGTTGAGAGGCTGCGCAGCACGACTGATGCCGAGACGACGTACCGACTCGCCTTTCAAGTGGTCTACCTCCACTGCTGGTCCAGCCATGGAGCAGCAGTGGAGGCGGGGCGCCCGTGGCGACCCGGCTCGGGGTCCGCGGGTGCGATGCTGAATGCGATCTGGCCGCGTACGCCCGTCGCTCGTACCTACAACCTGCCCGCGTGCCGCGACGAAGGCGTGAGCCGCCCCTTCGAACTCATCGATCCGGCTCTCCACGAGCTGATCGTGGAGGTTCGGCGGCTGGAGCCCGACGTGGGGCTCTTCGATGTGTTGCTCGACATGTACTCGACGCGCTATTCGCGCGGCGATGATTACTTCACGCCGAATGATCTGGCGTACCTCTTCGCAGGACTGGCCGCTCCCCGAGGAGGAGAGGTGGTTCGGGACCCGGTGTGCGGAAGCGGGCGACTACTGCGAGCCGCCGCCTACCGGGCTCGAACGCAAGGTGGGGAGGTGCGCTTGTCCGGAGCGGATCTCGATCCGACGGCACGCTATGCTGCGGCCGTCAACCTTGCCCTGCACGGATTCCATGCCGACCTCGGCAAGGGAGAAGCTGACAGCCTCCGGGCTGGGACGTCGCCGGAACCGGCCGACGTGATCCTCGCCAACCCTCCTGTGAACTTGCGAGATTGGGGGCATGGCGAACTCAAGGACGACAGACGGTGGACCCTGGAGGTGCCACGGTCGGGCAACGCGAACTTCGCCTGGGTCCAGCACATTCTTGCCGACCTGACGCCGCAAGGGCGGGCCGTTGTCCTGCTCTCCCCCGGAGCAGCCCACAGCAGCAATAGCACCGACAGACTGATCCGTCGCAGGTTGCTCGAAAACGGTCTGGTTGTAGGCGTCGTGGCTTTGCCGGCATGGCTCTTTCCACACACCAGCACAAGCATGGCGCTGTGGCTGCTCGCCAGAGGGGAGCGGCCGAACACCCATCGGGTCCTGTTCGCGGACGCAGGGAAACTGCCGACAGCGAGGGACGGGTCACGGCGTATTTTCGACCAGGGCTCGGTCGAGCGCCTTCTGCAGATCGTCGGTGAGTGGCAGGGCCTCCGGCGCTGCGAGGACGGGGGCGCTCCTGAATCCGCGCCATGGTGCCGTGCGGCGAGTCTTGAGGAAATCGCTGATGCGGGTTTCGACCTGACTCCCGCACGCTACGTATGGAACGGGCGCACCGCGCAGTTGCATTCAAGCGACGGAGACCGGAACCGGAAGGCCGAGCTGTATGAGTGCATGGATCGTAGCGCCGCAGCCAGGAACCGAGTCCGTGATGCCCTGGAGAGCAGGCATGACTACAGAATCGGATGATGTCCCCACTCCGTGGCCCGTCGCTGAGTTGCGGGAGTTCCCTGGGGTCGAGTACGCCGCCTACGGAATTGCGCGACAGGAGAAGGCATCAGGCGGAATCCCTATGATCCGCGCCACAGAGATTGTCGAGGGAGGTGTGCACGTCCAGGAGTTCACATTTGTGCCTCCCGATGTGGCCAGACGCCACCCACGCAGCACGCTGAGGTCTGGGGACCTCCTTGTCGTGCTCGTGGGGCGTGTGGGGGAGGCAGCAGTTGCAGGGGAAGAGCACGCAGGGTGGAATGTCGCCAGGTCGCTCGCGGTCGTCCGCTGGACACCAGAGGGCCGCGCCCAAAAATGGGATCGGTGGCTTCGATGGTGGCTGAAGACCTCGCAGAGCCACAGCTATCTCACGCTGTCCTCGTCGAACGCCGAGCACATGACCTTGCCTCTGCAGGCACTCAACCGGCTTCCCGTGCCAGTGCCTCCAGCGCCGGTGCGGGAGAGGCTGCTTTCGCTGATCACGCTTGCTGAGCGCAAGAATGCGTTGAACACCCGGATCGTGTCTTGCGCGACGGGACTAGCGGATGCGCATTTCGTGGAGGCGCTGCAGACGTGCGGGCAAGGTCCGGCTGCCGAGCGTGCAGTGGGCGAAGTGTGTCAGGTTACGGCTGGTGTGGCACAGTCTCTGCCGGACAGCGAGCAGTCGGCTATGCCGTGGGTGTCTCCCCGCGAAGTACTGAACTGCAGGACGGTACATCTGGGTGCAGTGACTTCACGCACCGTGGCGCAAGCGGAGGTTGTATGCCCGTCCGGCAGCCTCTTGATCGCGCCCCGTCCCGGGGAGGTGCGGACCGTGCTCACCACTACCCCGGTAGTGCCAGGTCGGCGGACGCTCGCGATTTACACGGAGTCAGAGGTCGATCGGATGTGGTTGTTGCATTCGCTGCGTTACCGGAGGCAGGAGTTGACGGCCGTTACGCAGGGCGAGCAAGCCCGCGCGATGAGGCTTAAGGACTTTTCCCGTTACAAGATCCCCTGGCCGACCGATGCGGTGAGGCGGGACTTCGCCAGGCGTGCTGCTGCCCTGCACGACCTCGCCTACGCCTCCGCCAGGGAGCGACACGTGATGGAGGAGCTGGTGGTGCACGAGCTGGAGAAGGGGGGCCTAGCGCGTCTCACTTCGGCCAGCTGAATGCCGAGCTGATCCACGTTGCCCCTCTCCGGAGCACGGAATCCAACGCTCTGAACGAACGGCGCAGTACCGCGCGCACCGTTTCTCCGCTAGCGGTCCGAGAGAGCCCTGACCAGCCATGTTTGGGGTGCCCCCGGCAGGACTCGAACCTGCGGCCAAGCGCTTAGACGTCGTTTCACTTGGTGAGGCGGCGATAGTTGATCAGGCTGGTAGCGATGGCGGTGAAGGCGAGGAATTGCTCGGCTTTGCGCTCGTAGCGGCGGTGCAGCCGTCGGCAGCCGGACAGCCAGGACATGGTCCGTTCGACGACCCAGCGGTGTCGGCCGAGGTGCTGGGACGATTCGATGCCGCGGCGGGCGATGCGGGGGACGATGCCCTTGCTGCGGAGCCATCGTCGCAGGTGGTCGTAGTCGTAGACCTTGTCTGCGTGAAGTCGTGCGGGCTTGCGGCGACGTGGCCCTCGTCGGCTGCGGACGGGCGGTACGCCCCGGACGAGCGGCTGCAGTGCGAGACTGTCGTGGGTGTTGGCCGCGGAGATCGCGACGGAGACCGGCAGGCCATTGCGGTCGACGAGAAGGTGGATTTTCGATCCCTTCTTGCCACGGTCGGTCGGATTCGGTCCCGTCAGAGGCCCCCTTTGAGAGCCCGGATGCTGACGGAGTCGATCGCGCACCGCGACCAGTCCAGCTCGCCGGCAGCGCCGAGTTCATCCAGGATCACGCGGTGCAGCCGGGCCCACACCCGGGCCTGCGACCACTGGGCGAAGCGACGGTAGACCGTCGGCCAGGCCGGGCCGAACACCGGCGGCAACTGCCGCCAGGTGCACCCGGTCGTCGCCACGAACACGATTGCCGCGAGCACTTCGCGATCACCGGCCCGGCGACGGCCACCGCCCTGCGGGCGCACGACCACAGTCTCGGGCACCACCCGCCGGAACAACACCCACAACTCGTCTGGCGCCAACCGCTCAACCAAGCCCGTCATGCACAGCACAACGACCCGGCGACCCAAAGGAAACGACGTCTTAGAAGGCGCCTGCTCCATCCGCTGGGCTATGCAGGCTGACCTGCGACAGCGCGGAAGCTTCTGACTATGCCCCACCAAACCGGGGGTATACGGGACCTGTGGACGCTCGCGCCGGCCTCGAGGTCTGGACGTACATTCTGGGCGGCGGCCAGGCGGCGGAGCTGGCCGCTGGCATCCGGGAAGACCGCGAGTGAGCGCGATCGCTGTGCTGCTCTGCGAGGTTCGGTGCGGTGGCGTCAGCCTGATGTGGCGCTCGTAGAAGTTCCGCAGACTTCAGGTATGTGCGGGCGCTGCCGTGTAGCGTTGGCGATCTTCGGTCTTCTTGTACTTTGTCGCGCATCCCGTGCTGGGATGGTGCTGGGATGTGCCTGTATTTCCGCAGGTCACAGCCTTGTGATGGAGTTCCGGTTCAACGTCTAAGACGTCCGAACGTCCGGCGAAAGGCCGTCTGACCTGCGGCGGAGCGGGTTGGGCGGCCTTTGCGGTCCGCACAGAGTCCGCAGCGTGCTGGATGAGTCCGGCACGTGGGGGAGCGGTTACGCCGCTTTGTCGACCTGCGGCTGGGCATCGGCGGACTGGTCCGCGTACACCAAGGCCGAGTGCCAAGGCCAGACGGCCACGACACGGCAGTGGCTGCGCGAGCAGGCATACGCGGTCCGACGCCGCCGTACGCGACGAAGCCGACCACTTCATTGTGCTGCAGTCCCTCGGCATCAAGGTCAAGACGCGCCTCGGCCCAGACCGGCACCCATTGCCCACCCGTCTCCGGGCCCACGGCGCTCCTGACGAACTGCTCCAGCGGATACGCCTGCTGGGCCTCACCGGTGAAGTCCGCTGGGCGGATCCGCATTGGTCCGGCTACCGGTACTGAGGTCAACAGGCGGGGGCGGCCTGTGTTGCTCGTGTGACGTGTACGCACGCAACGGCGCTGTACCTACTGAGCCGCCGTAGGGGACGGCCTCGCTGCCGTGGAGTCCATGGCAGCCCTGGAAGGGGTACAAGAGTGGCATCTCAGGCAGTACGTCACCGGCGTTCGGCAAAGCGCCGCCTCATCGGCGCAGGCGCCGCGGCGGCCGCGGCCGGAATCGGGGGGGGGGGGGGGGGGGCGGGGGGGGGGGGCCGCGGCGGGGGGGGGGGCGCGGGGGGCGTGTCGGGGGGGGGTTGTTAAATATCTCAAGCGAGAAGAAATCAGTAATC
>NZ_JBHYGX010000006.1:212240-269459 GCF_042739975.1 Streptomyces sp. NPDC059080
CGAGTTGTGGTGGCGTGTGTGTAGTTGTTTGTTCACTCCCCCCCCGCTGCGGCGCGGCGGCGGGGGGGGGGGGCGGGGCCCCCCGCCCCCCCCCGCCCCGGCCCCCCCCCCCCCCCGACGCAGCGTGGACGTCCACGTGGAATGTCACCGCGTCCGGCTGGTCCGGCCAGGACAGCCCCCAGGTCTCCATCGACCGCTCCGGCGATGCGCTGCTCGCCTGGGCGGCCATGGACAACGCGAACAGCTCCTACTTCCGCGTCCAGACCCGGGTGAAGTACGCAAACGGCACCCTGGGCGCGACCCGCACCCTGTCCCCGGACGGCCGCGCCATCAGCTGGGTGCAGGCCGACTCCGACGACACCGGCGACTCGTCCGTGGTGTGGCAGCAGGACAGCACCGTCGTCGGCCGCCGGGTCGCGTCCTCCGGCAGCCTCGTCGGCTCGCTGCAGATGCTCTCCACCCCCGGGTCGCCCGCAACCACGCCCTCGGTCGCCGTGACGCCCGGCGGCAGCTCGATGGTGGCGTGGACGGAGATCCGCGACGGCAGCTGGTACGCGGTGGCCCGTCGGCTGAAGCTCGACGGCACGCTTGGCGCGGTGCACACACTCGGCTCAGGCTCGGCGGAGCCGCCGGCCATCGGCGTGGACCGCAAGGGCCAGTTCGTCGTCGCCTGGGTACGCGGCTCCGAGGTGGTGGCCAAGCGGATGACCGCGACCTCGATCTCCGCGGCGAAGGTGCTCACCACGCCGATCGCGGCGTACGGCGGCTTCGGCATGGTCCGGGTCGGCGTGGACCGGGACGGCGACGCGGTGATCAGCTACCACTCCGGCGGCGGCGACCGCTCGCAGGTCTGGGCCTCGCGCTGGAGCCACACCGGCGCGCTGTCGAACCCGCTGCGTATCTCGACATCCACGGAGAACGTGGACCTCCACCACACCCTCGGGACGGACCTGGACGGCGACTCGATGATCGTGTGGGTACGCAACAACGCCGGCAAGCGCGAGCTGTACGGCCGCAAACTCTCCGCCGGCGGCACCCTCGGCGCCATCACGTCGCTGGGCGCCGGCGACCGCCCCGACCTCGCCCTGGACGACGACGGCGACGGCATGCTGGCGTCGCAGACCACCACGGCCATCTCCACGCCGCCGTACAGCGTCACGAAGGCCACCGCCCGGCTGATCAGCCGTTCCGGCACCTTCGGCAGCGCGAAGACGCTCACGACGGACGGTCGCGTGCCGCAGGTCGCAGCGCGCCCGACGGCCGTGTTCACGACCACGTGGCAGCAGGAGTCGTACCCGTACACGATCAAGGCGATCACTGGTCCTTGATCTGCGGGGTTGCCGCGCCCCGGGCGGCCTTTGAAAGTCCCTAACTCGGCGGTTTCTGCCTGGAGTTGTGGGTCCAGTGGTGGGGTGTGTTCGTTGAAGCGCTGGCGGTAGGTCCAATTTCAGCCACCTCCGGTGCAAGCGGCGACCCATTTGTGCGAGCTGGGACCCCCGGTCCTCACCGGGAGAACACCTCGAAGCGGACGATCCGGGCCGCTCCCTCAGGCGTCGGAGGGAGCGTGCGGTCAAGGAAGTCGCGGGCGTAGGTATGGGGATCGGGCGCGAGGGAGTCAGGGTCGGAGAGCCCTCGTATATAGCTGCGGTGGGCGGCCAGGGAGGCGACGGCGGCATCGAAGCCGGCCCTCACCTCCACCCCGTGCGTAGGTGCGGGGGAACCGGTCACGGCGACCCGGCGGACGCCGTTCCAAGGGGGCAGGCCCTCCTCCGTGACGAGGTCGGGGAAGATCCACCGGTTGCCCGCGTCCGTGGCCGCGTCCAGGGTGGCGCGCCCCACCGTGCGGTGGTCGGGGGTGTTCCAGTGGCCGCCGGGCCAGGTGTCGTGGTGGTTGAGGGTGAGGAGCAGATCGGGGCGGTGGCGGCGGATGGCGGCCGAGAGGTCGCGGCGCAGGGCCGGGGTCGGGGTGAGGGTGCCGTCGGGGTGGTCGAGGAATTCGACGGTGTCGACGCCTACCAGGGCGGCGCCGGTGCGTTCCTCGGCCTCGCGGACCGTGGCGCACTCGCCGGGGGCGAGGCCGTCGATGCCGGCTTCGCCGTGGGTCACCAGGAGATAGGTGACGGTGCGCCCGGAGGCGGTCCATTCGGCGACGGCGGCGGCGGCACCGTACTCCAGGTCGTCGGGGTGGGCGACGACGGCGAGTGCGCGGTGCCAGTCGTCGGGGAGGGCGGGGAGCGGGGTGGCGTTGCCGGTCATGGGTCTCCCTCGGCGTGCGGCCCCCGCGGCGTCCCCGTCACCCATTTCCTTGATCGTTATGCGGGATGAGCTGGGCATCATCACATTGGGCGATTTCCTGGCCCAAGGTTGCGGGTGGCGACGCGCAGTTGCCACGCTGTTACCGACTGCCAAGCTGTTGGGAGGGGCACGTGTCTTTCGGTGAGCAGCCCGCGTACCTCCGTGTCGCAGGCGACCTGCGTCAGAAGATCGTCGACGGCGTGCTGCCGCCGCACACCCGCCTCCCCTCGCAGGCCCGCATCCGTGCCCAGTACGGGGTCTCGGACACCGTCGCGCTGGAGGCGCGCAAGGTGCTGATGGCCGAGGGGCTCGTCGAGGGACGCTCCGGCTCCGGCACGTATGTACGCGAGCGCCCCGCCCACCGCCGTATCGCCCGGGCCGGGCACCACGCCGGACCGTCCTGCACGCCGTTCCGGCAGGAGCAGACGGACGAGCGGGTCACGGGCAGCTGGGAGTCGAGCAGCCGCCAGGAGGAGGCGGCGGGCGCGGTCGCCGGGCGGCTGCGGATCGAGCCGGGCGCGCGGGTCATGCGGACGCGGTACGTCTACCGCGCGGCGGGCGAGCCGGTCATGGTCTCGACGTCCTGGGAGCCGCTGGAGATCACGGGCCGGACGCCGGTGATGCTGCCCGAGGAGGGGCCGCTCGCGGGGCGCGGAGTGGTCGAGCGGATGGCGGCCATCGATGTTGTGGTGGACAACGTCGTGGAGGAGATCGGCGCCCGGCCGGGGCTGGCCGAAGAAGTCATGGTGCTGGGTGGTGTGCCGGGCCATGCTGTGCTCGTCATCTCGCGGACGTACTTCGCCGGGGGGCGGCCCGTGGAGACCGCCGATGTGGTCACCCTCGCCGACCGGCACCGCGTGACGTATCACCTGCCGGTCAGATAGGCCCGGCGCGACGGGGGCGGGAGGAAGCGAAGAGGGTGACGGGGGAGACGGACGTGGGGCCTCGGGATGGGTTCTCATACCGCCCGTAACACCAGTTTCATGCGGGCTCGTTGTCCGCATTCATTGTTATTTGTCGGCTGCACCGTGTCGTGGGAATAGTCACACCTGCTCGCTGGGGCGGGGCTTTTCGCCGGGTGGGGGATTCCGATCATCCGATTCGCCTCTTACGATGGCGAAGTTTGTGCACGGCACGGGGGAAGACCAGGAGACCAAGCACGTGAGCACGACGAAGACCCCGAGCGCGGAGCAGGGCTCGCACTCCAATTACCGCCGGTCCCTAGGGACCATCGCCCTGACCGCCACTGGTCTCGGATCCATCATCGGCTCCGGTTGGCTCTTCGGAGCCGAGCGGGCCGCTGCCATCGCCGGTCCTGCCGCCATCCTCGCCTGGGTGATCGGTGCGGTCGTCGCACTCACCATCGCCCTGACCTACACCGAGCTCGGGTCGATGTTCCCGAAGGCCGGCGGCATGGTCCGCTACGGCCAGTACTCCCACGGCTCGCTCGCCGGTTACCTCGCGGCGTGGGCCAACTGGATCGCGATCGTCTCCGTGATCCCCGGTGAGGCCACCGCCTCCGTCCAGTACATGAGCTCGTGGGACTTCGGCTGGGCCCACGCGCTGTACGACGGCAAGGAGCTGACCGGCACCGGTGTGGCGCTCGCCAGCGTGCTGTTGATCTTCTACTTCTTCCTGAACTGGTTCGCGATCACGCTGTTCGCGAAGACCAACACCGCGATCACGGTCTTCAAGGTCGTCGTTCCGATCCTGACCGCGAGCGCGCTGATGATCGCGCACTTCGACACGGGCAACATCAAGGACGCCGGCGGCTTCACGCCGAACGGCTGGAGCTCGGTCTTCACCGCCGTCGCGGTCTCCGGCATCGTCTGGGCGTACAACGGCTTCCAGTCGCCGCTGAACCTCGCCGGCGAGGCGCGCAACCCGGGCCGCTCGCTGCCGAAGGCCGTCATCGGCTCCATCGTCATCGCCCTGGTGATCTACGTCGCCCTCCAGATCGCGTTCCTGATGGCGGTGCCCGGCGACAAGCTCGCCTCCTCCGGTGGCTGGGCCGGTCTCGGCTACAACTCCCCGCTCGCCGACCTCGCCATCGCCTGGGGCCTGAACTGGCTCGCGATGCTGCTCTACGCCGACGCGTTCATCTCGCCGTCCGGTACGGGCATGATCTACGCCGCCACCACCTCGCGCATGATCCACGGCGTGCAGGAGAACGGCCACCTGCCCGGCATCTTCGGCAAGGTCGACAAGAAGACCGGTGTGCCGCGTCCGGCGCTGGTGCTCAACCTCGTCATCGCCTTCCTGTTCCTCGCGGTCTTCCGCGGCTGGGGCTCGCTCGCCGAGATCGTCTCCGTCGCCACGGTCATCTCGTACATCACCGGCCCCGTCGCCGTGATGTCGCTGCGCCGTCTGTCGCCGGGCCTGAAGCGGCCGGTGCAGCTGAAGGTGATGCCGGTCATCGCCCCGATCGCGATGGTCTTCGGTTCGCTGGTGCTGTACTGGGGCCGCTGGCCGCTCACCGGCAAGGTCATCCTGATCATGGCCGTCGGTCTGCCGGTCTGGGCCTGGTACGAGATCGGCAAGCCGCTCTCCCAGGGCCGCAAGCCGTGGGCCGCGCTGCGCCCGCACCTCAAGGCCGGCGCCTGGATGGTGGCGTACCTGCTGGTGATGGCGTTCGTCTCGTACGCGGGCGGCAAGGAGTTCGGCGGCAAGGGCTATCTGCCGGAGGGCCTGGACCTCGTCGTGGTCGTCCTCATCGGCCTCGCGTTCTACTTCTGGGGCGTGCGCAGCTCGTGGCGGAACCCCTCGCTGATCGCGGTCGAGGAGGAGATGCGCGCGGCGGAGCAGGCCGAGGAGTCCTCCGGTGTGGTCACCGTTGGTGCCCAGCGCTCCGGTGACGGCGACGGTCCCGACGACGACCGCCCTTCGGACGGCAAGGTCCGCAGCGACGCCTGACCCGCGCCGCCCCGGGGCCCGGCCCCGGTCCGATGCACCACCGAGCCGTACGGCTCCACCGGCCACTCGCAGGCCCTCCCGGTTCGCCGGGGGCCCGCGGGTGGCCGGTTCCGTCTCTCTTTGTGCCATTCCGTATCCGCTGCGTGAAGGTCGGGCGTAGGCTCGGGCATATGCAGGATGCGGTTTCGGTATCGGCCCGGGAGGGGCACGGAATGGCGCGCGGTACTGCGGATGGAGCGGTGTGATGGGTGACGGTGGGACGCGGCTGCCCTGGCTCGTCATTCGTCAGGACGAAGGCGGCCACCGCTATCGGGTGGGCCGGTACGCCACCCGCGCGGAGGCCGAGCGGGTCGCCGGGCGCCTCGACGGCGACGGTGACCAGCAGCTCTACGTGGTGGAGAAGATGGATGTGACGACGGGCTGAGCGGGTTGCGGGGCGTGGTGTGCGCCGTAGGCTGCCGCGTATGACGACGGTGCGTGTGGTGGTGGGCGGCGCGGTGCTCGACCGAGGGCGGCTGCTGGCCGCCCGGCGCAGCGCGCCGCCCGCGCTGGCCGGTCGCTGGGAGCTGCCCGGCGGCAAGGTGGAGGACGGCGAGAGCCCCGAGCAGGCGCTCGTGCGCGAGCTGCGCGAGGAGCTGGGCGTCGAGGCGGAGCCGCTGGAGCCGATCGCCGGTGAGTGGGCGCTTCGCCCCGGGTTCGTGCTGCGGGTGTGGGCCGCCAAGCTGGTCTCCGGCGAGCCGCGGCCGCTCCAGGATCACGACGAGCTGCGCTGGCTGGAGCCGGACGAGGAGTTGTCGGTGGACTGGCTGGACCAGGACCGTCCGGCCGTCGCCGAGGCGATGCGGCGGCTGCGGGAGGGCGAGGTGCCGGGCGGCGCCGCGCCGCGTCCGCCGTCGCGGGGCACCGTGCCCGGTGGGCGTACCCCGCTCTGAGCGTGACGGGCCGCCGGTGGCTGGTCGGGCCCGCGGTGACGGAACCCGGCCGGGGGAGGGGTTCGTCCGGGTGGCGCGAGTGGCCGCGCGCAGGCGGTACGGGCGGGCAATTATCGGGTATGTCCTGATTGAACCTTTTGTAGGCGGGTGTGGTGGGCAATCGCACCATGGGAAGTGATCGGCGTGAGCGACAGCGCAGCGGCAGGGGCCTCCGAATCGGCACACGCCGCAGTCCGCCGTCGTGACACGGTCTCCGGGGCGTTCCCCGTCGCCGAATGGAGCTTCCCCGCCGAGCCCGGTGCCGTCCGCACCGCGCGGGCCACGGTCCGCACGACCCTCGCCGACTGGGGCCTGGAGTCCGTCGCGGACATCGCCGTCCTGCTCGTCAGCGAACTGGTCACCAACTCCCTGACGTATGCCAGCGGTCCGATCGGCGTCCGGCTGGAACGGCTCGGCGGCGGACTCCTCGTCGAGGTCTCCGATCCGCTGCCCGATCCGCCGCTGGAGCGCGCCGCCGACCCCGATGACGAGGGCGGACGCGGACTGCAACTCGTCGCCCGCGCCTCGCGGCGCTGGGGCTCGCGGCGCGGGAAGAGCGGCAAGACCGTGTGGTTCGAGCTGTCGGTGGCTGGTTAGGAGACAGGTGGATCCGGTCGCCGCGCGTCGTTGCGCATTCGTCGACAAACCGTGCCGGGGCCGCGATCGAGACTGTGCTGTGATCGTGAAGACCGTGTTCCGGAGTGCCGAGGTGCTGATTTACTCGGCAGGTCCGGTCCGGGCACGATGAGCTGGAGGGGACGGGGCTCGTGAGCGAGTTGTCATCCGGCGGGACGGTTCCCGCGCAGACCGCAGGTCATGGCGGGAAGGCCGACCCGGTCCTCGTCCCGCCTGCGCGCGTGGCGCAGGAACCGCCGGTGTGGCAGTCCAGCCGGCCCGGGTCGATCTACGACTACATCCGGCTCGCGTCCTTCTCCCTCGGGCCCGACGGCCGCATCGACGGCTGGAGCGAACGGGCCGCCGACATGCTCGGCATCTCCGCGGCGCAGGCCGTCGGCAAGGACCCCGTCGAGGCGTTCGTCCCCCGCGAGCTGCGCGAGACCGGGCACCGCGCGGTCTCCCGGATCCTCGACGGCCGGGAGTGGACGGGCCTGGTGCCCTACCGCCGCGCGGACGGCGGCGAGGCCGACGGGCTCGCGGAGATCTACGTCATGCCGTCCGCGAAGGAGACCGGAGAGCGGGCCGCGCTCTGTCTCGTCGTCGACGTCCGGGCGCTGCGCGGCATCGAGACCGACCTCGCCGCCGCGCAGGCGGTATTCGGTCAATCCCCGATGGGCTTCACCCTCTTCGACACCCGGCTGCGGCTGCTCCGCGTCAACGAGCGGTTCGCCACGGTCTTCGGCGGCCCGGCGAGCAAGTACCGCGGTGGCACCCCGTACGACTTCCTGCCGCGGGCCGAGGCCGAGCGGATGACGGTGGCGCTGCGCCGGGTGCTGGACACCGGCGAGGCGGTGACCGAGATGCAACTGGTCGGCGTGGTGCCCGGCGCGGAGGACCGGCGCCGCTGGTCGCTCTCGCTCTACCGCCTGCACGGCGCCAGCGGCCGCCCCATCGGCGTCGCCGCGCTCGCCTCCGATGTCACCGGGCGCCGCCGCGCCGAACGCGAGGCCGCCAACGCCCGCCGCAACCTCGCGCTGCTCAACGAGGCGGGCGCCCGCATAGGCAACTCCCTCGACCTGGAGACCACCGCCCGCACCCTCCTCGACGTCGCCGTCCCGCAGTTCTGCGATCTGGCCTCCGTCGACCTCTACCAGGGGCTGCTGGCGGGCGACGAGGCGCCGCCCGGGATGAGCGACGGCAGCGCGGAGCTGCGCCGCGTCGCGTTCGCCAGCGCCGTCTCCGACGCGCCGCTCGCCACCATGCCCGCTGCGCCCGAGGGCGGGCCGGTCGCGGTCGGCGCGGTGCACCGCTACCCCTTCAACTCCCCGTGCGCGGGCGCGCTGCGCACCGCCCAGGCGCAGATCGTCCCCGGCCGGGAGGGCGAGGAGGGCCGCGAGCTGGGTGCCGTGGTGCACTCCACCCTCGCCGTGCCGATGGTCGCCCAGGACACCGTCGTCGGGCTGGTGCAGTTCTCCCGGACGAAGGGCAGCGAGCCGTTCGGGGAGCGGGACACCGCCCTCGCCGTGGAGCTGGCGGCCCGCGCCGCGGTCTGTATCGACAACGCCCGGCTCTACCGCCGCGAGCACGAGCGGGCGCTGATGCTCCAGCGCAGCCTGCTGCCGCCCGGCGACCCGGAGGCCGCGGGCCTCGACATCGCCTGCCGCTATCTGCCGGGCACCACCGCCACCGAGGTCGGCGGCGACTGGTTCGACGTCATCGAGCTGCCCGGCCACCGCACGGCGCTGGTCGTCGGCGACGTCATGGGCCGCGGGCTGCGCGCCGCCGTCGCCATGGGCGAACTGCGCACCGCCGTCCGCACGCTGGCCCTCCTCGACCTGGAACCGGCCGAGGTGCTGGCCGCGCTGGACGAGGTCGCCCGCGGGCTGGGCGGCGGTGAGGGCCGCGGCGGCAAGCGCTCCGCGGCGGGCCGCTCCACCGCCCCCGGCGTCCCGCATGCCGCCGGGACCGCCGACCTCTCCGAGGTCTACCTCGCCACCTGCGTCTACGCCGTCTACGACCCCATCGCCCGCCGCTGTACGTTCGCCAACGCCGGGCATCTGCCGCCGGTGCTGGTCGAGGAGGGCGCGGACGCGGTGCTGCTGGACGTACCGCCGGGCATGCCGCTGGGCGTGGGCGGCGAACCGTTCGAGGAGACCGAGGTGGAGCTGGCGGACGGCGCGCTGCTCGCCCTCTACACCGACGGCCTGGTGGAGTCCCGCGACCATCCGCTGGACGAGGGCCTGGAGGCGTTCCGCAGCGCGCTGTCGGACGCCGGCCGGCCGCTGGAGGACGCCTGCGACCACGTCCTGTCCACCCTGGACACCTCGCACGGCGAGGACGACATCGCGCTGCTGATGGCCCGGGTGCACGGGCTGCCCAAGGACGCGGTGGGGGACTGGAGCCTGGCGCCGGAGGCCCGGTCGGTGGCGCGGGCGCGGGAGCTGGCCCGCGACCAGCTCACCGACTGGGGCCTGGAGGAGCTGGTGGACACCACCGAGCTGCTCGTCAGCGAGCTGGTCACCAACGCGCTGCGGCACGGCCACGGCGAGATCCGGCTGCGGCTGCTGCGCGACCGGTCGCTGGTGTGCGAGGTGTGGGACGCCGACCTCGCCCAGCCGCGCCGCCGCCGTGCCCGCGACACCGACGAGGGCGGCCGCGGCCTTCAGCTGGTCGGCCTGCTCAGCACGGGCTGGGGCAGCAGACGCACCCCGCGCGGCAAGACCGTGTGGTTCGAACTCGCCCTGCCCGACGGCGACCATCCGGCGCCGGATCCGACCGAGGCGTTGTTGAGCCTGTTCTAGCGGCGGGGCGCCCCGTAGGACGGGGTGTTCCGCGTACGTGGTGCTCAGCCGGCCCGGGGCGCGCCGCGTCCCGCCGGCCGGCCGGCCCGGCCGCGCCTCCCGCGGCCCGGCCCCGGCCCCCGCCCGGCTCAGGGCGCGTGCCGGTCCTTCGCCCCCAGGCCCTCGTCCTCCGCGTCGGACCACAGGGCGCTGTCGTACGGGGTGTCGGGGACGGGGACGACGCGGTCGCCGTCGGGTGCGGTGGTGCGGGCGGTGCCGGCCCCGGCGCGGAGCAGGCGCAGGCTCTCGCCCAGGTGGTCGGTGTCGGTGCGTACCCGGCGGATGTCGAGCCCGTCGCCGAGCCGTCGCTCCAGCCGTTCCACGGCGCGTACCAGCTCGTCCAGGGTGCGTTCGGCCGCCGTCAGCTCGTCGTGAAGGGACATGGTCCGCCCTCTCTGCCGAAAACGTCGTCCGGAAGGTCGACGGGCCCCGGGGCGAGGTCTCCGGAGCGCGGGGACGACCTCCTACGTCCCGAGTGTCGCGCGTCGCGGCGGGGCGGGAAAGGCGGGCGGGCCGCTCGGACGCCGGGGCCGCCGTTCCGGGCCGCAGGCGCCCGCTCCCGTGCCGTTCCGGAGGCCCGCCCCCCGCTTCTTGCGCCGGGCGGGTGGCCTTGCCCCGGGGCGCCGCCGTGTCGGGCGGCCGGGCCGTCCCGGGTCGCCTTCAGTGGGGGGTGCCATAGATGTGATGAGCCGCTAAGTGGGCCGGATGTGTCACGGCGGCTCGGCGCGGCGTCGGCGAGCCCCGGAGGTAACAGCCATGACCGACCACGTCAGCCCAGGCCGCGCCGTGCGCCGCAGGCGCCGCGCCGTTCTCCTCGCGGCGGGGGTGCTGCTGCCGCTGCCGGTCCTGGCCGGGTGCGCGGACGACGACGGCGGCGGCGCCTCGGGCCTCGCCCAGGACATCGCGGCGGCGCCGCGCGGCCGGGTCGCGAACGGCGGCACGGTCCGCTGGGCGGTCGACGCGCTGCCCGGCACCCTCAACGCCTTCCACACCGACGCCGACGCGGCCACCGACCGGGTCACCGGCGCCGTCCTGCCGTCGCTCTTCACCCTCGACCGCAGCGGCACCCCGCAGCGCAACGCCGACTACCTCACCGCCGCCGACGTCACCACGCGCGAGCCCCGGCAGGTCGTCGTCTACAAGCTCAACCCCAAGGCCCGCTGGAGCGACGGCCGCCCGATCGGCGCCGTCGACTTCGTCGCCCAGTGGAAGGCGCTGCGCGGCACGGACCACGCGTACTGGACCGCCCGCAACACCGGCTACGACCGCATCGCCAAGGTCGAACAGGGCGCCGGGCCGCACGAGGTCAAGGTCACCTTCGCCAGGCCCTATGCGGACTGGCGGGCGCTTTTCACCCCGCTCTACCCGCAGTCCGTCATGGCCGGCGCCGACGCCTTCAACGACGGCGCTCGCGACCGGCTCCCGGTGACCGCCGGGCCGTTCGCCGTCGGCGACCGGAACTCCGACGACGGCACCCTCACCCTGGAGCGCGACCGCCACTGGTGGGGCGCGCCCGCCAAGCTCGACCGGCTGGAGCTGCGCGCCGTACCGCGCGGGGAGCGGGCCGACGCGCTCAGCTCCGGCGACGTCGATGTCGCGGAGGTCGACGCGGCCGTCGCGAAGGAGATCGACGACGCGGGCGGCGCCGCCCCCGCCGGTGTCCCCAAGAGCGTCCACGCGGGCAACGCGGGCGCCCGGGCCGAGGCGGGGCAGGACGCCGCGGACCAGGAGCCCGCCCCGCGCGGCGCGGTCGCCGCCGACGCCGTGCGCGCCCAGGCCGCCGCCCGTGGCTCCGAGGCGGCCCGCGCCGAGGCCCGGGCCGCGGCCGCCGCCCGAACGCTGCGCGGCTACGCCGTCCGCCGCGCGTTGCGGCCCGCGTACACCCAGCTCGCGCTGAACGGCGGCAGCGGGCCGCTCAGCGACGACCGGGTGCGGCGCGCGGTGGCCCGCGCCATCGACCGGCAGGCCCTCGCCGACACCGTCCTCAAACCGCTGCGGCTGCCCGCCACGCCGCTCGGCAGCCATCTGCTGCTGTCCGGGCAGGAGGGGTACGCCGACCACAGCGACGCCGTCGGCGGTACGGACACCGACGCCGCGAAGACGCTGCTCGCGGACGCGGGCTGGCGTACGGGCCGGTCCGGGCGGGGGTCGCCGCAGCCCGCGCACGGCGACGCCCAGGCCGGTCACGGCGGCGCCCCCGGCGACACCGCCGCGGGCGGCGCGGAGAAGGCGGGCGAGCAGCGGATCGCGGCGCAGACGCCCGCGGTGAAGAAGGACGGCAAACCGCTCACCCTGCACTTCGTCGTACCGGACGGCCCCGCCTCCGCGGAGCTGCGGACCGTCAGCCACCGGATCGCCACGATGCTCTCCCGGATCGGTATCGCCACCGCCGTCCAGAAGGTCGCCGACGACAGCTACCTCCAGGACCACATCGAGGCCGGCGACTACGACCTCGCGCTGTACTCCTGGCCGGGCACCGCCTACCCGTCGACCGACGCCCGGGCGGTCTACGCCAAGCCGCAGCCCGCCCCCGACGGTTCGCTGAGCGTCGGGCAGAACTACACCCGCGTCGGCAGCGACCGCGTCGACCAGCTCTTCGACCAGGCGGCCTCCGACCTCGATCCCAAGGCCGCGCGCGAGGCGCTGAACAAGGCCGACGCCCGGATCTGGGCGGCGGCCGGTTCGATCCCGCTGTACCAGCGGCCCGAGCTGGTCGCCACGAAGAAGTCCCTCGTCAACATCGGCTCCTTCGGCTTCGCCGCCCCGCGCTTCCAGGACATCGGCTACGCGAAGTGAGCCCCGCCCCCCGCCGCCGCGCCGACCCGGCTGACGGCGCGGCGGCGCCCGGGCGGAACCGGGTCGCGCGAGCCCGGACAATCGGTGAGAACGCCCAGGTCAGGCCGGGTGCGAGCGGGCTGGGGCGGCCGATACCGCGGCAGCCACGTACCATGGGGTGAGGCCGTGGCTTTCTCATGCCCGGCAGGCGCGCGTGCCGGACCGTACGCGCCGCCCACCACGATTCCGGGAGAAGCGCCGCAAGTGCCCACGCGCCACGACATCCGTAACGTCGCCATCGTCGCCCACGTCGACCACGGCAAGACGACCATCGTCGACGCCATGCTCAAGCAGGCGGGGGCCTTCGCCGCTCACCAGCTCGACTCCGTCGACGACCGGGTCATGGACTCCAACGACCTGGAGCGCGAGAAGGGCATCACCATTCTCGCGAAGAACACCGCGGTCAAGTACCACCCCAAGACCGGTGGCGACCCGATCACGATCAACATCATCGACACCCCCGGCCACGCCGACTTCGGTGGCGAGGTCGAGCGTGGTCTGTCGATGGTCGACGCGGTCGTGCTGCTGGTCGACGCCTCCGAGGGCCCGCTGCCGCAGACCCGCTTCGTGCTCCGCAAGGCCCTCCAGCAGCGCCTGCCGGTCATCCTGTGCATCAACAAGACCGACCGCCCCGACTCCCGTATCGACGAGGTCGTCAACGAGACGTACGACCTCTTCCTCGACCTGGACGCGGACGAGGAGCAGATCGAGTTCCCGATCGTCTACGCCTGCGGCCGTGACGGCATCGCGTCGCTGACCAAGCCGGAGGACGGCACCGTCCCGCCCGACTCCACCAACCTGGAGCCGTTCTTCACCACGCTGCTCCAGCACGTCCCGGCGCCGGAGTACGACGAGACCGTCCCGCTCCAGGCCCACGTCACCAACCTCGACGCAGACAACTTCCTCGGCCGTATCGCGCTGCTCCGCGTCGAGCAGGGCGAGCTGCGCAAGGGCCAGACCGTGGCCTGGATGAAGCGCGACGGTTCGGTGCAGAACGTCCGCATCACCGAGCTGATGATGACGGAGGCGCTGACCCGCAAGCCCGCCGAGGTCGCCGGCCCCGGTGACATCTGCGCGGTCGCCGGTATCCCCGAGATCATGATCGGCGAGACGCTGGCCGACCCGGAGAACCCGGTCGCACTGCCGCTGATCACGGTCGACGAGCCCGCCATCTCGATGACCATCGGCACCAACACCTCGCCGCTGGTCGGCCGCGGCGGCACCGGTAAGGGCGCGGAGGCCAAGGCCGCGGTCAAGGACCGCAAGGTCACCGCCCGCCAGGTCAAGGACCGCCTCGACCGCGAGCTGATCGGTAACGTCTCGCTGCGTGTCCTGGACACCGAGCGCCCCGACGCCTGGGAGGTGCAGGGCCGTGGTGAGCTGGCGCTGGCCATCCTGGTCGAGCAGATGCGCCGCGAGGGCTTCGAGATGACCATCGGCAAGCCGCAGGTGGTCACCAAGCAGGTCGACGGCAAGACCCACGAGCCCGTCGAGCGGATGACGGTCGACGTGCCCGAGGAGCACATGGGCGCGGTCACGCAGCTCATGGGCACCCGTAAGGGCCGGATGGACAACATGTCGAACCACGGCTCCGGCTGGGTGCGCATGGAGTTCGTCGTCCCCTCCCGCGGTCTGATCGGCTTCCGCACGGAGTTCCTGACCAACACCCGCGGTACGGGCATCGCCCACTCCATCCACGAGGGCCACGAGCCGTGGTTCGGCGAGCTGAAGACCCGTAACAACGGTTCGCTGGTCGCCGACCGCTCCGGTGCGGTCACCGCGTTCGCGATGACCAACCTGCAGGAGCGCGGTGTGCTCTTCACCGAGCCCGGCACCGAGGTGTACGAGGGCATGATCGTCGGCGAGAACTCCCGCGCCGACGACATGGACGTCAACATCACCAAGGAGAAGAAGCTCACCAACATGCGCTCCGCCTCGGCCGACTCCTTCGAGGCGATCGTGCCGCCGCGGAAGCTCTCCCTGGAGCAGTCGCTGGAGTTCTGCCGCGACGACGAGTGCGTCGAGGTCACCCCGGAGTCGGTCCGTATCCGCAAGGTCGTCCTCGACCAGAAGGAGCGCGGCCGCACCGCGTCGCGCGCCAAGCGCTGACGCCCCCGGCACCGCTGACACGACGAAGCGCCCCGCAGGACTCCGGTCCGGCGGGGCGCTTCGTCGTATGCGGGCACGGGTGCGCGGCGGCTTTTACCGAGACGAATTGATCTTGTCAACGGTGGCTTGGTCTCGACCAGTCGGCGTGGCGTCCGTATTCCGGAGCAATACGCGAGTGACGTTGCCCACCTCGTCCCTTTCCTGCACGTGTGGATAGTTTGCTTTGTCCGAATTTCGAACTCTCTCAACGGAAGATGTGATCTGATCGAGACCCTTTACGCGTGGTTTATGGCCGGAACGTGACTGAGACTGGGCGGTATTGAGCTCGGGTCAATGGGTCACGCGCCGTAAGAAGCGCCGACTCACGAGCATCGGGGGCTGGTTGTGGACTGTCAGGGGTGTCAGTCGCGCCGGCTCCTTTCCATATCGAGAAATGGACTCATGAGGAGGCAATCCCATGCGCGGTGCCAAAAGCGCCACCTGGGTCGCAGGAGCGATAGTCGTGGCCCTGGGGGCCACGGCCTGTGGCGGCGGCAGCAGTGCGAGCGCCGAAACCGGCGTCGTCCGGGCCAACTGGGGTGACCCGCAGAACCCGTTGGAGCCCGCCAACACCAACGAGGTGCTCGGCGGCAAGGTCCTCGACATGATCTTCAGCAACCTGAAGAGCTACGACCCGAAGACCGGCGAGGCCAAGAACGACGTCGCGCAGTCCATCGACACCAAGGACCAGCAGACCTTCACCATCAAGGTGAAGAAGGGTGAGAAGTTCTCCAACGGCGAGCCTGTGACGGCCCGTTCGTTCGTCGACGCCTGGAACTACGGCGCGCTGAGCACCAACGCCCAGAAGAACTCGTACTTCTTCGCCGACATCCAGGGCTACGACAAGGTCGCGCCCGCCGAGGGCAAGCCGACCGCGAAGACCCTCTCCGGCCTCAAGGCCGTCGACGAGCACACCTTCACCGTCACGCTGAACGAGAAGATGTCGACCTGGCCGCTGCGCCTGGGCTACAAGGCGTTCGCGCCGCTGCCCAAGACGTTCTTCAGCGACCACGACGGCTACCTCGCCAAGCCCGTCGGCAACGGCCCGTACGCCGTGGACGCGTACGACAAGGGCAAGCAGATGAAGCTCGTCCCCAACACGCACTACACCGGGGCCGACAAGCCGCAGAACAAGGGCGTGCTGCTCAAGGTCTACACCGACTCCAACGCCGCCTACGCGGACCTGCAGTCCGGCAACCTCGACGTCGACGACGACGTGCCCGCCGAGCAGATCCGCAACGCCAAGTCGGACCTGAAGGGCAATTACCTTTCGCAGCCGGCCGGGATGAACCAGGTCATCACCTTCCCGCTGTACAAGGACGACTGGAACAAGCCGGGCATGGAGAAGGTCCGCAAGGGCCTGTCCATGGCGATCGACCGCAAGGCGATCACCGACAAGGTCTACAACGGCACCCGCACCCCCGCCACCGACCTGACCTCGCCCGTCCTCGGCGTCGCCAACGGCTACAGCAAGGACGTCTGCGGCGACACCTGCACGTACGACCCCGCCCAGGCGAAGAAGCTGATCAAGGAGGGCGGCGGCCTTCCCGGCGGGAAGATGACCATCAGCTACAACGCCGACAAGGACTCCCACAAGCAGTGGGTGGACGCCGTCTGCAACAGCATCAACTCCGTGCTGGGCGACGACAAGGCGTGCGTCGGCAACCCCGTCGGCACCTTCGGTGACTTCCGCAACCAGATCACCAAGCAGGAGATGACCCAGCCGTTCCGCGCCGGCTGGCAGATGGACTACCCGCAGATCGAGAACTTCCTGACCCCGCTGTACGCGACCGGCGGCGCCTCCAACGACGCCAAGTTCAGCGACCCGAAGTTCGACGCGCTGCTGAAGAAGGCCGGCGCCGAAGGGGACGTCAAGAAGGCCACCGACCTCTACAAGCAGGCCGAGAAGATCGTCCTCGACCAGGTCGTCAGCATCCCGCTCTGGTACCAGAACGGCACCGCCGGCTGGTCCGAGCACGTCTCCGGCGTCCAGCTGAACGCCTTCAGCCTCCCGGTCTTCACCCAGATCAAGGTCAAGGGCTGACCCGACGCGGCCGCCTCTGAGGAGGCCGGCGGGCACCCGCCCGCCGGCCCCTCGGGGCATGGCCCCGCGCGCGAGAACACACCCGCTCACGGCGGCAGGAGCAGCCGGACACGCCCGCGACCACCCGGTCCCGGACGCGGTCCCGGCCGCCCCCGCGTCGGCGCTTTACTGGAGGACACATGGGGCGCTACGTCATCCGACGCCTGCTCCAGATGGTGCCCGTCTTCATCGGCACCACTTTCTTGATCTTCGTCATGGTCTACGCACTCGGCGACCCCGTCGCCGCGATGTTCGGAGACCGGACGCCCGATCCGGCCACCGCCGCCCAGATCCGGGAATCCCTGCACCTGAACGACCCGCTCTGGAGCCAGTACCTCCAGTACATGGCCGGCATCTTCCGCGGCGACTTCGGCACCGCCTTCAACGGCACGCCCGTCGCCGAACTGATGGGCTCGGCCTTCCCCAACACCATCAAGCTGACGCTGATGGCCTTCGCCATCGAGGTCGTCGTCGGCGTCGGTCTCGGCATCGTCGCCGGGATGCGCCGCGGCCGCCTCGCCGACACCGGCGTGCTGGTCTTCACCCTGCTGGTGATCTCCATCCCGACGTTCGTCACCGGCTATCTGCTCCAGTACTTCATCGGCGTGAAGCTCGCCTGGGCCGCCCCCGCGGTCTCCAACGACGTGGCCTTCGGTGAACTGCTGCTGCCCGGCATCGTGCTGGCCGGCGTCTCCCTCGCGTACGTCGCCCGGCTCACCCGTACGTCGATCGCCGAGAACATCCGCTCCGACTACATCCGCACCGCCACTGCCAAGGGCCTGCCCCGGCGCCGCGTCGTCGGCGTACACCTGCTGCGCAACTCGCTGATCCCCGTGATCACCTTCCTCGGCACCGACATCGGCGCCCTGATGGGCGGCGCGATCGTCACCGAGCGGATCTTCAACATCCAGGGCGTCGGCTACCAGCTCTACCAGGGCATCCTGCGGCAGAACGCGCCCACCGTCGTCGGCTTCGTGACCATCCTCGTGGTCGTCTTCCTCGCCGCCAACCTGATCGTCGACCTGCTCTACGCGGTCCTGGACCCGAGGATCCGTTATGCCTGAGATCACCGAACAGGCCCCCGCGACCGCCGACGGAACGGCCCCCGCGACCGCCGACGGAACGGCTCCCGCGGCAGCCCCCGAGGCGGCGGCCGCGCCGCGTAGCCTGTGGGGCGACGCCTGGCGGGACCTGCGCCGCAACCCGGTCTTCTACCTCTCCGCCGTTCTCATCCTCTTCCTGGTCGTCCTCTCGATCTGGCCGAGCCTGCTGACCGGCACCAGCCCCTACGCCTGCGACCTCGGCCGCTCCCAGCAGGGCCCGGCCCCGGGCCACCCCTTCGGCTTCACCACCCAGGGCTGCGATGTGTACGCCCGCACGGTGTACGGGGCCCGCGCCTCCGTCGTCGTCGGCATCTGCACCACCCTCCTCGCCGCCGTCCTCGGCTGCGTCTTCGGCGGGCTCGCCGGGTTCTTCGGCGGCTGGTGGGACGCGGTGCTCTCGCGGATCGGCGACATCTTCTTCGGCATCCCCGTCCTGCTCGGCGGCATCGTCTTCCTCTCCGTCATCAAGGGCGGCTCGATCTTCACCGTCGTGCTGCTGATGGCGATCCTGGGCTGGCCGCAGATCGCCCGCATCGCGCGCTCCGCGGTCATCTCTGCCAAGCAGCAGGACTATGTGCAGGCGGCCCGCGCCCTCGGCGCGAGCACCCCGCGGATGCTGCTGCGGCACATCGCCCCCAACGCCCTCGCGCCGGTGATCGTCGTGGCCACCATCGCGCTCGGTACGTACATCTCGCTGGAGGCGACGCTGTCGTTCCTCGGCGTCGGCCTCAAGCCGCCGACGGTCTCCTGGGGCATCGACATCTCGTCCGCCGCCACCCAGATCCGCAACGCGCCGCACATGCTGCTGTGGCCGGCCGGGGCGCTGAGCATCACGGTGCTGGCGTTCATCATGCTCGGCGACGCGGTCCGCGACGCCCTCGACCCCAAGCTGCGCTGAGGGAGGCGTACATGACCACCACCGAGAAGAAGCAGGCCGTCCCCGCGCCGCGCGCCGGGCAGCAGGCGGACACCCCGCTGCTCCAGGTCCGCGATCTGCACGTCGAATTCCACACCCGCGACGGTGTCGTCAAGGCCGTCAACGGCGTCAACTACAGCGTGTCGGCGGGCGAGACGCTGGCCGTGCTCGGCGAGTCCGGGTCCGGCAAGTCCGTCACCGCCCAGGCCATCATGGGCATCCTCGACATGCCCCCGGCGAAGATCCCGCGCGGCGAGATCCGCTTCCGCGGCGAGGACATGCTCACGATGTCCGCCGACGCCCGCCGCCGGCTGCGCGGCGCCAAGATCGCCATGATCTTCCAGGACGCGCTCTCCTCGCTGAACCCGGTGCTGACCGTCGGCTACCAGCTCGCCGAGATGTTCCGCGTCCACCAGGGTCTGTCCAAAAAGGCGGCGCTGGCCAAGGCCGTCGAGCTGATGGACCGCGTCAAGATCCCCGCCGCGAAGAGCCGGGCGGGCGACTTCCCGCACCAGTTCTCCGGCGGGATGCGCCAGCGCATCATGATCGCGATGGCGCTGGCCCTGGAGCCGGACCTGATCATCGCGGACGAGCCGACCACAGCCCTCGACGTCACCGTCCAGGCCCAGGTCATGGACCTCCTTGCGGAGTTGCAGGCCGAGTACCACATGGGTCTCATCCTCATCACCCACGACCTGGGCGTCGTCGCGGACGTCGCCGACAAGATCGCGGTGATGTACGCGGGCCGCATCGTCGAGACCGCCCCCGTCCACGAGCTGTACAAGAACCCGGCGCACCCGTACACCCGCGGTCTGCTGGACTCCATCCCGCGCCTGGACCACAAGGGCCAGGAGCTGTACGCGATCAAGGGCCTGCCGCCCAACCTCCTGAACGTCCCGCAGGGCTGTGCCTTCCACCCGCGCTGCCCCAAGGCGCAGGACCTCTGCCGTACGGACACCCCGACGCTGCACACCCTCGGCGAAGGCCGCCGCAGCGCCTGCCACTTCTGGAAGGAGACGGTCAATGGCTGAGCCGGACAAGGCGGTTGCCGCGGACGGCCGCGAGCCGATCCTCCAGGTCCGCGGACTCGTCAAGCACTTCCCGCTCACCCGGGGCGTGCTGGTGAAGAAGCAGGTCGGCGCGGTCAAGGCCGTCGACGGCGTCTCCTTCGACCTCTACCGGGGCGAAACCCTCGGTATTGTGGGGGAGTCGGGCTGCGGCAAATCGACCGTCGCCAAGCTGCTGATGAACCTGGAACGGGCCACCGCCGGTGAGGTCTTCTACCGCGGCGAGGACATCACCAAGCTGTCGGGGCGCGCGCTGAAGGCGGTGCGCCGCAACATCCAGATGGTGTTCCAGGACCCGTACACCTCGCTGAACCCGCGGATGACCGTCGGCGACATCATCGGCGAGCCCTTCGAGATCCACCCCGAGGTGGCGCCCAAGGGCGACCGACGGCGCAAGGTGCAGGAACTCCTCGACGTCGTCGGGCTCAACCCGGAGTACCTCAACCGCTATCCGCACCAGTTCTCCGGCGGCCAGCGCCAGCGCATCGGCATCGCCCGCGGCCTCGCGCTCAACCCGGAGATCATCATCTGCGACGAGCCGGTCTCCGCGCTCGACGTCTCCGTCCAGGCGCAGGTCGTCAACCTGATGGCCCGGCTCCAGCAGGAGTACGACCTCAGCTACCTCTTCATCGCCCACGACCTGTCGATCGTCCGGCACATCTCCGACCGGGTCGGCGTGATGTACCTGGGGCGGATGGCCGAGATCGGCACCGACGAGCAGATCTACGACCACCCCACGCACCCCTACACCCAGGCGCTGCTGTCGGCGGTGCCGGTGCCCGACCCCGAGGCGCGCGAGGGCCGCGACCGGATCATCCTCACCGGCGATGTGCCGTCCCCGGCCGACCCGCCCTCCGGCTGCCGCTTCCGCACTCGCTGCTGGAAGGCCGAGGAGCGCTGCGCGACCGAGACGCCGGAGCTGGCGGTACCGGCCCGCTTCCGCGACGAGGCGTCCCCGGCGGCCCACCCGTCCGCCTGCCACTTCGCGGAGGTCCGGGACGTGGTGGGCGCGGCGTAGGCCCGTCGCGTACGGCTTCGGGCCGGGGTCCGCGAACGCGCGGGGCCCGGCCCGTTCCCGTTCAGTCGTCGTGCGGGACGGCCCGGACCCAGGTGCGGTCGGCGGTGAGGTAGCAGTCGACCGCGAGTCCGGCGCGCTCCAGGGCCGCGTCGAACGCCTCGTCGGTCAGCGGGCAGGACAGGAACGTCTGCGTCCAGCGGGCGTCGGCGAAGTCGTACTCGACGTGCACCGAGCGCACGCCCGGGCGCACCGGCTCGGAGGAGACCACCCGGATCAGCCCGCCGTCGACGCGGCGCTCGGACGGGACGCGGTCGTGCCGGTCGGGCGCCTCACGCTGGATGAGCACGCAGCCGTCGTCCTTCACATGGCGGCGGCAGGTCGCCAGCATCCCCTCGCGCACGCCCGGACCCGCGGCGTGGACGAGGAACGAGGCGAGCAGGACGACGTCGAACCGGGCGTCCAGGGACAGTTCCTCGATGGCGCTGCGGACCGTTCCGGCGCCGCTGATACGTTCCAGCATCTGCGGGGACTCGTCCACAGCGGTGACGGCGAAGCCGCGGTGGACCAGCGGATGCGTCATCCGCCCGGCCCCCGAGCCCAGTTCGAGAATGCTGGACGCCGGGCGCACCGCGCCCTCGATGATGTCCGGCTCCTCGCCCGCGGGCAGCCGTTCGTACAGCTCGACCGCACAGCCGTCCGGGGTGATCGCCCCCGGCCCACTGCCCTCGTATCCCTCGCGCACCCTGTGTTCCATGGCCACATGCCAACACAGCGCCACCGGAGGCGAAAGGGGCCTTTCCGGACAGGGCGGGCTGCGCTCCGGAGTGCGCGGGGGCGTAGGCGGACGCGCGCGGACGGTGCCGGGAGCGGCGGGCCCGGGGCGGCCGGTTCGCCCGCCCGGCCCACGGGGCCAGGGGCCGGGCGGGTGCCGGGGGAGGCGGATCCGGAGGCGCGGGGTGCGCCCGGCCGGCGTCCGTACACCCGATCGGCCCGCCGCCCGGCCGCCGTGCACAGGGGCGGATTCCGCGCCCCATGGAGCAATGCGTCCCGCCGCCGGAGTGCAGCGCACCCCGCTTTGGGCTCTTATGTCGTTTACGTGGCCTGAGAGCTGAGGAGGCGCCCATGCGTGGAGCCGAACGCGCGAAGTGGGTCGTATGCGCGGTGTCCGTCGCCCTGGCGGCGACCGCCTGCGGGGGCGGGGTCGACACCCGCGGCTCGGGCGCCTCCGGAATCGTCAGCTCCTCCTGGGGGGACCCGCAGAACCCCCTCGAACCGGCCAACACCAACGAGGTCCAGGGCGGCAAGGTCCTGGAGATGATCTTCCGGGGGCTCAAGCGGTACAACCCGAAGACCGGCGCGGCGGAGAACGTGCTCGCCGCATCGATCGACACGACCGACTCCCGGCATTTCACCGTCACCCTGAAGCCCGGCTGGACCTTCAGCAACGGCGAAAAGGTCACCGCGAAATCGTTCGTGGACGCCTGGAACTATGGTGCACTGCTCGACAACAGGCAGAAGAACGCGCCGTTCTTCGAGTACATCGAGGGGTTCGACGCCGTCCACCCGGAGAGCGGAAAAGCGACGGCGAAAACCCTCTCCGGCCTCAAGGTCGTCAGCCCCACGAAATTCACCGTCGCGCTGAACCAGAAATTCTCCAGCTGGCCCGACACTCTCGGTTACAACGCCTTCATGCCGCTGCCGCAGACGTTCTTCACCCATCACGACGCCTGGGTGAAGAAACCCATCGGCAACGGCCCGTACGTCGTGGACTCCTACGTCAAGGGCTCCGCGATGAAACTGCGGAAGTGGGAGAAGTACCCAGGCGCCGACAAGGCCCACAACGGCGGAATCGACCTTCAGGTCTACACCGACAACAACACCGCCTACACCGATCTCCAGGCGGGCAACCTCGACCTCGTCGACGACATTCCCGTCACCCAGCTCAAGAACGTCCACGCCGACCTCGGCGGCCGCTACATCAACCAGCCCGCGGGCATCATCCAGACCCTCGCCTTCCCGATATACGACAAGAGCTGGAACAAAAAAGGAGGCGACAAGCTCCGCCGCGGTATTTCGATGGCCATCGACCGCGCCTCGATCACCAAGGAAATCTTCCAGAACACCCGCACCCCCGCCACCGACTGGACCTCACCCGTCCTCGGCGCCAAGGGCGGATTCCAGGAGGGGGTCTGCGGCGAAGCCTGCGAATTCAACGCCGCCAAGGCGAAAGCGATGGTCAAGGAGGGCGGCGGGCTCCCCGGCGGCCATATGACCATCGCCTACAACGCCGACACCGGCTCCCACAAGGACTGGGTCGATGCGATCTGCAACAGCATCAACAACGCCCTCGACAACGACAAGGCATGCGTCGGCTCCCCCGTCGGCACCTTCGCCGACTTCCGCAACCGCATCACCTCCGCCAAGATGACGGGCCCTTTCCGCGCCGGCTGGCAGATGGACTACCCGCTCATCCAGAACTTCCTCCAGCCGATGTACTACTCCAAGGCGTCCTCCAACGACGGCAAATACAGCAACCCGAAGTTCGACAAACTCATCAACGAGGCGAACGCCGCCACCGACCGCAAGGCGGCCATTGCCACATTCCAGGACGCCGAGCGGATCCTCGCCAAGGACATGCCGTCCATTCCGCTCTGGTACCAGAACGGCAGCGGCGGCTACTCCGACCGGATCGCCCATGTGGCGCTGAACCCCCTCAGCGTCCCCGTCTACAACGAGATCACGGTCCACTGACCCAGAACCCGGAGCCCTCATGGGACGCTATGTGATCCGGCGACTGCTCCAGATGATCCCGGTGTTCATCGGCAGCACGCTCCTGATCTTCCTCATGGTGTACGCGCTGGGCGACCCGGTGGCCGCACTCTTCGGCGACCGGGCACCCGACCCGGCCACCGCCGCCCAGATCCGCGCCGACCTCTACCTCGACCAGCCGCTGTGGAAGCAGTATCTGCACTACATGACGCAGATCTTCCAGGGGAATTTCGGCATCGCTTTCAACGGCCAGCCCGTCACCGAACTCATGGCCGCCGCCTTTCCCGTCACCCTGCGGCTCACCCTCGTCGCCATCGTCATCGAAATGGTCGTCGGCATCGTCCTCGGCGTCTTCAGCGGACTGCGGCGCGGCCGCACCGTCGACACCACCGTGCTGATCTTCACCCTCGTCGTGGTCTCCATCCCCACCTTCGTCAGCGGCTACGTCCTGCAATTCCTGCTCGGCGTGAAAGGGAACTGGGTCAAACCCGCCGTCTCCACCGGGGCCCCGCTCGGCGAACTCCTGCTCCCCGGACTCGTCCTGGCGCTGGTCTCCCTCGCCTACGTCACCCGGCTCACCCGCACCTCCCTCGCGGAGAACGCCCGCGCCGACTACGTCCGCACCGCCGTCGCCAAGGGGCTGCCGCGCCACCGCGTCATCACCCGCCACTTGCTGCGCAACTCGCTGATCCCGGTGGTCACCTTCATCGGCACCGACATCGGCGCGCTCATGGGCGGCGCCATCGTCACCGAGCGCATCTTCAACATCCACGGCGTCGGATTCCAGCTCTACCAGGGCATCCTGCGCCAGAACTCGCCCACCGTCGTCGGCTTCGTGACCATCCTCGTGCTGGTCTTCCTCGTCGCCAACCTCCTCGTCGACCTGCTCTACGCCGTCCTCGACCCGAGGATCCGCTATGCCTGACCCCTACGCGCCCAAAGAGGCCATTACCCACGGCGGCGGCGGGCCCGCCGCGCTCGCCATCGGCGAGGCCGAATCGCTGGAGCGGCCCCCCGGCGCCGGACCCGGCGGGGCCCCCACCGGCAAACCCCGCAGTCTGTGGAGCGACGCCTGGCACGACCTGCGCCGCAACCCGGTCTTCCTGATCTCCGCGCTGACCATCCTGTTCCTGCTGGTCATCGCGGTCTGGCCGCAGCTGATCGCGGACGGCAACCCGTACCGCGCCGACCTCGCCAAGGCCCAGGCGGGACCGGAGCCCGGCCACCCCTTCGGTTACGACACCCAGGGCCGCGACGTCTACACCCGCGTCGTCTACGGTGCCCGCGCCTCCATCACCGTCGGCGTCTGCGCCACCGCCGGGGCAGCCCTTCTCGGCAGCCTCCTCGGCGGGCTCGCCGGGTTCTTCGGCGGCTGGTGGGACGCGCTGCTCTCCCGGATCGCCGACATCTTCTTCGGCATCCCCGTCATCCTCGGCGGCCTGGTCTTCCTCTCCGTCGTCACCAGCTCCACCGTCTGGCCGGTCGTCGGCTTCATCGTGCTGCTCGGCTGGCCGCAGATCGCCCGCATCGCCCGCGGCGCCGTCGTCACCGCCAAACAGAACGACTACGTCCAGGCGGCCCGCGCCCTCGGCGCCGGGAACGGCCGCACCCTGCTGCGGCATATCGCCCCCAACGCCGTCGCCCCGGTCATCGTCGTCGCGACCATCGCCCTGGGCACCTACATCTCGCTGGAGGCGACGCTGTCGTTCCTCGGCGCCGGGCTGAAGCCGCCCACCGTCTCCTGGGGCATCGACATCTCCGCCGCCTCCCCCTCCATCCGCAACGCGCCGCACATGCTGCTGTGGCCGGCGGGGGCGCTGAGCATCACGGTGCTGGCGTTCATCATGCTCGGCGACGCGGTCCGCGACGCCCTCGACCCCAAACTGCGCTGAGGAGCGGGCAGATGACCAGCAACGACAGAGTCACCGCGCCCCGCCCCGAGACCACCGGCACGGACGGGCCGCCGCTCCTCGACGTCCGCGACCTGAAGGTGGAGTTCCGCACCCGCGACGGCTTCGCCCAGGCCGTCAACGGCGTCAGCTACCGCGTCGTCGCCGGGCAGACCCTCGCCGTCCTCGGCGAATCCGGGTCCGGCAAGTCCGTCACCGCCCAGGCGATCATGGGCATCCTCGACTCGCCACCCGGCTTCGTCACCGGCGGAGAGATCCGCTTCCAGGGCCGTGACCTGCTCACTCTCGGCCGGGAGGAACGCCGCCGGGTCCGCGGTACCGGCATGGCGATGATCTTCCAGGACGCGCTCTCCGCGCTGAACCCGGTGATGTCCGTCGGCGCCCAGCTCGGCGAGATGTTCCAGGTCCACCGCGGTATGTCCCGCAAGGCGGCCCGCGCCGAGGCCGTCGAGCTGATGGACCGCGTCAAGATCCCCGCCGCGAAGAGCCGGGCCGGTGACTATCCGCACCAGTTCTCCGGCGGGATGCGCCAGCGCATCATGATCGCGATGGCGCTGGCCCTGGAGCCGGACCTGATCATCGCGGACGAGCCGACGACGGCCCTCGACGTCACCGTCCAGGCCCAGGTCATGGACCTCCTCGCGGAACTCCAGCGCGAGTACCACATGGGCCTCATCCTCATCACCCACGACCTGGGTGTCGTCGCGGACGTCGCCGACACCATCGCCGTCATGTACGCCGGACGCATCGTCGAGAACGCCCCCGTCCACCACCTCTACCGGGCCCCCGCCCACCCCTACACCCGCGGCCTGCTGGACTCCATCCCGCGCCTGGACCACAAGGGCCAGGAGCTGTACGCGATCAAGGGCCTGCCGCCCAACCTGACCGCCATCCCGCCCGGCTGCCCCTTCCACCCCCGCTGCCCGCTCGCCCAGGACATCTGCCGCACCGACCGGCCCCCGCTGTACGACGTGGCCCCGGGCCGCACCAGCGCCTGCCACTTCTGGAAGGAGACGCTCGATGGAGCCCGATGACCGCCGGACCCCCGACGCCACCAGCCCGCCGGGAGGCCCCGCCCGGAGCGTCGTGGGCGGGGGAGTGGCGGGAGCGGCGGCGGCCCGCCCGGCGGCCGCGGTTCCGGCGGTGGACGGCGGGGCCGGCGGGGCCGGCGGGCGGGCCGCCCGCGGCGAGCCGGTGCTGGAGATCCGGGGGCTCGTCAAGCACTTCCCGCTCACCCGGGGCGTGCTGGTGAAGAAGCAGGTCGGCGCGGTCAAGGCCGTCGACGGTGTCTCCTTCGACCTCCGGCGCGGCGAAACCCTCGGCATCGTGGGGGAGTCGGGGTGCGGCAAGTCGACAGTCGCCAAGCTGCTGGTCGGCCTGGAACGCCCCACCGCCGGGGAGATCCGCTACCGCGGCGAGGACATCACCAAGCTCTCCGGCCGCGCCCTGAAGGCCGTCCGCCGCAACATCCAGATGGTGTTCCAGGACCCGTACACCTCGCTGAACCCCCGGATGACGGTCGGCGACATCATCGGCGAGCCGTACGACATCCACCCGGAGGTCGCGCCGAAGGGCGACCGGCGGCGCCGGGTGCAGGAACTGCTGGACGTCGTCGGGCTCAACCCGGAGTACCTCAACCGCTATCCGCACCAGTTCTCCGGCGGGCAGCGCCAGCGCATCGGCATCGCCCGCGGGCTCGCGCTGCGCCCCGAGATCATCGTCGCCGACGAACCCGTCTCCGCCCTCGACGTCTCCGTCCAGGCGCAGGTCGTCAACCTCCTGGCGAAGCTCCAGAACACCTTCGGCCTCAGCTATGTCTTCATCGCCCACGACCTCTCCGTGGTCCGGCACATCTCCGACCGCGTCGCCGTGATGTACCTCGGCAGGATCGTCGAATCCGGCACCGACGAGCAGATCTACGACCACCCCACGCACCCCTACACCCAGGCGCTGCTGTCGGCGGTGCCGGTGCCCGACCCCGAGGCGCGCGAGAGCCGGACCCGGATCCTGCTCGCCGGGGATGTGCCGTCCCCGGTGGACCCGCCCTCCGGCTGCCCTTTCCGCACCCGCTGCTGGAAGGCCCAGGAGCTGTGCGCGGAGAAGGTCCCGCCGCTCGACGTCCCACCGCGCTTCGCCACCCCGGACGCGGGCCCGGCGGCCCACCCGTCGGCCTGCCACTTCGCGGAGGAACGGCAGGTCGTGCCCGGCGACTGAGCCCCGGCCGGCCGACGGCCCCGTCAGTAGCCGTACACCCCCAACTCCGTGATCGTGGCGAAGAGATGGGACCAGACGGCGTGCGACGGCGCCTCCTCGTCCAGGGCCCGCGGGTCCAGCTCCGCCATCCGGAACGCGTAGTCGTACTCCGCGCCCGTCTCCTCCGGGTACGGGTCCCAACTCGCGCCCATGTAGCGGCGCATGGACTCCAGGAACAGCGCGAACGTCTCGGCGTCCCGGGAGAGGAAGAACGGCGGGTGGACGGTATCGCCGTCGGTGTGGCGCAGGCGTATCCCGCCGGTGGCGCGGTGCACGCAGACCGTGCCCGTCTCGTCGTACCGCAGCTCGAACGTGCCCAGGACCAGCAGCTCGGGGTCCTCCGGCAGCGGCCGCAGCGCATCGGCGGCGGCGAAGGAGGCGACACCTCCGGCCCACCAGGCGGGCAGACCCACGTCCCGCAGGAACGCCCGGGTGGGGCCGTGCTCCAGGGCGGCGGGCAGCTCGGCCTCCGGCATGCGCCGCACGCCGTCGGGGCCGAAGGCGTCGTCCATCCGCGCGGCGGTGAGCGGGCCGTCGTCGTCCGGGGTGTCCAGCCCGCCCGGGCTGCCGTCCTCGGCGGAGGCGTACGACGCGCCGCCGGCCGGCCAGCCCCTCAGCACGGCGGCGTCGGCCCGCAGCACGGCGACGCCCCGCGCCTCCTGGAGGAGATACCGGCCCCGGGTGTCCAGCGGCTCGGGCTCCGCCCAGGTGGGCGGCACCGCCAGTGCGGGATCCTCGTCGTCCGTGCCGAAGAGGTGGGGAAGCTCGTCGTCGGCGACGCGCAGCCGCTCCGCCGCGCCCGCGGGCGGCGCCGCCACCGGCGCACCGGAGGCGAGGTCGAACCAGCGGCCCGGGCACCACATGCCGGACACCTCCAGCAGCTCCCGGCCCTCGTGGACGCATGCCGCCGCACTGCTGTCGCCGCTGAGATTGGGGTGCGCCGTGTAGTGGCCCACCGGGCGCCACCAGGCCCACTCCGTGCGCCACGGCATTCCGGGCTCGGCGGCCGCGACCTGCTCGGCGTACGCGGTGTGCCCCAGCACCGTGGCGGCGAAGTGCAGCCAGGACGCGAACTCGGCGCGCGCCACCGCCGCCCCGCCGAATATGGCCTCGGCCTGGCGGAACACGGTCCGGCCGTCCTCCGCGGCGGCGCTGCCGCGCGGCAGCGACGACAGCTGCTCGCGGACCTCCGCGCGATCGGCGCGGAGCAGCTGGGCGGGGTCGGCGAGAACGGCGTCGAGCGTGGCGTCCGGGAGCGGCGTCCCGGATGACTTCTCGGCCGCGTGCGGCGTATCGGTCGGCATGCGGAAATACTCGCACCCACCACTGACAATCCGGCCGTGAGCGGACGACGGACCCGCCCGGCTGCCCACACCCACCGCCCTTACCCCGTAAGGGACTTCACCCCGAACCCGCAAGGGACCCCGGCCCCGAAAAGGCCGAAGCCCGCCTCCCGTGGATCTGGGGTGTGGGAAGCGGGCTCCGGCTCCGAGCGGAGGCTGTTGAGACCGGGTCAAAGGGTCTTGCCGGAGGAACCGGCGTCGTCCGCCGGGCCCTCCTGCGATGCCTCCTCGATCGCGGCCAGTGCGGGGTCGAGGATGATGTCCTCACCCCGCGCCGCGATCGTCGGCTCCTCGGGGAAGTGGCAGGCCGTCAGGTGGCCCGCGTCGTTCCCGGTGATCTGGAGCAGCGGCGGCTCCTCCGTCGCGCACTTGTCCTGCGCCTTCCAGCACCGCGTACGGAACCGGCAGCCGGACGGCGGGTTGACCGGCGAGGGCACGTCACCGGCGAGCCGGATCCGCTGCTTCTCCTCCTCGGCCGCCTCGGTGAACTTCGCCTCCGGCACCGCCGACAGCAGCGCATGGGTGTACGGGTGGCGCGGCCGGGTGTAGATCTCGTCGCGGGTGCCGACCTCGACGATCTTGCCGAGGTACATCACCGCGACCCGCTGGCTGAAGTGCCGGACCACCGCCAGGTCGTGGGCGATGAACAGGAACGCGATGCCCAGCTCCCGCTGGAGGTCCTGGAGGAGGTTGACGACCTGCGCCTGGATGGAGACGTCCAGCGCCGAGACCGGTTCGTCGGCGACGATCAGCTTCGGCTCCAGGGCGAGCGCCCGCGCCACGCCGATGCGCTGGCGCTGGCCGCCGGAGAACTCGTGCGGGAAGCGGTTGTAGTGCTCCGGGTTGAGGCCGACGGTCTCCAGCAGCTCCCGGATCCGCTTCTCGCGGCCGCCGGGCGGGTTGATCCCGTTGATCTCCATCGGGCCGCCGATGATGGTGCCGACGGTCTGCCGCGGGTTCAGCGACGCGTACGGGTCCTGGAAGATCATCTGGATCTCGGAGCGGACCGGCGCCAGCTCCTTGCGTTTGGCGCGGGTGATGTCCTGCCCGGCGTAGGTGATCTTGCCGGAGGTCGGCTCCATCAGGCGGGTCAGCAGCCGGCCGGTGGTCGACTTGCCGCAGCCCGACTCGCCGACCAGGCCGAAGCTCTCGCCCGCGTGCACGGTCAGATCGACGCCGTCGACCGCCTGGACCGCGCCGACCTTCCGCTTGAACGGGAAGCCGCCGTAGATCGGGAAGTGCTTGGTGATGCCCTCGGCGACGAGCAGCGGTTCGCCCGTCGCGGGCGCGGCGTCCCGGGGCGAGGGGAGGGTGACGTTGTCTGTCATGGTGATGGCTCCCTAGCCCAGCCGGGGCTTGATCTGCTCGGTGAAGAAGGTCTGGCGCTGCTCCGCGCCGAGGTGGCAGGCGGCGGCCCGCCCGTCCGGCAGCGCCGGGCGCTTCTCGGTGCACAGCCCCCCGGCGACCTCGGTGGTGAAGGTGCAGCGCGGGTGGAACGCGCAGCCCGACGGCGGGTTCAGCAGGCTCGGCGGCGACCCGGGGATCGGGTGCAGCGCCTCGTTGACGTCCGAGGACAGCCGCGGCATGGAGCTGAGCAGGCCCCAGGTGTACGGGTGCTGCGGCCGCGTCAGGATCTCCTTGACGGAGCCGCGCTCCACGGCCCGGCCCGCGTACATCACCAGCAGGTCGTCGGCGGTGTCGGCGACCACACCGAGGTCGTGGGTGATCAGGATGATCGCGGAGCCGAACTCCTGCTGGAGGTCCTTGAGGAGGTCGAGGATCTGCGCCTGGACGGTGACGTCCAGCGCGGTCGTCGGCTCGTCCGCGATCAGCAGTTCGGGGTTGCAGACCAGCGCCATCGCGATCATCGCGCGCTGGCGCATACCGCCGGAGAACTGGTGCGGGTAGTCGTCCACCCGCAGGTTCGGCTGCGGGATGCCGACCTTGGTCAGCATCTCGATGGCGCGCTGGCGGCCCTCGCGCTTGGAGGCGCCGGTGTGCTTGATGTACGGCTCGGCGATCTGCCGCCCGACCGTGTAGTACGGCGACAGCGCGGTCAGCGCGTCCTGGAAGATCATCGCCATCTTGTTGCCGCGGAGCTTCTCCAGGGTTTTCTCCCGGGCTCCGGTCAGCTGCTGGCCTTCCAGGTGGATCTCGCCGCTGATCTCCGTCGACTTGGGGTTGTGCAGCCCCAGGACGGCGAGGTTGGTGACGGACTTGCCGGAGCCCGACTCGCCGACGATGCCGAGGGTCTGGCCGCGTTCCAGGTCGAAGGAGAGGCCGTCGACCGCCTTGACGATGCCGTCCTCCGTGGAGAACCGCACGTGCAGGTCGCGCACGGAGAGGAAGGGGTCAGAACCGGTCGGGGCCGGTGTGCCTTCGGTCGTGGGGAGTGTGGTCACTTCAGGCTCTCCTAGGACAGGCGCACGCGCGGGTCGATGAAGGCGTAGGCCGCGTCCACGATGATGTTGAACATCAGGATCAGGGCGGCGCTGAAGAGCATCACGCCCAGCACCATGGGCAGATCGAGGGTGATGACCGAGTCGATCGCCAGCCGGCCGATACCGGCGAGCGAGAAGGTGAACTCGGTGATCATGGCACCGCCGAACAGCGAGCTGAGGTCCATGCCGAGGATGGTGACGATGGGGATCAGCGAACCGCGCCAGGCGTAGCGGAGGAAGACGTAACGCGCCGGCATGCCCTTCGCCTTGGCGGTGCGGACGTGCTCCTCCTGGAGCTGCTCGATCATCGTCGAGCGGGACATACGGGTGTACTGCGCGGTGAAGATCGTCGACATCACCAGCCACGGCAGCAGCAGGCCCATGAACCAGCCGGCCGGGTTGCTGGTCAGGTCCACGTACTTCGGGGAGTCCATCACGCCGCTGTAGACGAAGATGCCCAGGACGATGGGGCCGAGGATGTAGATCTGCACCGAGCTGAGGATCATCGAGACGCTGGTGACGGCCTTGTCCAGGAAGGTACCGCGCTTCCACGCGGCGAGCAGACCGGCACCGATGCCGATGACGAGGAACGCGACGGCACCGCCGAAGGCCAGCGAGGCGGTGGTGGGCAGCCGGTCCACCATCGTCGCCCAGACGTCCTGCTTGGTGGCGAACGAGTAGCCGAAGCAGGGGGCGCTGCAGTGCCCGAGGCTGTAGTCACGGCCGACGAAGATGCCGGACAGGAAGTCCCAGTACTGCGTCGGCAGGGGCTTGTCGAGGCCCAGGTTCTGGTGGATCAGGGCGATGTTGTCGGCGGTGCAGTTCTTGCCGCAGGACATCAGGGCCGGGTCGCCGACCGCGAAGAACACGAAGAAGGTGACGGCGCTCAGCAGGATGAGGGTGACGATCGCGCCGAACGTCCGGCGAAATAGAAAGGGAAGCATGACAGTTCGCTGCTCTCAGGACGGCGGCGGCTGTGGGCGATGAGGGTGGCGGAGAAGGCCCCGGAGAGCGCGCGCTCCGCCGTGCGCGCGCCCTCCGGAGTGCCTTCCGGTCGCTTACTTCTTGAGGAAGAGCGTGTTCGGGTCGATGTAGCTGACGTCGCTGTTGTAGCGGGCGCCGCCGATGTTCGAGCCGTAGAGCTGGAGCATCTTCGTGTAGAAGACCGGGGCTGCCGGGTTGATCTTCTCCACGATGTACTGGTGCAGCTTCTGCCACTCCTCGGTCGCCTTCTTCGCGTCAGCGATCTTGCTGATGCGGGCGATCTCGGCGTTCACGTGCTTGTCGTTGATGTGCGAGTAGACCGACGAGCCGTCCTGGATGAGGGTGCCGTCGTACGACGGCGGGATCACCGTGGAGGCGTCCGGCCAGTCCTGGCCCCAGCCGGTCATGTAGATGTCGAAGCCGTTGTCGACCTTGCTCATCTGCTGGTACCAGGAGGCCGCGTCGACCTCCTTCTTCTGCACATCGAACCCGGCGTTCTTCAGCGCGTCCTCGATGAGGACGGCCTCCTTCTGGCGCGTCTCGGTGTTGGAGTAGGCGTAGACGAGCTTCATGCCCTTCTTGCCCGCCTCCTTCAGCAGCTTCGCGGCCTTCTCCGGCTCACCGTTGGGGTGCGACAGCTTGCCGTAGGGGTCGTAGCCCTTCTTGTAGCCCGCGACGGTGGGGGCGAGCAGACCGCCCGCGACCTCGCCGCCGTAGCTGCCGCCGTTGACCCGGACGATCTGGGAGCTGGGCAGCGCGTAGGTGATGGCGTCACGGATCCGCTTGTCCTTGATGCGGTCCATGTTGAAGTTCATCTGCCACACGTAGGGCTGGTAGCCCTGCACCAGGCGCTTGCTGGCGCTGGGGTTGTCCAGCACCTGCTTGGTCGTCGTCGGCTCGACCGGGTTGGTGAAGCTGATGGCGCTCTTGGCCTCACCCTGGTCGGCCATCAGCCGCTTGGTGGAGTCCGACGGCTGGTGGTTGAAGGTGATGTTGTACCCGTCCGGGTACTGGTGCCGCATCGCGTCGGTCTTGGGGTCCCAGTTGGTGTTGCGCACCAGCTGCATGGACTTGCCGGCCTTGAACGACGCGATCTTGTACGGGCCGGAGGTGACCGGCTTGACGTCGTAGTTGTCCTTGGTGTCCTTGGCGCCGTCCGGGACCGCGCTGTAGCCCGGCATGGTCAGCGCGTACGGCAGCTGCGACTGGGGCTGCTTGAAGTGGAAGACGATGGTCTTCTCGTCCGGGGTGTCCAGGACGGTCTTCGGCAGGTGGTCGCCCTTGTACGGGCCGTCCGGCAGCGCCTTGCGGTACGTGGTGCCGCTGCCCGACAGCCACTGCTGGATGTAGGTGGGGCCCTCGGCGATGAACTTCGCGTAGGTGCGCTCGATGGTGTGGCGGATGTCCTTCGAGGTGATCGGCGTGCCGTCCTCGAACTTGACGCCGTCCTTGAGCGTGTACTTCCAGGTCCTGCCGCCGTCGGACATCTGCCCGGCGTCGGTGGCGAGGTCGCCGACGACCTTCTGCTTGCCGCTGTCGTCCTGCTGGAAGCTGGTGAGCCCGCGGAAGATCAGCTGCGACAGCGCCTTCATGTCGCTGACGTACATCTGCGCCGGGTCCAGGTGGTTGAAGCTGTCACGCTGGTAGACGCGGATGGTGCCGCCGGACCTGGCGCCCTTGACCTCCTTGGCCGGGCCGGTCGAGTCGGCCGCGGTGCCGAGGGGGACGGCGTCCGCCTGCGACGCCGCGTCGGCGTCGGTCTGGGACTTGTCCTTGCCGTTGCCGCTGCCGGCGCTGCATCCGGTGAGCGCGAGCGAACCGGCTGCCAGCGCCACTATGGCCGCGCGTGCTCTGCGCGTGGAGAGTGCGTTCATGAGGTCAAGCACCTGCCTGTCAGTTGGTGTCCCGATGTGCTGTCGGACGCATCCGGTGGGAACCGGGGCGGGGGCGACAGCGGCCCCCCTCAAGAGGACGATCAGCGCCCGGATTTGGGGTCGAAGGCGTCCCGGACCGAGTCCCCGAGCAGGTTGAAACAGAGGACGAAGATGACCATCGCGGCGCCCGGGAAGAGCAGGAAGGTCGGGTCGCTCTCGTAGATGTTGCCCGCGGTGCGGAAGAGGCGGCCCCAGTCCGGGGTCGGCTCCATGATGCCGACGCCGAGGTAGGACAGGCCCGCCTCCGCCGTCACGAACAGCGGGAGCATGTAGGTGCTCTGGACCAGGATCGGAGTGACCACGTTCGGCAGCAGTTCCTTGCGGATGATCCGCCAGGGCGAGGCGCCGGTGATCTTCGCCGCCTCCACGAACTCGCGCTCACGGAGCGAGAGGACCTGGCCGCGCAGGAGTCGCGCCAGGCCCATCCAGCCCAGCGCCCACTGGACGAGGATCAGCGCCACCACACGGATGTACGTGGGGGTCTCGTCGCCCGGCGGCACGAAGAGGGCCACGACGACGGGCATGAACGCCACGAACGTCAGCTGGCTGGGGAAGGCGAGCAGGAAGTCGATGAGCCGGCCGAGCCAGTAATCGGTGCGCCCGCCGAGGTATCCGGCGGTGACGCCCAGGATGGTGCCGGTGATGACCACCAGAATCGTTACGGCGACCGAGATGCCCAGCGAGGTCCGCATGCCGTACAGCAGCTGGGTGAACAGGTCGCGGCCCAGCTGGGGCTCGACGCCGAACCAGAAGTCGGCGGAGACACCGCCGTTCGGACCCGACGGGAAGCCGAACTCGTCGAGGAGGTTCGGGTCGCTGTTGGAGTAGAACGTGTAAGGGTCCTTGCCGTACAGCGACGCGATGACGGGGGCCAGCGCCGAGACGACGAAGAACGCCAGGACGATGACGGCGCAGATCACGCCGGTGCGGTCCCGCTTGAACCGCGCCCACATCAGTTGGCCGGGGGAACGGCCGACGAGCTCACCGCCCTTGCGGTCCTTCTCCTTCTTCAGACCCTCCGGCTCCAGCCCTGAGGTATCGGACTGTGCAGCCGCGGTCTGGGATGGACTAGTCATCGCGAAGTGCCCCCGCGCCGAGTTCTCTTGGAACATGAAGCGGCACCGGTCGCACCGCTGGATGAGCGGACTTTCGCAAGTGATTTATGGCGGAGTCAAGGGGATCGGGTGCGCTGATGCGCAGGTCGTCCGCTTCTTGAGCGAAGATTGCGCAGATCGACGCCAGGGCGTGCTTGACACCCTCCGGAGATGTACGGAATAACGGACATAAGGCGTTCAATTGCCGTAATGCGATGGCGACTTGGCCGTCACATCACCGATATACGGACGTGCCTTGCTGAACTGCGTACGGCCGTGTGGATGCCACGGACCGGCCGGGGGCGAACAGCCACCCCGGCCGGAGCCCGTATGCCGTGCCCGTCAGTCCGCGTCGCGGAGGCCCAGCGACCGCTTCAGGAAGTCCACCTGGAGCAGGAGCAGGTTCTCCGCCACCTGCTCCTGCGGCGTCATGTGCGTCACCCCGGACAGCGGCAGCACCTCGTGCGGACGGCCCGCCGCCAGCAGCGCGGAGGAGAGCCGCAGGGAGTGCGCCACCACGACGTTGTCGTCCGCCAGCCCGTGGATGATCATCATCGGCCGGTGCGGCTCCCGCGCCCCGGACAGCCCCTCGTCCGTGAGCAGCGAGTTCGCCGCGTACACCGACGGTTCCTCGTCCGGGTGGCCGAGATACCGCTCCTGGTAGTGGGTGTCGTACAGCCGTAGATCGGTGACCGGGGCGCCGACCACCGCCGCGTGGAAGACGTCCGGGCGGCGCAGCGCGGCCAGCCCCGCGAGGTAGCCGCCGAACGACCAGCCGCGGATCGCGACCCGGGTCAGGTCCAGTGGGAAGCGCTCGGCGAGCGCCTGGAGGGCGTCCACCTGGTCCTGGAGCGCCACCTCCGCGACCTGCCGGGATACCGCCTTCTCCCAGGCGGGGGAGCGTCCCGGGGTCCCCCTGCCGTCCGCGACGATCACCGCGAAGCCCTGGTTCGCAAACCACTGCGACGTCAGATGGGCGTGGTGCGCCGCGACCACCCGCTGGCCGTGCGGCCCGCCGTACGGGTCCAGCAGCACCGGCAGCGGACCGTCGCCCTCCGTGTGGCCGTCCGGCAGCAGCACCGCGCACGGAATCTCCCGCTCCCCGGCGAGAACCAGCCGCGGCCGCGCCGTCAGCACCGGCTCCTGCGCGTACGAGCCGATCGCCGCGACGGTCTCCTCGGCGCCGTCCGCGCCCAGCCGCACCACCTCGACCCGGGCTCCGGGCCGCTCCAGGCACGCCTGCGACAGCACCACCACGTCGCCGCCGCGCACCGCCGACGTCACCGTCGGGTACGGCCGGGCGCCGACCCGCTCCGGGACCGCCGGGCCGTCGCCGCGGTGGCGTACACGGTGGACGCCGATGTCGTGCATCTCCGGGCCGCTCGCCGCGAACAGGATGTCGTTCTCGCCGATGTCCAGCACCGCGCGGACATGCAGCGGCGCCGCCGTCAGCGCCCGGTCCCCGGCGAACAGCCGCCGCGCGCCGGGCTCCGCACCGTCTGCGCTCTCCGGGGTATCCGTGATCCGCACGAGCCGCCCGTCCGGCGTCCACGCCGGGACGCCCGGGAACAGCTCGTTCCACACCGGGTCCGTCTCCTCGTGCACCGTGCGCGTCGCGCCGGTCTCCGGATCGACCGCCAGATAACGCTGGGTGCGCTGGTCGCGGCTCTGGACGAGCAGCAGCGGCGGGCCCGCCGCCGACCAGTGCACCCGCGCGACATAGGGGAACCGCTCGCGGTCCCATGCCACGTCCGTCCGGGAGCCGTCGAGACCCACGAAGGCCAGCGTCACCCCGGCGTTGGGGGTGCCCGCCGCCGGGTACGCGACCTCGGCGGGCTTGCGGTCCGGGTGCGCCGGGTCGGCGATCCACCAGCGGCGCACCGGAGCGGTGTCGACCCGCGCCACCAGCAGCCGGTCGCTCTCCGGTGACCACCAGAAGCCGCGGTGGCGGCCCATCTCCTCCGCGGCGATGAACTCCGCGAGCCCCCAGGTCACCTCGGGTCCGTCCGGAGTGGCCAACGCCCGGTCACCGCCACCGACGCCGCCGTCCGCGCCCTCGCCGCCGTCGGCCGGCACCACCCGCAGCGCGCCGTCCGCGACGTACGCCACGTACCGGCCGTCGGGGGAGGGGCGCGGGTCCACCACCGTGCCCGTGGCGGGGAGTTCGCGTGCGGTCCCGGCCCGCAGCTCGGCGACGAACAGGCGGCCCGACAGCGCGAACGCCGCCACCTCGACCGCCGCGTCCACGGCGTAGCCGACGATGCCCGCCGAGCCGTCCCGGGTGCGCTCCCGGCGGGCCCGTTCGGTCGCCGACAGCTCCTCCTCGGCACCGGACAGCAGGGCGAGCGGATCGGCGGCGGTGAACTCCCGGCCCTCGGCGACGTCGAGGACCCAAAGTCGCTGGGTCCGGTCGGTGCCGGAGCCGGAGCGGAGGAAGACGACGCGGTCGCCGTCCGGGGAGACGGTGTAGCCGCGCGGCGCGCCCAGCGTGAAGCGTTGCGTACGGGCGTGCTGGCGCGGAAAGGGCACAGAGGCAGGCTGTCCGGTCATGGGCCCGAGCCTATGGCGTACGCCCGGCCCGTGGACGGAACTTGGGATACCGCCCGGCCGGCGGCCGGAAAGCCAGCCGTCGCACCAGCGAATCCGGCGTGCGCCCCTCGTCTGCTCCCGTGCACCGACATGTGCGCGCGTCCGGAAAGTTATGATCCCTTGCGCGTAGTGAGTGCGGGGTAAAGAGCCCTTTGCATTCCCGGGAGTTGAGCCGCGACGGCGGTTTCGCCCCCTCATATCTGTCCGGTCCGTGCGTACTTGGAGGTGAACCGCCGTGGCACTCTCGATTTCGGCGGTGGTGCTGCTGGCGATCATCGTCTTCTTGCTGGTCAAGAAGGCCGGGCTGAAGGGCGGGCATGCGTTTGTGTGCATGCTGCTGGGCTTCTATCTCGCCAGCTCGTCCGTGGCCCCGACGATCAAGCAGCTGACGACGAACGTCGCCGGGATGCTCGGGGGTATCAAATTCTGACGTACAGCGCGTAGGGCCTGCGACACCACGCCCGCGCCGCCCGCCCGGCCCCCGGACCACGCCCCGGGGACCGGGCGGCGGCATGTCCGCCCCCGGGTGGGTGCCGCGGCGCGGGCGTACGAGGTGCGCCCGGGCGCGGTCGGGCGTGGCCGGTGCCGTGCCACCGGTTACGTGGCCGGTGCCGTGGCCGCCGGTTACGGGCGCCGTGGCCGCCGGGCGCGTGTGCCGGGCGTGGGCCCCGGCCTCGTAGGCTGTTCCCATGACGGAGCCCGCCCCCACCCCGCCCGCGCGCCCCGGCGCCGACCGGCCCCGCCGTCTGCTGCTGGTGCACGCGCACCCGGACGACGAGTCCATCAACAACGGCGTCACGATGGCCAGGTATGCCGCCGAGGGCGCCCACGTCACGCTCGTGACCTGCACCCGCGGCGAGGAGGGCGAGGTCATCCCGCCCGGGCTGGCGCATCTGGCGCCCGACCGGGACGACGCGCTCGGCCCGTACCGCGTCGGGGAGCTGGCCGACGCGATGGCCGCGCTCGGCGTCGCCGACCACCGCTTCCTGGGCGGTGCGGGACGCTACCGCGACTCCGGGATGAGGGGCGCCCCGCAGAACGACCGCCCCGGCGCCTTCTGGGCGGCGCCGCTCGACGAGGCGGCCGCCCCTCTCGTCGCCGTCGTCCGCGAGGTCCGCCCGCAGGTCCTGGTCACCTACGACCCGGACGGCGGCTACGGCCACCCCGACCACATCCAGGCGCACCGCGTCGCGATGCGCGCGGCGGAGCTGGCCGCCGACGGCGCGTTCCGGCCGGACCTCGGCGCACCGTGTGCGATCGAAAAGATCTACTGGAACTGCAGCCCCCGCTCGGAGGTCGAGAAGGGCTTCGCGGCCCTGCGCGCCGCGGGCCGCCCCTTCCCCGGCATCGCCGCCGTCGACGACGTCCCCGGCGTCGTGGCGGACGGTGAGGTCACCGCGGAGATCGCGGGCGAGGCGGCGCACCGCGCGGCGAAGACCGCCGCGATGCGGGCGCACGCCACCCAGATCGCGGTCGACGGCCCGTTCTTCGCCCTCTCCAACGACCTCGGGCAGCCGCTCTTCGGCACCGAGTACTACCGGCTCGTCCAGGGCACGGCCGCCCCGGCGGCGGACGGCCGCGAGCACGACCTCTTCGCGGGCCTCTCCGACGGCCCCACGGGCGCGCATCTCACCGACGGCCACCAGGAGGCGGGCGCATGAGCGCGGAGAAGAAGAACGGCACTCCCCGGACACGGGCGGGTGGTTCCGGCGCGCGCCCCGCGGGCGGCGGCGGGGGCGGCGCCGCGGCGGCGATGGCCCGGCCGGTGACGCCGGGCCGGATCGCGCTGTACGTCCTGCTGCTGGTCGGCGGGGTGCTGGTCGCGCCCGCCGGGGCGCTGCTCCAGGCCGCGTGGTTCCCCGGCGGACTGCTGCTGTCGCTGGCCGGTCTCACCGGTCTGCTGTACGGCGGCGGCCGGGCCACCGAGACCGTCTCCGGGGTGCTGGTGCCGGGCGCCGCCTGGCTGGTCACCGTCTTCCTGCTGCTGGGCACCGCCCGTCCGGAGGGTGACTTCCTCTTCGGCGCCGGGCTCGGCTCGTACCTCTTCCTGCTGGGCGGGGTCCTGGTGGCTGTGATCTGTACCACCGTGGCGCAGCGGCGGGCGCTGGGCGCACCGCCCGGCCGGGCCGCCTGATGACGGGCCCCATACCCGCGCATAAGCCGTAGCGCACGGGGCGAATCGGCCACGCGCCGGGGGTTCGCCCGTCGTCGTGGTCTTCCCGTGCTCTTCGGGTACCCCTGTGCGGCGGCCAGTATGGTGGTGCGCGCCGCCGCGCCGCCCTCGGGGCGCCTCCCCGGTCCTAGGGCCTGTTGTCAAACTCCCGTCTGCCGCGCGACGCCTGGCACGCCCTCCGGGCGGACGACGGGAGTATGACGCCGGACCCTGGGCCCGGGATCAACTCTGACGAGCGGCGGAGCCAACCGGGAGAACCTGCTTTGAGTCGTGAATCTGACAGTTCGTCCTCCGGCCACCAGGGCCGGGGTAACGCCGTCTACCCCTCAGGAACGCCGCCATACGGCACCCCCAGGGGAGAAGGCGAGGCGGCGACCGGTGCCGCCGCGCAGCCGGAGGAGCAGAAGACCGAGACCACGCTGACGACGCGGATCAAAATCAACATTCCGGGCTCGCGGCCCATCCCGCCCGTCGTTGTGCGCAAGCCCGTGGGGGAGGAGTCCGGCATGAGCGCAGCGAACGGGTCGACCGGAGCGAACGGCACGTCGGGCGAGGGCACCGCGCCCGGCCCCGACGCGGCGGACCCGGCGGGCACCCAGTCCCGGCTCCCGCTCCGCTCGCCCGCCGCCCAGCGCCCCGGCGGCGCGGTGGCCCGGCCCGGCGCCCCGACCGGCTCCGGCGAGACCACCAGCTCCTGGTTCGCCCCCCGCAAGGGCCAGAGCGCGTCCTCGACGACCGGCTCGCACCGGGCGCCCGGCGCCTCGTCCACGACGGGCTCGCACCCGGCGCCCGGCGCCTCGTCCACCACCGGCTCCCACCCGGTGCCCGGTGCGCCGGACGTGGGCGGCGCCGCGCCGTCGCGCCCCGGCATGCCGTACTTCTCGGACACCCCGGCCGACGGCGCCGAGCCGTCCGGCGGTGACCCGCTCGGCCTTTCGCCGTTCGACGGTGGTGGCCGCGCGGCCCGCGAGACCTCGCCGTTCGACGCCCCGGCACCCGGCGCCGCCTCGCCGTTCGACGCGCCCGCCGGTGACCTCAGCCCGTTCGGCACCTCCGCGGCCGCGGCGCCCAGCGGTCCCACCACCGGGCCCGCCCGGGGCAGGAGCGCGGTCACCCTGCCGCCCGGCTTCAGCGACCCGGGGGCGCGCGGCGACGCCGCCGCGCCGGTCGCCGGGTCCGGCACCGGTGCCCCGTCCGGCATCACGGGCGGTCTCACCGCGGGCCCGGCGGGCGGCCCCGCCGGCGGCCCGAAGCCGCCGTCGCCCAAGGGGTCCAAGAGCCCCGGGTCCCGCTCGGGCGCCCGCGCCCGCGTCTCCGGCGACACCCTCGTCGGCGGCATCCCGAGGGTTCCCGCAACGGACGGTCCGTCGGGAGCTTCCGGCAAGGACGGTGAGGCCGCGGCCCCGGCGTCGCTCCCCAAGATCCCGGAGCCGATCAAACCGCCGAAGAAGAAGGGCCGCAACAAGCTGGTCCTGGTGGGCGCCGGAGTCGTCGTCCTCGCCGCGGTCGCCTACGGCGCCGGGCTGCTCCTCGACCACGCCGACGTGCCCAACAACACCACGGCGCTCGGTGTGGACATCGGCGGGCAGGCCAAGGAGGAGGCCGTCAAGAAGCTGGAGGCCGCGCTCAAGGACCGCAGCGACCGGCCGTTGAAGCTCACCGTCGCCGGCGCCGAGCAGAGCCTCGACCCGGTCAAGGCGGGCCTCGGCATCGATGTGCAGGCCACCGTCCGCAACGCCTCCGGCCGGGACTACAACCCGGTGTCCGTCATCGGCTCGCTGTTCGGCGTCGCCCGTACCGCGCAGCCCGCGATGACCACCGACGACGAGAAGCTGGAGATCGCGCTGCGCCAGGTCGCGGGCGGCTCCGGCGGCGCGGAGCCGGGCGAGGGCGGCATCACCTTCGCCGGTGGCCGGGCCGTCCCGCACTACGGCAAGCCGCACAACGCCGTCGACGTCGCCGCGTCCAAGACGAAGGTCGCCGACGCCTACCGCGAGCGCGTCACCACCGGCACCCAGCCGACGCTGACGCTGGCCGCCTCCACGCAGCGGCCCCGGGTCTCCAAGGAGGCCGTCGACAAGGCGCTCAAGCAGTTCGCCGAGCCCGCGATGTCCGGCCTGATCACCGTCCGCACGGACGCCGCGCACACCGTGTCGTTCAGCCCGGAGAAGTCCATCCCGAAGTTCCTCTCCTTCCGGCCGGTCGCCGACGGCAGCCTCGTCCCGTACTACGACAGGGCCGCCCTCCAGGCGCTCTACGGCGACACCTTCAACGGCGTCCTGCTCACCAAGGGCGACGGCAGCAAGAAGCCGGTCACGCCCGCCGAGGTGGCCAGCGCCGTGCAGCAGGCGCTCCAGGGCACCACGCCCGCCGACCGGGTACAGACCATCGGCGCGGACGCCGGCTGACCGGCCCCCGCCCCGGCGACAGGCCCCCGCGACCGCTCCCACGAGCGGCCGTGGGGGCCTGTCGCATGACATAGGCGAACGGCTGGCCCTGACCGGCGGACAGGTGGAGACGGGCCGGCCGAGGACCGGGGCTTTTTGCTCGCGGCGGTCGTGCCACTGCCGGGGGAGGCCGGGGCGGACGAGGCCGGGGACGGCCCGGCGGACGAGGCTCCCGCGGCGCCGCCTGCCTCCGGACCGGCGCGGCCCGGCACCGAGGCGGGCCGCCACGCCCGGTCCCGTACCGAGGCGAGCGCCGCCCCTCGGCCCCGTACCGAGGCGAGCCGCCGCCCCCGCAACGAAGCGCCCCGCCCCGACACCCGTCCGCAGGGCCTCAGTTGAGCAGCGCCCGGACCTCCGCCGCCCGCCCCCTCACCGTCTCCGCCGTCGCCGGGTCCACCGCCTCGACCACCCGGGCGTACTCCTCCAGCTCGGCGGCGCCCTCCAGGAAGCGGCCGCAGTTCACCAGCAGTTGGGCGCGGTCGTGGCGGAGCCGGGCCGGGTGGCTGGGGAGCAGCAGGGCCAGTTCGACCGCCCACAGGCCCACCGGGCCGTGCTCGGGGCGGGCCTGCGCCCAGGCCCGGATGTTGTTCAGGATGCGCGCCACGATCTCCAGCGGATCGGCGGGGAGCAGCATCGGCGCCGTCAGCGCAGCCCCGGCCCCCGCCACCAGCTCCGCCGCGTCCGCGTCGGACAGCAACCGGCCCCCGGCGAACGGATCGGCCAGCACATGCGCCCCGTGCGGATCGCCGAACCCGACGACGAAATGGCCCGGCAGCGCCACCCCGTACACCGGCGCCCCGGCCCGCCGGGCGACCTCCGTCCACACCACCGACAGCAGGATCGGCAGCCCGCGCCGCCGCCGTACCACCTCGTGCAGCAGCGACGACTCCAGCCGCCGGTAGTCGGCGGGCGTCCCGCCGAAGCCGAGGCGGCGGCCCAGCAGTTCGCCGACGTTACGGGCCCACGCCGCCGGGCCGCCCTCCGGGGCGAACGGCAGCTGACCGGCCAGTTCGTCCAGTGCGATCTGCACGGCGTCCCTGCCCGCCTCGTCTAGCGCCGGATCGCCCTCCGCCGCGATCAGCAGGCACAGCAGAACGAGATCGGGCCGCTCGGCGCGCGCCTCCTCGGCGAACCGCCGGCGCTGTGCCCGGCGCGCCCCGTCCGCCTCCTCGGGCCCGCCGGGCCCGGTCCCGCTCAGGGCGCCACCGCGGTCGGCGCGGTCCGGTAGTGGTAGCCGTGGTGATCGGTGAACCCGAGCCCGTCGTACAGCCCGAGCGCCGCCGCGTTGTCCGCCTCGACCTGGAGATACGCGGCCGACGCCCCCTCGTCCAGGGCGCGGGCGGCGAGCGCCGCCATCACCAGGCGGGCCAGCCCCCGGCGCCGCGCCCCGGGCGCCACCTCGACCGCCGCGAACCCGGCCCACCGGCCGTCCACCACACAGCGCCCGATCGCCTCCGCGCCGCCGTCCGCACCCTCAACCGTCGCGAACCACACCGACGGACCGCCGGTCAGCACCGCCCGCGCCTCGGGCGCAGGCCCCGCCGCCCGGTGGTAGCGCGCCAGCCACGCCGCGTCCGGCGCCCGGTCCAGGCGCACCCGCGTCAGGTCCGCGCCGGTGTCGGCCAGCGGCGCCAGCGCGGCGGTCCGCACCCGGGTGTGGCCGGACGCCGTCCAGCCGCGCCGCTCAAGACCGGCGGCCAGCTCCTCGGTGGCGTCCGGGCGGCCGGTGGTGACGGCGACGACCGGCGGCAGGGACCGCGCGGTGTACCACCGGACGGTGTGCGCCAGCGCCTCGTCCAGCGGGACGCCGGGGTCGCCGAGCGGCAGCACCGAGTTGGCCCGCCGGGTGAAGCCGCCGGACGCCCGCAGCGTCCATCCACCGAGACGTGCGGTCTCGACCGCCGGCCAGCCGCGGGCGGCGACCTCCGTCAGTTCCCGGACATCGGCCGCCGGCCCCCGCCGCCGGGCCGGGGCCGCGGGCACCACCTTGGCCGCGACCAGCAGTTCTTCCCCGATCCGGACCTGCTCGCCATTCCTGCGTGTGATGATGAGCACACCGTCGGTCCAGGATGTGAGCACGCCGACCGCGTCCGTGAACGCCCACTGACCTGCACTGTCGTCCGTACGGCGCCGGACAGATACCCTTTTGCCCACGTCAGCATGGGTGATGCGAACTTCAGCACGACCGTCGGTCATGAATTCCACCGCTCTTCCCGCCCCTCTTGTTCGTCTCGTGCCCGGGAACGGAGATACTAGGTGCGGGCATCGACGACGCCGCGCTCCCGCGCGCCCTGCGGCGGCCTGCCAATCGGTCCGCCGGCCCTACCGAGGAGGAACGACAGCGTGACCTACGTCATCGCGCAGCCTTGTGTCGACGTCAAGGACAAGGCATGCATCGAGGAGTGCCCCGTCGACTGCATCTACGAGGGCTCCCGGTCCTTGTACATCCACCCGGACGAATGCGTCGACTGCGGGGCCTGCGAGCCGGTCTGCCCGGTCGAGGCGATCTTCTACGAGGACGACACCCCTGACGAGTGGAAGGACTACTACAAGGCGAATGTGGAGTTCTTCGACGAGCTGGGCTCGCCCGGCGGTGCCAGCAAGCTCGGCCTGATCGAGCGCGACCACCCCTTCATCGCTGCGCTGCCGCCGCAGAACCAGTAAGCGGTACACCGCGGCGCCCCGAAGGTCTCGTACGGCACCGACCGCCGTGCGGGACCTTCGCGCATTCCGGGGCCCGGCGCGCACCCGCGCCGCCGGACCCGGCCCCCGCGCCGACGTCCCCGACGACGTCACCCCGCACCAGAAAGAGAGCATCGTGGGCGCAGTCTCCTCCCTCCTCCCGGTCTTCCCGTGGGACCGCCTGGAGCCCTACAAGGCCACGGCCGCCGCACACCCCGACGGCATCGTCGACCTCTCCGTCGGCACCCCCGTCGACCCCGTGCCCGAGCTGATCCGCGCGGCGCTGACCGACGCGGCCGACAGTCACGGCTATCCCACGGTCTGGGGCACCCCCGCGCTCCGCGACGCCCTCACCGCCTGGGCCACCGACCGCCTCGGCGCCCGCGGCCTGAGCCATGCGAACGTCCTTCCGGTCGTCGGCTCCAAGGAGCTGGTCGCCTGGCTGCCCACCCAGCTCGGCCTCGGCCCCGGCGACAAGGTCGCCCACCCGCGCCTGGCCTACCCGACGTACGAGGTCGGCGCCCGCCTCGCCCGCGCCGAACCGGTGGCGTACGACGACCCGACCGACCTGGACCCGGCCGGGATCAAGCTGCTCTGGCTCAACTCGCCGTCCAACCCCACCGGCCGGGTCCTCGGCATCGACGAGCTGCGCCGCATCGTCGCCTGGGCCCGGGAGCACTCCATCCTCGTCGTCAGCGATGAGTGCTACCTCGAACTGGGCTGGGAGGCCGACCCGGTCTCCGTGCTGCACCCGGACGTCTGCGGCGGTTCGCATGACGGCCTGGTCGCCGTGCACTCGCTCTCCAAGCGCTCCAACCTCGCCGGTTACCGCGCCGCATTCCTCGTCGGCGACGCCGCCGTCCTCGGTGAGCTGCTGCAGATCCGCAAGCACGGCGGCATGATGGTCGCCGCGCCCGTCCAGGCGGCCACCGTCGCCGCCCTCGGCGACACCGCGCACGTCACCGAGCAGCGGGAGCGCTACGCCCGCCGCCGTACCGCGCTGCGCACCGCGTTCGAGGCGGCCGGGTTCCGCATCGAGCACAGCGAGGCGTCGCTCTACCTCTGGGCGACCCGCGACGAGCCCTGCTGGGACACCGTCGGCCACCTCGCCGAGCGCGGCATCCTCGTCGCCCCCGGTGACTTCTACGGCCCGGCCGGTGACCGGTTCGTCCGGATCGCCTTCACCGCGACCGACGAGCGCGTCGAGGCGGCCGTCCGCCGCCTCGCGTAGCCGCACGCGAAGGGGCCCGGGGAGCGTGAACTCCCCGGGCCCCTTCGTGTTGCGTGGCGCCGACGCGCCTGCCGTCAGCCGCCGAGGGGGAGGCCGCCGAGCAGGCCCTTCCCCTGCGTCGGGAGGCTGCCGGCCACGCCCTTCACCGCGTTGGTGGGCAGCGTGTCGGTCGACAGGCCGTCCTTGCCGGTCTTGCTGAGGACGTTCCCGACGGTGTCGGCGGCGTGCTGCGTGGTCGGCGCGGCCCTCTGGACGAGCGGGCCCGCGGTCTCCACCAGCGCCGGGGCGAGCTTCCCCGCCGCCGCGCCACCGGCCTCGTTCACCAGGCCGACGCCTTCGTGCGCGACCTGGTCGACAGTCTCGCTGGTGTGCGGCGAGTCCAGGGTGGTCAGTCCGCCCAGGTCGGTCGCGCTCGGCAGGGGCGCGGCGGTCGCGGAACCGGCCGCGGCGACCACGGGTGCCGCGCTCGCCGCGACCAGCAGGGCGGCTCGGGCGATCCGGCGCGTAACGGGGAGGGACATGGTGCTCCTTTGACGGAGAGGGGGCGCGTACTTCTGACAGATGGGCACGGAGGTGCCGAGTCCGCCGGGCGGACGGACGCCCTGACTACCGCGTCAGCCCTCCGAAGGTTGCGGTGAAGTCCGGTAAAGAATTGATAACGCGTCACATAATCCGCCGTGGCGAAAGGCGGGCAATATGCGCATCCGCCCGCCTCTCGCGGCGCTGCCGCATCCCTTGTCCCGTAAGGGAATCGACCTTGTCCGGTCGCCCGCGACGGGCCAACGCTCCCGACCGTTCCGGGAAGGGGCGGGCGTGCCCCGATGGAGGGAAGCGCCGGACTACTGCCCGGTGGTGATCCGTACGGCGGACGCCGCCCCGGGGCCGCCGGGGTCCGCGCTGCGCCGCCAGCCCTGTTCGGCGTCGGCCGCCCGCCAGGTCCGCCCGGCGTAAGAGATCTGTTCGACGCCCAGTTCGGCGGAGTGGGCCACCGACCACAGCGCCACCTCCCAGCCGCGCCGCGCCCCGCCGTCGCCCCCGGAGCGCGCCACCGGCACGGTCAGCGTCCGCCCGCCGCCCCCGCCCTTGGCGTCCTCGGTGCCCGGCCCGGACAGCACCCCGGCGCCGAACTCCCGCACCAGCCGCTCCCGCACCCGCGCGGCGCCCGCCGCCTCCGTGCCGGTACCGCCGCCCGTATCCGCGCCCTTCGCCGGGCGGGGCACCACGCAGGACAGCGCCGCGCCCCGGCGGCCGGTCAGCGCGTCCGCCAGCAGCGCCGCGTCCGTCTCGTACTTCGCGTACGCCAGCGGATAGCCGCTGCGCTGCACCCGCTGCGCCGCCTCGGTCAGCGGCAGCTGCTCGTATCCGGGCACCTGCACCAGATGCGCGTAGAACTCCCCGGCGGCGTAGACCGGATCCATGATCTGCCGGGACGTGCCCCAGTCCTGCGAGGGACGCTGCTGGAAGAGGCCGAGGGAGTCCTTGTCGCCGTGGCCGAGGTTGCGCAGCCCGGACTCCTGCATCGCCGTCGCCAGCGCGATCGTCACCGCCCGAGGCCGCAGCCCCCGCGCGGACGCCACCGCCGAGATCGTCGCCGCGTTCGCCGCCCGCTCCGGACTCAGCTCGTACGCCGCCCCGCCGTCCGCCGCCGCCACCGTGCACCGCGGCTCCCCGGGCCCGCCGGTCAGCTGCTGCACCGCGAGATACGCCCCCGCGCCCAGCAGCGCGGCGACCGCCACGGCGGTACGCCACGGACGCCGCCGACGGGCGGGAGAGGAGGAAGGCGAGACGGCTTGCACGCGGCCCACCGTAGCGAAGCCCGGCGGATAGGGTTGACCGTATGGACCGCTCCACAGACCACCCCGCCCTCGACCTGTCGCTCGACGCCGCGGAGCTCACCGCGCGGCTCGTCGACTTCCCCTCCGAGAGCGGCAACGAGAAGGACCTCGCCGACGCCGTCGAGCACGCCCTGCGCGCGCTGGACCACCTCACCGTCGACCGCTACGGCAACAACATCGTCGCCCGCACCCACCTGGGCCGCGCCGAGCGGGTGGTGCTCGCCGGTCACCTCGACACCGTCCCGATCGCCGACAACGTCCCCTCCCGCCTCGACGACGAGGGCTACCTGTGGGGCTGCGGCTCCTGCGACATGAAGTCCGGTGTCGCCGTCCAGCTCCGGGTCGCCGCCACCGTCCCCGAGCCCAACCGCGACCTCACCTTCGTCTTCTACGACCAGGAAGAGGTCGCCGCCCACCTCAACGGCCTCGGGCACGTCGCCGCCGCCCACCCGGACTGGCTCGTGGGCGACTTCGCCGTCCTCCTGGAGTCCTCCGACGGCGAGGTCGAGGGCGGCTGCCAGGGCACCCTGCGCGTCCTGCTGCGCACGAAAGGTGAGCGCGCCCACTCCGCCCGCGGCTGGATGGGGTCGAACGCGCTCCACACCGCCGCCCCGATCCTGACGAAGCTCGCCGCGTACCAGCCGCGCCGCGCCATGATCGACGGACTGGAGTACCGCGAGGGCCTCAACGCTGTCCGCGTCGAGGGCGGCGTCGCCAACAACGTCATCCCGGACGCCTGCACCGTCACCGTCAACTTCCGCTACGCCCCGGACCGCACCCCCGAAGAGGCGCTGGCGCACGTCCGGGAGGTCTTCGCCGACTGCCCGGTGGACGAGTTCGTCGTCGATGACCACTCCCCGGGCGCACTGCCGGGCCTCTCCCACCCGGCCGCCAAGGCGTTCATGGACGCCGTCGGCGGCACCGCGCGCCCCAAGTTCGGCTGGACCGACGTCTCCCGCTTCAGCGCCCTCGGCGTCCCCGCCGTGAACTACGGCCCCGGCAATCCACTGCTCGCCCACAAGCGGGACGAGCGCGTCCTCGCCGAGCGCATCGGCCACTGCGAGGAGCGGCTGCGCGCCTGGCTGACCAGCTGACGCGGTCCTCGGCGGTGCGCCCGCCCCGGCGGACGCACCGGTCCGCGCCGCCCGCCGCGGGATCTACGCTGAAGCGGCAACGATCTGTCAGCGGAGGGAGCACGACATGGCCAGTTCCGAAGGAGCAGCGGCCCCCGAGGAGCAGCGGCTGGGTCCCGTACTGCGCCGTCACGACCAGGTGCAGCACAGCACCACGGACCAGCGGCTGCTGGACTCCGAAGGCTCCTCCGAGTGGGTGCACACCGATCCGTGGCGGGTGATGCGCATCCAGTCGGAGTTCGTCGAGGGCTTCGGCGCGCTCGCCGAACTCGGCCCCGCCGTCAGCGTCTTCGGCTCCGCCCGCACGCTCCGCGACTCCGCCGAGTACGCGACCGGCGTGAAGCTCGGCCGGGCGCTGGTGGAGGCCGGTTTCTCGGTGATCACGGGCGGTGGCCCCGGCGCCATGGAGGCGGCCAACCGGGGCGCCCACGAGGCCGGCGGCACCTCCGTGGGCCTCGGCATCGAGCTGCCCTTCGAGCAGGGCATGAACGCGTACGTGAACCTCGGGGTCGATTTCCGGTACTTCTTCGTCCGGAAGACCTGCTTCGTGAAGTACGCCCGCGGCTTCGTCGTGCTGCCCGGCGGGCTGGGCACCCTGGACGAGCTTTTCGAGGCGCTGACCCTCGTCCAGACCCGGAAGGTGACCCGCTTCCCGATCGTCCTCTTCGGCACCGCCTACTGGAGCGGCCTGGTCGACTGGCTGCGCGAGACGCTGATCGCCGAGGGCAAGGCGGCCCCGCGTGACCTGGAGCTCTTCCACCTCAGTGACGACGTGGAGGAGGCGGTCGCCCTGGTGACGAAGGAGGTCGGGCCGGGGGTGCGGTAGGGCGTGTCTTCCCGCGGGGGGGCGCCCCCCCCCCCGCCGGGGGGGGCGCGGGGGGGGCGCCCGGGGGGGGGCGCGCCCGCCCCCGCGCGGGGGGCCGCGCGGCGCCCCCCCCGCCCCCTCTCCGGGCCGGTCAGGCCAGCCCGCGCCGGGCGACCGCCGGTGCCCGGTGACCGGCGATGGACGCGACCATGTCCAGCACCTGCCGGGTCTCGGCGACCTCGTGGACGCGGTAGACCTGCGCACCCAGCCAGGCCGAGACGGCGGTGGTCGCGAGGGTGCCGAGGACACGCTCCTTGACCGGCTTGTCCAGGGTCTCGCCGACGAAGTCCTTGTTGGAGAGCGAGACCAGCACCGGCCAGCCCGTGTCGGTCATCTCGCCGAGCCGCCGGGTCGCCTCCAGGCTGTGCCGGGTGTTCTTCCCGAAGTCGTGCCCCGGATCGATCATGATCCCGTCGCGCCGGACGCCCAGCTCCACGGCGCGCTCCGCGAGCCCCAGCGTGACGCGCAGGATGTCGGCCATCACGTCGTCGTATGCCACCCGGTGCGGACGGGTACGCGGTTCGGCGCCCCCGGCGTGGGTGCAGACCAGGCCCGCGCCGTGCCGGGCGGCGACCTCCGCGAGCTTCGGATCGACGCCGCCCCAGGCGTCGTTGAGGACATCGGCGCCCGCCGCGCAGACCGCCTCGCCGACGTCGTGCCGCCAGGTGTCGACGCTGATGACCACGGACGGGTGGCGCCGCCGGACCTCCGCGACGAAGCCGACGGTGCGCCGCGCTTCCTCCTCGGCGGTGACCTCCTCACCGGGACCGGCCTTGACACCGCCGATGTCGATGATCGCGGCCCCCTCGGCGACGGCCTGCTCGACGCGGGTGAGCGCCGCCTCGTCCTGGAACGTCGCCCCCTGGTCGTAGAAGGAGTCCGGGGTCCGGTTCACGATGGCCATGATCACCGGTTCGTGCGCGTCGAACTCGCGTTTCCCCAGCCGCAGCATTCTCACTCCTTCTCAGTGGTCCGCCAGTGACCTTACGGCCTCGCCCGCGGCCGTTAACTGTCACACCCGCATGGCACGATCAGGGCAGGTGCATCTTCCGGGGAGTTGGTCGTGTTCTGGTTTCTGCTGATCGCCATGGTCGTGGTGGTCGCCGCGGTCACCCTCGTCGTCGTGGGCGGCGAGGGTGGCGGGCTGCGCGACACCGAGCCGGAGCAGCTCTACGACCCGCTGCCCCAGGAACGCCCGCTGACCCGCGCCGACATCGACGCCGTACGCTTCGCGGTCACCGTCCGCGGCTACCGCATGAACGACGTCGACGACGCCCTCGACCGCATCGGCGCCGAGCTGGCCGAGCGGGACGCCCGGATCGCGGAGCTGGAGGCCGCGCTGGCGGGCGTTCACGCCGCATCCATGGGCGGCCCGGGCCTGATCCGGGACGACGGGTCAGCGGACGACGCACCGACCGGGGCGGCGGCACCGCCCGAGGGACAGGGCCCCGGCCCTGCGGAGGGGAACGACGGAAGCGGGGAGACGATGCGGACGACGGAGCGGGTCCAGCAGGCCGGCGAGGAGCCGGAGACGAGTGGCGGGTCCACCGCGGCGCCGGAGTCGGAGGGCCGGTCATGACGGGTGTGGTGAGCGCCCCGGACGGCGTTCCGCGCTGCCCCTGGGGCATGGAGTCCGAGAAGATGGCCGATTACCGCGCGTACCACGACACGGAGTGGGGGCGCCCGGTCCACGGCGACGACGCGCTCTTCGAGCGGATGTGCCTGGAGGCGTTCCAGTCGGGCCTGTCCTGGATCACGATCCTGCGCCGCCGGGAGGCGTTCCGCGCCGCGTTCGCCGGGTTCCGCATCGCCGAGGTCGCGCGGTTCACCGATGCGGACGCCGAGCGACTCCTCGCCGACCCCGGCATCATCCGCAATCGCGCCAAGATCGCCGCAACGCTCGGCAACGCCCGGCTCGCCGCCGCGCTGGCCCCCGGCGAGCTGGACGCCCTGATCTGGTCGTACGCGCCCGAGCGGGCGGGCCGCCCGGTGCCGTGCACCTTCGCCGACGTCCGGCCGGTGACCCCGGAGTCCACCGCGCTCGCCAAGGACCTCAAGAAACGCGGCTTCCGCTTCGTCGGCCCGACCACCGCGTACGCGCTGATGCAGGCGTGCGGCCTGGTCAACGACCATCTCGCCGGATGTCACGCCCGGGAGGCGACGGAGCGGGCGGCGGCCGCGGGCTGAGCACCGGGCCGCCCCGCCGTTCCGGTCCCGGCGGTGCGCCCGGGTCAGCGCCCGAGGTAGACCGGCTTCTCCTTCTTCACGAACGCCTCGACGGCGATGCGGTGATCCTCGGAGGCACCGGCCCGCGCCTGGAGCTCCTCCTCCTTGGCGAGGGTGTCGGCCAGGGTGTGCCCGGCGCCGAAGGCCAGTGACTCCTTGAGCGCGGCGTACGCGAGGGTCGGGCCCGCGGCGAGGCGCCGGGCGACGGCCGTCGCCCGGTCGGCCAGCTCCGCGGCGGGCACGACCTCGCTCGCGATGCCCAGCGCGTACGCCTCCTGCGCGTCGATGCTGCGCGGGAAGAGCAGCAGGTCGGCGGCGCGGCCCGGTCCGACGACGCGCGGCAGCGTCCAGGACACCCCGGAGTCGGCGGTGAGCGCGACCCCGGCGAACGAGGTGTTGAAGGACGCCGAGTCGGCGACGACGCGGTGGTCGGCGGCGAGGGCGAAGCCGAACCCGGCGCCCGCCGCGACGCCGTTGACGCCCGCCACCACCGGCTTGGGCATCCCGGCGAGCGCCGTGACGATGGGGTTGTAGTGCTCCCGCACGGTGCTCATGGTGGCGCCGTCGCCGCTCTCCCGGTCCGCGGCGAGCAGCCCGATGTGCTCCTTGAGGTCCTGGCCGACGCAGAACGCGCGGCCGGTGGCGGTCAGCAGGACGGCGCGGACGGCGGGATCGGCCGCCGCGTCCCGCAGTCGGTCCCGGAGCGTCACCTTCGCGTCGATGTTCAGGGCATTCATGGCGTCGGGGCGGTTGAGGGTGATCGTGGCGAGTCCGTCGGTCACGTCGTAGAGCACGGTGTCGGCCATGAGTGAGGATCCCTCCGTCGCGGGTGGCGCCGCCCGTCTGGGGCGGTCAGCGCTCAGGATGCCGGAGATCATCCGGCCCCGGCATGTGACGTACGTCAAAGAATGAGGGTGGTCCGGGGTGTGCAGGGTGGCGCAGTATCGCAGGCCACTCACCGAATTGAGGGGGTTTGGGGGAGCGCGTTGCCGAAGGGAAGCTGTCCGATGTTGGTCATCGGGTCGTTCGATGCGGGATAATGGCCTGGAAGCAATGTGTTCGATGCCGGTGACGCATGCGGAGATGCGGCTGTCGGCTGTCGGCTGAGGTTGAGCTGGTTTCAGGAAGGGGAACGAGCATGGCGGCCATGAAGCCGCGGACGGGTGACGGCCCGCTCGAGGTGACCAAGGAGGGGCGGGGCATCGTCATGCGCGTTCCGCTCGAAGGCGGCGGGCGACTCGTCGTCGAGCTGACACCCGACGAAGCCAAGGCCCTGGGTGAGGCCCTGGAGAAGGTCACCGTCTGAGAGGGCGGCCCGAACTGCTGCGGTTCCCCGGGGCGCTGACCCCTGGTACCCCCAGCCGATGATCACGGCCCCGGCAGGCGCGCCTCGTGCGCTCCCGCCGGGGCCGTTCGTCGTGACGGGCGGCTCGCCGTCGCGGTGGTGCGCTCCGGGGCCGGTGGCCGTGCGGCCCCGGCGGACGGCGTCAGCCGCGTTTGACCGCACACAGCAGACCGTCGCCGACCGGCAGCAGCGACGGTACGAGCGTGGAGCTGTCCCGGACGGCGCGCAGCAACTCGCGCAGGCGCAGCACCTCGTCCGGCTGCGCGCCGGAATCGACGGTGCGGCCGTCGGCGAAGACCCCCGCGAAGCAGACCAGGCCGCCGGGGCGCAGCAGCCGCAGCGCCTCGGCGAGATAGTCGGTGCACTCGCCCAGATCGCCGTCGCAGAACACCAGGTCGTAGCCGCCGTCGGCGAGCCGCGGCAGGACGTCCAGCGCCCGGCCGGGGATGAACCGCGCGCGGTTCCCGGCGAAGCCCGCCTCGCGGAACGCCTGCTTGGCGAAGGTCTGCCGCTGCGGTTCGAGATCGACGGTGGTGAGCACGCCGTCCGGCCGCATGCCGTGCAGGAGGTAGATGCCCGACACGCCCGTGCCGGTGCCGATCTCGGCGATGGCCTTGGCCCCGGCGGCGGCGGCGAGCATGCGCAGGGCGGCTCCGGTGGCGGTCGACACCGTACGGATCCCGGCGTCGCGGGCGCAGCTGCGGGACCAGCGCAGGGCGATGTCGGTCGCGTCGTCGATGGTCCCGGCGCCGTACGCCTCGGCGAATGCCAGGCCCGTCTGCCGGTTGCCGGTAATGGCCCTCTCCTGTCCCCGTAGTTGACGCAACGGTGACTGTATCCGCTGCATGCGGGAACCCGCAGATGGGACCGGGCGTTAACGGGGAACAGGGGGGATGCCCGGGTGAAGACCGACGGAGACGTGAAGCAAGCACAGAAGCAGGACCAAATGCAGGTCAAAACTGCTTATCCGGAGCTAACGGGCGAGGTGGATATGGTAGGGGCTCTACTGGACACCACCAGAGCCACCAGGGGAGGTGCGGCTGCGACGAGTGACCGCCGAGGGCGCAGACGCCTGCGACGACCGCTCGCCGAGCCGAAATCCGTGACCAACACCGCTGACCGTCTCCGCACCCACCACTCCGCTCCTACCGCGACCTTCGCCTCAGACGCGGATGCGCAGGCGTGGACTCCCCCCAGCTGGGAGGAGATCGTCAGCACCCACAGCGCCCGGGTCTACCGCCTCGCCTACCGCCTCACCGGCAATCAGCACGACGCCGAGGACCTCACCCAGGAAGTCTTCGTCCGCGTCTTCCGTTCGCTGTCGACGTACACACCGGGGACGTTCGAGGGCTGGCTGCACCGCATCACGACCAACCTCTTCCTGGACATGGTCCGCCGCCGCCAGCGCATCCGCTTCGACGCGCTGGGCGACGACGCCGCCGAGCGGCTGCCCAGCCGGGAGCCGTCGCCGCAGCAGCACTTCAACGACACCCACTTCGACGCGGACGTACAGCAGGCGCTGGACACCCTGGCGCCGGAATTCCGCGCCGCCGTCGTCCTGTGCGACATCGAGGGCCTGTCGTACGAGGAGATCGCCGCGACGCTCGGCGTGAAGCTCGGCACGGTCCGCAGCCGGATCCACCGTGGCCGCTCGCATCTGCGCAAGGCGCTCAAGCACCGCTCCCCGCAGGTGCGGGCCGAGGAGCGCGAGCAGCGGTCGCTGGCCGCGGTGTCCACCGGGGAGGTCGGAATCGCGTGAGCCCCATTGGCGGTGCTTCCCCCGCCGAGCAGCATCTCGGTGACCGCCTCGCAGCCCTGGTCGACGGCGAGTTGGGACATGACGCGCGGGAGCGGGTGCTCGCGCACCTGGCGACCTGCGGACGGTGCAAGGCGGAGGCCGACGCCCAGCGTCGGCTCAAGAGCGTCTTCGCGCAGGCCGCGCCACCCGGCCCCTCCGAGGGATTGTTGGCGCGGTTGCAGGGGCTGCCCGGGGGAGATCCGGACGGCCCCGGCGGCGGACTGGGCGCCTTCGGACGCGCCGAATTCGACCGGGACGGCGGCGGCTTCGCCTATCCGCCCTCCTCCGGCGCGCATGCGAGCGACGCCCGAGCGCCCCGGCAGCGGGGCTTCCGTATCCATGAGAGCGAGCGTCCGACGGCGCCGCGCCGCCGCTTCGCGTTCGCCGCGGCCGGGGCCGTCTCGCTGGCCGCCCTCGCCCTGGGCGGCACGCTGCCGCTGGAGGCCGCGATCTACCCGCCTGGCCGCCAGGACGGCACCGGCACCGCCGTCGTCCCGCTCAGCGCCACCCCGGTCGCCGGGAGCGATCCGCTCCGCGACGCCGGGCTGCTGACCTCCGGGGGCTTCGCCGGTCCGGTCGTGTCCGCGGTGCCCGGCGCGACGGGCCTCTACGGCCCCTCCGCGCCGACCGCCTCGCCCCCGGTACGGATACCGTCCGGTGGCCGCTTCGGCCCGTTGATAGCCCCGCCCGGTCAGGACGGCGACCGGCACCCCGCACCCCTCACCGTCGGTACCGCCCGCGCCCCGGGGCTGTACACCCCCGCCGCCGGGCCTCTCCGCCCGCTCGTCGGCTCCGCGGCATCCTCCACCCCCGCCCCCCACCCGCCTGTTGCTGCTCCGCGCTGACCGCCGCCTGCGCTCTGTCACAGGGAACTGGTTGAATCGCTGCGGGGCGGTGCGTGCCGTCGACGTGCGCACGGTCCGCGAGGCGGCGGTGGCCCGCGCAGGTGCGGGCGAATGGTGGGGAGAGCATGGACGACGGTACGGCCACCGGGCCGAAGCTGAAGTGGTGGAGCCGGACGGGGCACACCCCCGACCCCCAGCCCCACCCCGGACCGGGTCCACAGCCCCAGCCGGTGGCCGCCGAGGGGAGCGGGCCCCTGCCGGAGCCGGCCCTTCCCGCCGCCGGTGCGGTCGCGCCGCAGCCCGCCGGTGCGGCTTCCGCCGGTCCGCAGCCTGCTGCTTCGGCCTCCGCCGGGCCGCAGCCGGCCCCCGCCGGTCCGCAGCTTGGCGCTTCTGGCTCCGCCGGTCCGCAGCTTGGCGCTTCGGCCTCCGCCGGGCCGCAGCTGGTCGCCTCGCCCGGGGCCCAGCCGCTGCCCGTTGACGCGTGGCCGCCGCCGGAGCCGCAGGCGGCCACGCGG
>NZ_JBHYGX010000007.1:0-58058 GCF_042739975.1 Streptomyces sp. NPDC059080
GAGCTTCCTCGCCGGCCTCCACCTGCGCGCCTCGATGATCTGGGTTACAGACCTCATCCGGAGCACCCGGTGATCACGACTCGATACGCGCCCTAACAGCACACAACAGCCCTCATTCGCCCCTGAGCCTGCTCCACTGGTGCCACCGGCACCACTTCCAGCCTGCCTGGTCCTAGGGAACACGCCACCCGGGCTCGCCCGTGCGCTCCGTCCCAGGCCGACCAAGGAAATCGACCTCTCCTGTGCCACCGTGCACACCTACAGATGGATGGCCTCGCACCAGGCTTCCTGGGGCGCACACGAGGCACGCCCGTTCCCAGCCATCTCACCCAATTTCCCACCTGACGCAATATCAGCTTCTGGCACACGCTTCGCCCGAGTAGCCTCATCTCGCCATGCACCCGACATCTCAATTCTCCGAGGTGCCGAAGGCCATCGAGGGGGACGGCCACCTTAAGTGAACCCCGAAACCATCGAGGCCACGGTTAAAGTTCCCAGCGCTTTAGACCTCCATCCTGCCTTCACCTTTCGGGAATCCCACCTCCTCCCCGAATACATGAAAAGCACCCCAGGGAGATTCCTGCAACCGCAATCCACACTGTAGCCGAACCCAGGAACAGAGGAAACGTGAAACCGAATTCGCGATTAAACCGGATCCTACTCGCCACCTTAATGGCGATCGCAACATCCTTCGGGATTGCCCCCAATGCGATCTCCGCAGGAAAGGCAGCCGACAAGCTCTCCAACCGACCCGTCATCTTCGTCCACGGCTGGCACGCTGACTCCAAAATCTGGGGAACGGCAATCAGCAAAGCCCGAAGCTTCGGATACAAGGAAAACGAGCTATTCAAATTCGACTACCGTCACGAGAGTAATTGGGGTAACCATAATACCCCTATCGAATCCCTCGCCGACGAGCTCGACCAGTTCATCAAAACAAACGATCTAGTGAACAGTTCACCCGACGGGAAGATCGACATCGTCGCCCACTCGATGGGCGGATTAGTCGCCCGCGCCTACCTGATTCAGGGGGGCGAGGAGACCACGGCACACCTAGTCACTCTGGCGACCCCCAACCACGGCACTGCGCTGGGCAACCTCTGCCCCACCGGCGCCTGCGGCACCCAAGCAGCAGAAATGGCAGCTGGATCCGGCTTCCTCCGGTGGCTGAACCGTGTGCCGGAATCGTACGGGAACACTCGGTATGCGACCTTCCGGTCGAACGTCGGCGACGAACCCCTTGAGGCGGCACTTTCGCCCTACCCCTATGCGTGCGACAAGGTCGTCTACGGCGTGGACGATGACGGCGAACGATCAGCCAGGCACACCGGCAAGACCAGCATCCTCAAGGGTGCGGACAACTTCATCTCCCCCTGTATCGGTCACGATCAGATCCAGAATGACGACTGGACGATCAACACCGCGCTCCACCGGATCTCGGACTCTGACGGCGCCCACACACCCAAAGCCGCCCAAGTCCAGTGCGGGGACCTAACTGAGCGCTGGGGCAAGGGCCAATGGCCCCGACCGAACGGATGGGTCTCCGCTCATGCCCAATCGTGCGTGGTCGCGGCCGGAGAAAGGAACTCTCACACCAGGTCCGCTTACACCGAGCTTCAAATTCGCGGCTGTGGATACTACGACAGCCCGGCAGGCATAGCATGGTGGTATGCAGGCGTTGGCAACGTGAATTGCGATGTGAATGCCACGGGGATTCTGTGGCGCAACGGAACCTGGGGTGCACACAACCAGCCAAAAGTCAGCAAACACGAGCGCTGGCTACAGGTCCGCACCGACAGCGCTCCGGCCGATACAGGGTCCAAAGTGGCAGGGGAATGGACCTTTAGCGCCGGCGTTCACGCCCAGTATTCCAGCGAATGGGACGTAAAGGATTGCCCTTCCGAGACGCCGTCGATGATCGTAGGGCAACAGTCTAGTTCGAACACCCGGTTGCACGGGATATCTTTGCAGTGTCCCGCGCGATCCTAACCGAGCCAAGAGGCGCCACCAGGAATGCATACGAGCTTTACCGCACCGCCTCGGAAGCAATAGCAAGAGATACCGACAAAGGGGCTCACCGCGGCGGTGAGCCCCTTTGTCGGTATCGGAATCGCTACGCTTCAGCCTTCAAATCGCCAATTCCCCATAGCCGCCAATGCCCGAGCCCGCGCCTGCACCACCGCGAACCGGGCCTCCCGCTCCCGCTCATCGGCGTGCGCCGGCTGGCTCGTGACCTGTCCGGGCCACTTCCGGTAGAGCAGCCCGGTCTCCGCGGAGAACCAGCCCCGGGCAACGGCACTCAGCGCCAGCAGGAGGCCAGTGTCCTCCGACGCCGGCAGGGCCATCCAACCGCCCAGGGCCAGGAGCAGATCACGGCGAATGCACAGCGTCGCCGGATGCACCTGCGCGCGGAAGGCTCCAGCCTGCCCGGCGTCCTGCGGCAGGCATGGGGCGGCGACTCCCTCGGCTCGATGGTCCGCGACTCGCTCAAGGCGACCGATCCGCATATCGCGATCCTGGGACACATCACCCCGGAAGAGTTCCGGGCCAAGATGCAGGACTCCGAGATGGCCGGCGGCACGTACAACCGCTTCCTGCCGATCTTCTGCCACCGCAACCTGATCCTGCCCGGGTCGCGAGGCGCCAGCGCCGAGTTGATCACCAACCTGGCCAGCGGATGGCGCACGGTCCTCGCCGACGCCTCCCGCATCGATGAGGTCCAATTCAGCGACTCCGCATGGGAGTTGTACTGCGACCAGGTCTACCCGGCCCTGAGCGACGACTCGGCCGGTGGCGTCATCGCGCAGTTCACCGCCCGTGCCGCCCCGTACGTCCAGCGCGTCGCCATGGTCTACGCCCTGTGCGACCACACGGCCACCATCTCCGAAGCCCACCTGCGGGCCGCGTGGCAACTCCTCAACTACGCCCGCGCATCCGCCGTCCACCTCCTCGGCGGCACCACCGGCGACCCCAAGGTCAACAAACTCGCCGAAGCCGTCCGCACGGCCGGCCCCGACGGCCTCACCGCCGACCGCATCCGCCGCCTCTTCAAGAACACCACCCGCCCCGAACGCGACCGCCTCGTAGCCCAGTTGCTCGACCTCCCCGGCTACACCCGCTTCCAGAAGCCCACCGGCGGCCGCCCCACCACCATCGTGAAGTACGCGGGCTGAGAACGGTAAGGGCGGTAGCGGCGGTAAGCGTCCTGACCTGCGGAAACCGTGGAGCGAAAAGCGGTGCGGTCGGCGGTGCGGTAAGCCCGCCGCCCCCTCGGAGCGGCCTTACCGCACCGCTCACCGCCCCCATACCGCCCACTCGAAACCCCAGGTCAAACGGCTTACCGCCGCTACCACCCTTAACGCCCCCGCCTCACCGCGCTCTCCCCCTCGACGAGAGGAGCACCGCCCTTGCCCAAGGCCGAGATGCTCAAGCTCCCCGAAGCCCTCACCGAGCTCAACATGTCCCGCGCCGCGTTCTACCGCATGCGCGCCCGTGGCCTCGGCCCCCGAATCGTCAAGTTGCCGAACGGACAGCTCCGTATCCGCCGCGCCGACCTCGACACCTGGCTGGTCGACCACGAAGAAGCTCCCGCCGCCTGACCCCCGCTCTGTGGGCCCGGCCCGCATGGCCGGGCCCATTCCGTTGTCAGGAGAACAACTCAGTGCTGACATTCGAATTCACGGTCTACACCATCCGGGAAAGGGCGAACCGCCCCAAGCCATTTCAGCTTCGCTGGAAAGTGGGCCCGCGAACTCACTCAAAGAGCTACAAGACAAAGACGCTTGCCGACGGACGTCGCTCCCAGCTGATGGCAGCGGCACAGCACGGCGAACAGTTCGATGTCGAAACCGGGCTTCCGAAGTCCGAACTGGAGGCGTCAAAGCCCAAGCTGACCTGGCTCGACCATGCAACGGATTACGCCCGGATGAAATGGTCCGAAGCAGCATCAGCGAAGGGCCGGGCCACCCGCGCCGATGCGCTCGCGGCCGTCACCGCCGCTCTGGTGCAGGACATGCGAGGAGCACCCGCACCGGCCGTACTGCGCCGTGCACTGACCGGCTACGCGTTCAACTTCTCCGAGCACCGTCCGCCACCTCCCGACCACCTCGCCGCGGCGCTCACCTGGCTTTCGGAAAGTCTCTCCCCATGCCATCGCTGGAGGACGACTCCGAGGTGATCCGTATCGCCTTGAAGGCGTTGAGCACACGGCTCGACGGCAAGAAGGCCGCAGCGACGACCATCACGAACCGCCGTACGGTCTTCAACAACGCTCTCCGGTACGCCGTGGAACGAAAGCTGCTCACTGCCAATCCGCTACCGTCCATCGATTGGTCTCCGCCGCCGACGGACGACGAAATCGACTTGCGGTACGTCCCCAATCCACAGCAGGCGAAAACCCTGATCGACGACATCGGGACGCTCGGCCCCCGCGGTGAACATCTCCAGGCGTTCTTCGCATGCATCTACTACGCGGCTACCCGACCGGCTGAGGCCATGAATCTCCGGAAGTCCGACTGCACCCTTCCCGAAACCGGATGGGGTGTCCTGCTGCTCTCGGGTAGCGCGTCCCGAGTCGGAGCCGCCTGGACCGACGACGGCGAGTCCTACGAAGAACGCGGCCTGAAGCACCGGGCACGGTCCTCCGTCCGCGACGTGCCCATACCGCCGGAGCTGGTGAAAATCCTCCTCGCCCACATCGAGCGGTTCGGCGTGGCACCAGACGGCCGGCTGTTCCGGGCCTCAGAAGGCGGGGTTGTGCTCAGCAAGGAGTACTCGGAGCTCTGGCAGAAGGCACGGAAGGCGGCCCTCACCGAGACGCAGGTGCTGCACCACTTCGCCGAGGTGCCGTACACCGGCCGTAAGGCGGGCATCTCGTTCTGGATCGCTTCCGGCGTCGATCCGACCGAAGTCGCCCGCCGCGCTGGCCACAGCGTGGCCGTCCTGCACAAGTTCTACGCCAAGGTCCTGGACGGCAGACGGGAGCACGCCAACGCCCTGATCGAGCAGGCCATGCGTGCGGCCGAGGCCGCGGACTGAGCCGAATCCTGGTCCACGGCTGGTCCACACAGGCTGATCCCGCGCGGGACATCCGTGACGCAGGGTGAGACACCAAGCAGAAGGGAGGGGCTCCGGGTTTCCCCGAAAGCCCCTCCCACCTGCATGTTCACTGACCTCTGCGGAGGCTGTGGGATTTGAACCCACGGTGAGGGGTTACCTCACGACAGTTTTCAAGACTGTTCCCTTAGGCCGCTCGGGCAAGCCTCCCCGCGGCAGCGCCGGGGCGGTGCCGCGGGGTCAGGGTAGCGCGTCACTTGTCTCCTGTGCGTTGGCCCAGGGTGACTTCGGCGGTGTGCTCCTTGCCGCCACGCTGGAAGGTCAGGGTGATCTTGTCGCCGGGCTTGTGCTGCCAGATCTCGCTGATCAGGGTGGGGCCGCTGTCGATGACGGTGTCGTCGAGCTTGGTGATCGTGTCGCCGGGGCGCAGGCCCGCGCGGTCCGCCGGGCCGTTCGGGGTGACGGAGTCGGAGCCGCCGTTGCCGGTCTCGGCGATGGTCGCGCCATTGCCGGTGTCCTTCATCGAGACCTGGACGCCGATCTGCGGATAGACCGGCTGGCCCGTACGGATCAGGTCCTGGGCGACGCGGCGGGCCTGGTCGATGGGGATGGCGAAGCCCAGGCCGATGCTGCCGGACTGTTCGCCCTCGCCGCCCATGCCGCCGTTGCCGGCCGACTGGATCGCGGAGTTGATGCCGATGACGTTGCCCGCGGCGTCCATCAGGGGGCCACCCGAGTTGCCGGGGTTGATGGACGCGTCGGTCTGCAGGGCGCTCATGTACGAGGCGCTGGAGCCGCCACCGTCGCTGGAGGCCACCGGGCGGTTCTTGGCGCTGATGATGCCGGTGGTGACGGTGCCGGAAAGGCCGAAGGGCGCGCCGATGGCGATGGTGGCGTCGCCGACCTGCACCTCGGAGGACTTGCCGAGCGGCAGCGGGTTCAGCTTGGCGCCCGCGGCGTTCTTCAGCTTGATGACGGCGACGTCGTAGCCCTGGGCGCGGCCGACGACCTCGGCGGCGTACTTCTTGCCGTCGGAGAACGTCGCGGTGAGCTTGCCGCCGTCGGCGGCGCTGGCGACGACGTGGTTGTTGGTGAGGATGTGGCCCTGCTTGTCGTAGACGAAGCCGGTGCCGGTGCCGCCCTCGCCGGTCGCGCCCTGCGCCTCGATGGTGACGACGCTGGGCAGCGCCTTCTGCGCTATCCCGGCGACGGAGGTGGGCTTGCGGTTGAGCGCCCCGGCGTCGCCGGGCGCGGAGACCGTCGTCGAGGAGTGATCGTCGCGGCCCGCGGCCCAGAAGCCGATGCCGCCGCCGACGCCGCCCGCGACCAGCGCGGCGACCAGGACCGCGGCGACGAGACCGCCGTTGCGCCGCCGGGGCGGCTGCCCGTCCGGGGCGCCCCAGCCGTTGCCGCCGCCACCGCCGCCGTACGGGGGCTGCTGCGCGCCCCAGCCACCGCCGCTGCCGTACGCGGGCAGCTGGGTGGTCGGCTCGCCGCCGGGGGCGCCCGGAGCGCCGTACGCGCCGGGGGCGCCCGGGCCGGAGGCGCCGGGCGCGGCAGGCCCCGGCTCACCGGGGTGCCCGGCCGGGCCGTGTGGCGGTTCCTGCCCGGAGGCGACGGGCCCGGAGGGGATGGGCCCGGAGGGGATGGGCCCGGAGGGGATGGGCCCGGACGCGGCGGGTCCGGATGCCGCGCCACCGGGCGCCGCACCCCCCGTCGCCGCACCCCCGGGCGCCACGGATCCGGGCTCCCCACCCGGGGCACGCTCACCCGCCCCCGGGGCGAACCCGGGGGCCGGGGGCGCCGCGGGCGGGAGCGGGGTGCCCGGGGCGGCAGCCGGGGCGGCGGAGGCGGACGTGGGTGCGCCGTCCGACGCCCGGGGCGCCGTTTGCGGCTCGGCCTCCGGCGGGACGGAAGCGCCCTCGTTCTCGGTGCTCACAGCTCTCTCCTCGCTCACGACTGTGCCGGCCCGCGGCCCGCCCCTGGGAGGCCCGGTCGGCCGGGGCGCCTTCTGGCGCTCCGGGCGTCCGGGCCTCCGTAGTACGGGGCCGGGCTCCGGTGTCCGGACGTTTCCGGTCCTCGGTGCCGGGGACGCGCCTGTGGGACCGCGAACCGGGCTCCAGGATTCCGGATCCCGGCGGTCCGGGCGAGTCCCGGCCGGACGGGCGAACCTCTGCCTCAGCCTTTCCCACCGTGCGTCAGCGCACCGTAAGGCGAGGCTGTGACCGTCCCTTCATCCTTGATGCCGGGCCCCGACGGCGCATCCCCTGTAGCCGCCCCCGGTCAGCGCGGGGCGGCCCCGGGACGGCGAATGGCACGATAACGCGGTGACCTATGTACGCCCCGCCCAGGACGCCCGTCCGGGCCGTCCCGCCCCTTCCATCGTCGCCCACCGGGGCGCGTCCGAGGATGCCCCGGAGCACACGCTCGCCGCGTACCGGAAGGCCATCGAGGACGGCGCGGACGCCCTGGAGTGCGACGTCCGGCTCACCGCGGACGGCCACCTGGTGTGCGTGCACGACCGGCGGGTGAACCGCACGTCCAACGGACGCGGCGCCGTCTCCGCCCTGGAGCTGGCCGATCTCGCCACGCTCGACTTCGGCTCCTGGAAGGCCGGGGCGGACGAGCCGGAGGCGCCGGACCGGCGGTACGCGGACCCGGAGCGGACGGGCGTGCTGACCTTGGAGCGGCTGCTTGAGCTGGTCGCAGACGCGGACCGGCGCGTCGAGCTGGCCATCGAGACCAAACACCCCACCCGCTGGGCCGGACAGGTGGAGGAGCGGCTGGTCACCCTCCTCGGCCGCTTCGGGCACACCGCGCGGCCCGGGCGCCCGGTGGCGGAGCCGCCCGCGGTCCGGGTGATGAGCTTCTCGGCCCGTTCGCTGTACCGGGTGCGGGCCGCGGCGCCGGAGATCCCGTCGGTGTACCTGATGCAGTTCCTCACGCCGCGCTACCGCGACGGACGGCTGCCGCCCGGTGTCACCATCGCCGGCCCCGGTATCCGCATCCTCCGCGCCCACCCGGAGTACGTCGACCGCGCCCACCACGCCGGGCACCGCGTCCATGTGTGGACCGTCAACGAGCCCGAGGACGTCGCGCTCTGCCGCGATCTCGGCGTGGACGCGGTCATTACGAACCGCCCGAAACAGGTACGAAACCAGCTCGACCTCGGGTAGCCGCCCCCCTTGCGCGTGCGCCCGCGCCTGCGCCCTGTGGGCCCACATGTCGGATGCGTCACTGCTCGGTATGTGGCCGGTTTCCGGTCCAGTCCATTGGGGAATTCATCCCGTGGCGTGGGGCAAAGGAGGTCTCGGGGGTGGCGTTGATGGTGGCACAGGAGGTGCCGACGTCGTCGATCATGGCCGTACCCCATGGTCCGGCGGGCGTGGGTATGGCCAGGCGGCGCATGCGCGGCGAGCTGTCGGCAAGAGGAATTCCGGACACTGTTATCGATGATGCCGCGCTGGTGCTGTCCGAGCTGTTGAGCAACGCCTGCCGGCACGCCCGCCCGCTGGGCGCGAAGCATCTGCCGGACGCGGTCCGTGGCAGCGCCGGGCGTACGGGCAGCGCGTACGGGTCGTGTCACGAGGGCCGCGGCTACGGGCCGCGCCAGGAGGGCGCCGCATACGGGCCGGAGGACGACCGCGGGGGTACACCGCCCGAGGCGGTGCTCGCCTCCTGGCGGGTGGACGACCGGGAGCGGCTGACGGTCGCGGTCACCGACGGCGGCGGGCCGACCCGGCCCCGTCCGGCCACGCCCTCGGTCACCGCCCGCGGCGGCCGGGGCCTGGCCATCATCCGTTCGCTCTCCCGCGACTGGGGCGTGCGCGAGGTGATCGAGGGCGAGACCACGGTCTGGGCCGAGCTGTCGCTGCGGGACGCCTTCGCCGACCGCGTCGCACTGACGCCGGCGGCCACGACGCCCGCCGCCGTCCCCGCCCAGACGCCGGGCCCGGAGGCCGCCTACGCGGAATTCCCCGCTCCGGCCGCCCTGTCCGGCCTGCCGGGCCTGCCCGAGCTGGCGGGCCTCGCCGACCTCTCCGCCTTCCCGGATCTGGACGACCCGCTGCCGCCGCGCTGAGCGGCGGGCGGGAGGCGCCCCGGGGCCACGGGCCGCCGGACCTCGACGCCCCGCACCGCCTCGACGCGCACCCGGCCGCCCGGCCCCCGAGGGACGTACCGCCCGGCCCCGCGCACGTACCCCGCCCCCGGCGTGCGCCCCGCGCCACGCGCCCCCGGAACGCCCGCGCCCGCCCCGGGCCGATCCGCGCCCCTGCGCACCCCACGCCACAGCCGCCCCGTACCGCCCGAATCCGGCCACACCCCGCACCGTCCCTCGCGACCCGCGCCGTGGCGCGGGCTCGGCCGACGCGCCTGCGCGCGTACTCCTCTAGGCTCGCGCCGACACGCGTCCACACGCACCGGATCGACCAGGAGACACCGCCGCCATGGCCAAGAAGCGCCGCCCCCAGCCCCAGGCCGCCGCACGTTCCCCCCATGACGGGCCGGTGCCGGTCGTCGGTGCCCGGGAGCCCTGCCCGTGCGGTTCCGGCCGCCGCTACAAGGCTTGTCACGGCCGGAGCGCGGCGCAGGCCGTCACCGAGCTGGTGCGGCGTCCCTTCGAGGGGCTGCCCGGCGAGTGCGACTGGGTCGCGCTGCGCGAGCTGGTGCCCGCCGCGACCGCCCCGCTGACGCTCAAGGGCGGGCTGCCCGAGGGCGTGCCGTCGGTGACGTTGGCGACGGTGCTGCCGATGGCGTGGCCCGCGCTGCGCCGGGACGACGGTTCGGTCCTGATCGGGCTGCAGAACGACACCTCCTCGGGCGACCTCAGCCGCGACCTCGCGGACACCCTGCGGCGGGCGCTGGCCGCCGAGCCGGGCACCCCGGTGGCCGCCGGCCGGCCCGCCGCCGACGGCCCGCGCCTCCAGGACCTGCTGGACACCGAGGCGCCCTTCGCGCCGGAGGTGCACACCGGGTTCGAGTTCTGGGTGGAGAACGCGGAGCAGGCGACCGGCGAGGTCGCCGCGTCCCTGGAGCGGGCGAACGCCGCCGCCCTGCCCACCGCCCGGATCGCCGGTCTGGAAGGTGCCTACTGGTGCGAGGCGCCCGGCAAGAACCACCTGCGCTGGGTCACCGCGCACCCGGAGGAGCGGCTGCTGGACGCGCTCGCCCGGCTGCACGCCGCCGGGGAGTCGTCGCTCGGCGAGGACACCCGGCTGGTCGGCTCGTTCCGCGCCCACGGGCTCGTCGTCCCGGTGTGGGACCTGCCGTCGTCGATGAGCGCCGAGGACGTCACGGCGCCGGCGGTCGCGTTCGGTGAGCGGCTGGCGAAGGCGCTCGCCGACGAGACGCCGCTGACCTCGGAGGAGCGCCGGGCGCGTGGCGGTCTCACCAACCGTCAGGTCACGCTGAGCTGACAGTGACCACCCCGGGCGCCTCTGACGTGACTCCCATCACACCCCCTCTCCTTCCGGGTAAAGAGGCGTCCGGAATCCCGCGATCGAATTTGCGAACCGCCGATCTCTTGTTACGGTTCTAGGAGCCCGGTCGCTGGTGCATCCCCCGTCGCCAGCGACCGGGCGCTTCCATGTCCGCGGCCGGGTGTTCCGTCCCCGCCGCCCCGCGCCTCCCGCCGCCTTGATCGGCCGCCCGGCACCCCTCCCCCCAAAGCCCCGCCCCGTACGGCCCGTACGGCGCTTCCGCGGCCGCGCGGGCGCCCGAATCACCCCAAGGTGTCGCGGAGTTACCCCGTGCCGCAGACGGCGGCGTACGGCCGCGAGGCCGGCCGGGGCGGCAGGGGGCCGGACGTACGCCACAGGGCTGGGCGAACGGGACTCCAGCAAGCTGACAGAACGTCAGCTACCGCTCATACCGCAGGTTTTCCTGGCATACCGCTGCGCCATCCGGGTGATTTCCGTGGCGGGTCGCCGGGGCCGGGCCGTCCGGGGCCGTGGGGCCGCCGCGCGCCGTCCTCCTGACAGCTCTCCCCCGGGGCCGTGGGGGCGCGCGCACCGCACGCGCGCGCCCTTCAGAGGCCGCGGGCGCCCCGCCTCAGTAGGCGAGGCGGCTGCCGTCCGGGGTGCGGTTGCTCGCCGTGACCAGGGCGTCGACGACGGTGGCCACGTCGGGGAGCCAGGGGGCCGCGGAGGTAGCGGCGGGGGCGCGCTCCCAGCGGACCGCACCAGCGCCGGCCTGCGAGGGCGGCAGCACCAGATAGCCGCCGTCGCCGTGGAACCGCAGCGAGCTGGGCACCTCGTCCCGCGAGTGCAGCAGCTCGCCCAACTCCGCGAGGTCGTACGGCTCGACGAGCAGCGAGACGCGGGTGGGGGTGGCGACGACCGGGCCGAGGCGGACGCCGAAGTGGTCCAGGGCAGCCAGCGCCCGGGCACCGGCGGTGGCCGGGAGGCTCACCGCGCACGGCGCGCGGCCGCCGGTGGCGAGGACGACCGGGGCGTCGGGCCGGTTCGTCCACCACCAGCGGACCATCCGGGCATCGGTGGTCGCCGCGAGCAGTCCGGGCTCGAAGGGGTGCCCGCCCGGTACGACGCACCCGGCGTCGGGACAGCTGCACCGTGGAGCCGCGCGTTCACCGCGTCCGGACCGGGTGCCGGGTGGCCGGGCGCCGGAGCGGAGCCGTACGCCGGGCACCACCGGCCACTGCCATTCGGTGGCGCAGTGGAGCGCCGCGCCGACCAGGGCCGACTTCCCGGTGCGCCGGAACAGGTACTTGCGTCGCTTTCCGAGGATCTCGCGCATGAGCGCTCGTTCCTTTCGTTAACGCCGAGGGTTGCGTCCATCGCACTACATGCCGGTTCGTCCCGCTGCGCGGCGCATGGTCGTCCTGGTAGCCCGGCCCGGGGCCGGTCACGCCACGTGGAGCTTTGGTCGCCGCGTTGTCGAAGGGGCAGCGCATCACGCCGTACGCCGAGCGTGGAACGTGGCGGGAGGTGACGCGCCGGGGGCGCTTGCGGTGCGGTGGTGCGATCTCGCCACTTGTGGGTGCGTCGCGGTCGTCGTCCGTAATGACGCCCGTGCCTGCCGGTGGGTTCCGGTGCGGCCCCAACTGGCCCCGCATCTCTCGGAGTACGTACCCGCCATCGTGCATATGACGCGCTGCCGATCGCGGCCAGTCGACCCCAAATCACCTTATGCAGGGCCGTTTTCAGGCCATACGAAGAGTCCGAACGGGGGCCGCAAACCCTCGCGGAACAGTGCTGGACATCACATCTCCGGTCCGTGTAGATGTGGAGGCATGGAGAGCTGAGCGGCACGATATGGGGGTTTGCGATGCTATTCCGGGCAGCGAATGGGCGGCAGGGCCGCGCAACATCGCTCAACAAAAGGCTGCATTTCCCACCCCGATCGGCGCTGAGCTGGGGAAACGGCCGAACCGTCGGACGCCGCCGCTCGTGAGCGCCTCCCACGTCCCGAAAGTGGCCGGAATCGATCCTTCTTGTTCCGGACACGCGCAGACTGCCGCCGCCCCCGCGGCGCCCCCGGCCGTGGAGCACTCCCCCAGCGCCGACGCATCACCCGGACCGGACGCCCCCGAAGCTCCCGGCGCCGCCCGCCCGGCCGCCCCCGCCGAGGCCACGCCGCTCGACCGGATCGCCGTCGTCCAGGACCGGCTGGCGGGCTGGATCTCCGGGCTGACGACCCTCCATGACCTCACCGAACGGCTCGCGCGCACCCGGACTCCGGACGCGGCGCTCCATGAGGTGCTGCGGGCCGGTGCCGCCCTCGTCGGCGCTCCTCGGGGCCTGCTCGTCCTCGAACCGGCCGACGGGCTCGGGCCCGTCACCACCGTCGGCCTCGGCCTCGGCCACGCCGAGCTGGGCCAGCTCGAAACCGTCCCGCGCACCGCTCTGGCGTACGGCCGCCTCCTCGACGGCCTGCCGGAGCCGGAGCCCGCCACCGGGCCGGGCACCGCACCCGCCGCCCTGCCCGGCCCCACGCCCCCGGCGCACGACGAGCCCCCGCACGCCCCCGGCGCCGAAGCCGTCCCCGTACCCGACGGCCCGCCCGACGCCGTACCCGTACGCCCCGGCCCCGTGCCGGCCGCCGACAGCGAGCCCGCCCTCGGGCGCCCGGAGAACCCGGACGGCACGGAACTCCCCGCCGTCCCTGGCCACCCCGGTGTCGCCGAGCCCGATGTCCTCGGGACCCCGGGGCTCGATCCGCGGGTGCGGGAGGTCGCGGCCCGCCTCGGGTACGCGGCCAGCTACGCCGTGCCGCTGGACGCCGCGCCCGTGGGGCGGCTCGGGGTCGCCGTCTGGCTGTACGACGAACCGGCCGAGCCCGACGATCACCGCCGCCACCTGCTGGGCCTCTACCGCGCGTACGCCGCCGAGCATCTGGCCCGCGTCCTGGAGTTGCACCGGCAGCAGAAGGCCGCGGCGGCGCTCACCGAGGGGCTGCTGCCGCACCGGCTGCCCCGGGTGCCCGGTATCCGGCTGGCGGTGCGGCACGCCGCCGGGCCGCGCGGCGGCGGTGACTGGTTCGACGCGCTCCCGCTGCCGGACGGCGCCCTCGGGCTGGCCGTCGGCTCGGTGTCCGGGTCCGGGCCCGAGGCGGTCGCCGCGATGGGGCAGCTGCGGGCGTCGCTGCGCGCGTACGCGGTGATGGAGGGCGAGGATCCGGTCGCCGTCCTCTCCGATCTGGAGCTGCTGCTGCGGCTGACCGAGCCGGCCCGCTCCGCCACCTTGCTGTTCGCCTTCATGGAGGCGCCGGGCGGTGCGTCGTCCGGTGCGCCGGGCGGCCCGGTGGCGGGGGCCGGCGGAACGTTCCCCCGCACGCTCACCCTGGCCGGGGCCGGGCACTGTCCGCCGCTGCTCACCGGGGAGCACCGCACCGAGTTCGTCGAGACGTCGCTCTCCGCGCCACTGACGATGCTGGCGTGCTGGGAGGCGCCGAGCGTGGAGATCTCGCCGTCGCCCGGCGAGACGCTGCTGCTCTACAGCGACGGGCTGCTGCACCGCACCGGCGACTCCACCGACCGCGCCTTCGCCCGGCTGCGCGCGGCCGCCGCCGGGGCGCCCCGGGCCGTCCGGCAGGACCCCGAGGCCCTCGTCGACCACATCCTGGCCCGCCTGCTGCCCCAGGGGCTCGACGACCCGGCCTCCCCGGAGGACGTCGTCCTGCTCGCCGCCCACTTCGAGGCGTGAGCCCTCTGGACCCGTTTCGGTCCGCACATACGATGGAGCGCGGTTCAGTCTTTACAAGGAGGCACCGTGACGGACGAGCTCACCCCGGAGACCCCGGACGACGACGAGCAGCCGATCAAGCAGCGCAAGAACGGCCTGTACCCGGGCGTTTCGGATGAGCTCGCCGCGAGCATGCAGAGCGGCTGGGCCGACACCGAGCTGCGCGACCTGGAGCCGGTCGAGCAGGCGCCGAACGCCGCGCGCCGCCGCGCCGCGCTCTCCGCGCGCTTCCCCGGCGAGCGCCTGGTGATCCCGGCGGGCAATCTCAAGACCCGCTCGAACGACACCGAGTACGACTTCCGCGCGTCGACGGAGTACGTCTACCTCACCGGCGACCAGACCGAGGACAGCGTCCTGGTGCTGGAACCCCGCATCGGCGAGGACGGCCACGACGCGACGATCCACCGGCTGCCCCGCTCCAACCGTGAGAACGGCGAGTTCTGGCTCGACGGCATGGGCGAGCTGTGGGTCGGCCGCCGCCACAGCCTGGACGAGGCCGAGGCGCTGCTCGGCGTCCCCTGCAAGGACGTCCGCGAGCTGGCCGCCGCGCTGACCGAGGCGACCGGCCCGGTCCGCGTCGTCCGTGGCCACGACGCCGGTATCGAGGCGGCGCTGCGCGACAAGGTCACCGCCGAGCGGGACGAGGACCTGCGCGTCCACCTCTCCGAGGCGCGTGTGGTGAAGGACGACTTCGAGGTCGGCGAGCTGCAGAAGGCCGTCGACTCGACCGTCCGCGGCTTCGAGGACGTCGTGAAGGTCCTGGACAAGGCCGAGGCGACCTCCGAGCGGTACATCGAGGGCACCTTCTTCCTGCGCGCCCGCGTCGAGGGCAACGACGTCGGCTACGGCTCGATCTGCGCCGCCGGTCCGCACGCCACCACGCTGCACTGGGTCCGCAACAACGGCCCGGTCCGCTCCGGTGACCTGCTGCTGCTCGACGCCGGTGTGGAAACGCACAGCCTCTACACCGCGGACGTCACCCGCACCCTGCCGGTCAACGGCCGTTACACCGAGCTTCAGCGGAAGATCTACGACGCGGTGTACGAGGCCCAGGAGGCCGGTATCGCCGCGGTGAAGCCGGGTGCGAACTTCCGCGACTTCCACGACGCCTCGCAGCGCGTCCTGGCCGAGAAGCTGGTCGAGTGGGGCCTCGTCGAGGGCCCGGCCGAGAAGGTGCTGGAGCTGGGTCTCCAGCGCCGCTGGACGCTGCACGGCACGGGCCACATGCTCGGCCTCGACGTCCACGACTGCGCCGCGGCCCGCACCGAGGCGTACGTCAACGGCACGCTGGAGCCCGGCATGGTGCTGACCGTCGAGCCCGGTCTGTACTTCCAGGCGGACGATGTGACCGTCCCCGAGGAGTACCGCGGCATCGGCGTCCGGATCGAGGACGACATCCTCGTGACGGCGGACGGCAACCGGAACCTCTCCTCCGCGCTGCCGCGCCGTTCCGGGGACGTCGAGGCATGGATGGCCGAACTGCGCGGCTGACCTGCCCGTATCCATCCGTACACGCCACGGCCGGTGGCCCCGCACGTCGGGGGCCACCGGCCGTGGCGCGTGTACGGCCCGCGAGCCCGTGGGGTTCAGACCGCCAGCGGGTGCGACGTCCGTCCCGACGCCTGGTCGATCTCGCCGTGGGCCTTGGTCAGCAGCCGCATCGCCAGTTCGTTGAGGGCTCTGGCCGCCGCGACCTCCTCGCCGACGCGTGGCTGGTTGGAATCTGCCGGGTGACGGCTGGCGTAGCCGTGCGCCCGTACCTCCTGGCCGTCCGGTAGCCGGACCAGTGCCGCGGCGCGGGTGCGGTGGGTGTCCTCCTGGAACTCCATCTCGATGTGCCAGCCGACCACGGTGTTCACCGTCATGACGCTCACCTCCGGGGAGTCTCCTCTCCTTCCAGAGTGCCCCCGTCCGGCCTGCCCGTCAGTCCGTACGGCCTGCTCGTCAGTCCGTACGGCCTGGCCGTCAGTCCGTACGGGCCGGGCCTGACTCCGTACGGTCCGTGCGCTGCCGTCCGGCGACGGGCGTCGCGCCGCCCCCGCGGTACGCACCGGCCAACGTCGCCGCCCAGACCGCGGTGGCGGTCGACTCGGCGAGGTCCGCGTCGACGGGCCCGCGGGCGATGAGGATGCGGTAGTAGAAGGGCGCGCCGATCGCGGACATCACCGCTTCCGGGTCGGTGTCGGGGGGCACCTCGCCGCGCTCGATGGCGCGCCGCACCAGCGCTCCGGCGATCCGCAGCCGGTCGTGGAAGAAGTCGGCGAGCACGGTGTCGGCGCGGGAGCTGCGGGCGGCGGAGGAGACGACGGCTTCGACGAGGCGCCGCATCGGCGCGGCGGTGTAGAAGGTGCCGATGCGGCGGGCGAGCAGCCGCAGGTCCTCGGGGAGGCTGCCGGTGTCGGGGAGCGGGATGCCGGCGGACGCCTCGGTGAGCAGTTCGCAGACCAGTCCCTCGACGGAGCGCCAGCGCCGGTAGAGCGTCGCGAGGTGGACTCCGGAGCGCTGGGCGATGCGTTCCATGCTCAGCGCGGCGAATCCGCCCTCGCTCAACTCGGCCTGTACGGCGTCGAGTACGGCCGCGCGGGTGCGGGCGGTGCGTCCTCCGGGGCGGGTCTCTCCCGGCGGTTGCTGCGCGGGGGTCACAGGGGCTCCGTATTGCGGTGTGGGGTCATGCCACGTATGGTCCGGGAAACACTAACGCGAGCGATTTCGCGTTAGTGTGCGAGTGTCGTTCTTACAGGGACGGGGGCACGGCGGGGGATGCCCTCTCGCCCTGTGAGACGGCGCCACCCCCCTTCTCCGCTCGGCCTTTCCCGGGCGCTCCGGGCACCTTTCACGGCATGACGACTCTCACATGGCGTCCAGGCGCAGTCGCATGATGCAATCGGGCGGGCGTCAGGACCACAGGGCCGGATTGTGCGGCACTTTGTCCGATTCGCACGTACACACCATGCGTATACCTCTTGCGTATACCTGGCGTTTATAGTTGCGGTATGACCCTCCCTCTCCCCCCACTCGGCATGCGCATGACCTGCGCCCGCCGAGCTGCCCGGCCCGCCCCGTCCGTTCCCGGCCCCCGGGCCCGCCGAGAGGCAGGCCACTGATGGCTACGGACACCACGCACCCCGACGGCACGGCGGCGGCCCCCACCCGCCGCGGTGGCTGGCGCTGGGACTGGCCGGTCCTCGCGGGCTGCGCCATCGCGGGTCTCAGCGTCGGACTGGCCTCCCCGCCGAACACCTCGCAGCAGGCATGGGGCCTGTGCAGCGCCGCCGGTTACGCCATCGCCGCGATCATCGCCGCCTGCTCCGTCCGCCGCTGGGGGCGCCTGCCCGCGATCGTCTCCGTCGTCGGCGCCGGTCTGGTGCCGCTGCTCTATCTGACGGTGATCGACAAGGAGCAGATGGAGGTCGGTGTCATCCAGCGCGGTACGGCGCTGCTCCTGACGTCCGGGACGCCGTACAACGCGGACCCGCACACCGTCCCGCAGTTCAACCCGTACCTGCCCGGTATGTCGCTGTTCGGCATACCCGACGCGCTGTTCGGCGACAATCCGCTGACCAGCGCGCGCCTCTGGTCCCTCATCGGTTTCCTGGTGGTGGTCCTGTGGGCGGTCCGCGTCCTGACGAAGGACCGCGGCCCCGTCCCGCTCGCCACGCCCGGCGGCGTCACCCCGAGCACCGGCGCCCTGTGGCTCATCGCCTGCCCCGTTCTCATCCTGCCGCTCACCATCGGCGGCGTGGACCCGCCGGTCATCGGCCTGATCGTGCTGGCCCTGGCGTTCCTCCAGCGGGACCGGCCGGGCGCCGCGGGCCTGGCGCTCGGCGCCGCCTCCGCCCTGAAGTGGACGGCGTGGCCGGCGATCCCGGTGGCGCTGGCGCTGCTGTGGGTGACGAAGGGGAAGGGCGCCGCCGCCAAGTGCGCGGCCGGTTCGGTCGGCCTCGCGGCGCTGGCCGCGCTCCCCGCCGCGCTGATCGACTTCTCCGCGTTCCTCCAGAACGCGATCCTCTACCCGCTCGGCATGGGCGAGGCCAACTCCACGGCGCAGAGCCCGCTGCTCGGCCACCTGATCGTGCTGCTGATGCCGGAGAACGGTAAGACGGTGACGGTCGCGCTGATCGGCGTGAGCGCCATCGGCGTCGCGGTGTCGCTGCTGGTCCGCCCGCCGCGGACGGTCATCGCCGCCGCCGACCGCCTCGCCATCGGCCTCCTCCTGGCGATCGTCCTCTCCCCCGCGACCCGCCTCGGCTACGCGATCTACCCGGTCGTGCTGATCTTCTGGCCCCGCTTCGCGGCGGCACTGGCCCCGGCCACGGACCTGAAGATCCCGCGCCAGACGTCGGACGAGCCCGCGATGAGTACGGCTACGGATCCCGGTACGAGCGCCGAACCCGCCACGAGCTGACGCACCGCGTACGAAAGGGCCGGGCCCGGGGATCTGCCCCCGGGCCCGGCCCTTTTGCGTACGCCCGACTGCCGCTCGGAACCGCTCAGACCGTGAGCGTCCCGCCCTTGACCGCCGTCACGAACCGGCCCCACGCACGGGCCCCCACCACGCTGTAGCTGCTCTTCCGCCAGCGGGCACCGCTGAAGTCATTCCTGCTTGCCGAGCTTCGCGTCGTCGCGGCGCATTCGGCGGAGGGCGCGGTACGTGCGGGCGGAGGCGTCGGCCCCTGGTAAGTCCGGGTGACGCCTCGCACCTTCACGGCGCCTATCACCCGTACGTATTCCGCGGACATGACACGCTCGACGCCGAACGGCGCTCCCCCGCCATTCTTCTGCCGAGCCCCACGAGGACCACGTATGCCCTTCCGCCTCCGCCGCTCCCTCGCCCTGGCCGCCGTCGTCGGCGCGACCGTGTTCGCCACCACCGCCTGCGACTCCGGCGCGGACGACCCCGCCGCCGCCGTACAGCGCAGTGACGCCGGGTCACCTGCCGCCGGTTCGCCCGCCGTCAGTTCATCCGCCGTCAGTTCATCCGCCGCCGGGGCGCCGTCCGCGTCCGAGGACGGCCAGGCGCCCGCGTCACCCGACGCGGGCGGCGACGGCGATTCCGGCGAGGAGGCGGGCGACGCCTGCACCACCGACAAGGTGCAGCTGGAGTTCGCGGACGCCGGGGGCACCCGCCCGGCGGTCCTCCTCAAGGTCACCAACATCTCGGACGCCACCTGCACCGCCTACGGCTTCCCGTCCGTCGGCACCCCGGGCGCGCAGGCGCCCGTCGCCGCCGCTCCGCGCACCGACGCCCGCGCCACGGTCGGCCTGGACCCGGGCGAGACCGCGTACGCCGCCCTGCTCCTCCCCGAGAAGGGCGCGCACCCGCGCCATGCGACCTCGTTCACCCTCGGCCTGCGCGGCAAGGACGGCGACCCGTTCGACGCGACGGCCGCCCTGAAGGCGCCCGGCGAGGGCCTGACCGTCAACGATTCCTCCCGGGTCACGGCCTGGCAGGCGGACCAGGAGGACGCGCTCGACTGACGCCGCCGTCCCCCCGTACGGGTCGGTCAGGGCCCTACGGGGAGGTCACCGCCGTAGCGGCCCGGTCGCCGAAACCCGACTCGGCGAGGTTCGCCCGAACGGCGGCACCCGAGTGGTGGCCGCGGGCCGTGCCCGGGACGGTGGGCGTAACCGAACAGAGGAGCGGTCATGGCGCATACGGCGACTCCGCACAACCGCACGCAGCACGGCGGCGAACCGGATTCCACCACCCGCGCATGGGCGGTCGGCGGCACGGTGTTCGCGGGGATCATCCTGATCGTCGGCGGTGTCCTCGACATCCTCAAGGGCATCACCGCGCTCTCCTCCGACGCGATCTACACGACCGTCAACCAGTACGTGTACCGGTTCGATCTGAACACGTGGGGCTGGGTGCTGCTGGCGCTCGGCGTCGTCGCCGTCATCACCGGGCTCGGGCTGCTGACGGACGCGATGTGGGCGCGGATCCTGGGCGTGATGATGGCGTCCCTCAGCCTGATCGCCAACTTCATGTGGCTGCCCTACCAGCCCCTCTGGGCCATCGTCTCCATCGCCCTGGCCGCCTGGGTCATCTGGGCGCTCTGCGCCCACCGACCGCAGCATCCGACGCTCTGAGGTGGGGTTCTTGGCCTGAGGCTGCTCGCCCCGGGGCTGCTTTCGTACGGTGCCCGCCCGCGTTCCGCGTGGCGGGCACCGGTGCGTGTGTGTGGGGCGGGCATCAAGCAGACGCGATGGAGGAGGAGTTAGCGACGGCGAGGAAGCCGAGCCGGAGCCGGGAGCGCCACCGGCGGCGCCGGATGCGCTACGACGCCATGGGAAGCGCCGCCCCCTCGCGCCACTTGAGGATCTTGTCGAAGCTGACGACGGCGCCTCTTCGGCCGGTGCCGGTGGCGTAGCAGACGTGGTCGGTGAGGGCCTCGATGAGGAAGAGGCCGCGGCCGTCCTCGGCGTCGGCGGGGGCGGGGGGCGGGGTGAGCAGGGCCGGGTCGGCGGGGCGGGGGGCGCGGACGAAGCCGGGGCCGGAGTCGCTGACCTCGATGTGGCAGGTGTCGCCGTCGATGTACGCCGTGACGCGGTAGTCGGAACCGTCCTCGTCACCGCCGTGTTCGACGGCGTTCGCGCACGCCTCGGAGAGGGCGACCGACAGGTCGTAGCAGATGTCCGGATCGACCCCGGCAGTCTCCATCGCCCCCAGAAGCAGTCGCCGGGCAAGCGGCACGCTGGCCGGTTCCCGGCGCAGATGGAGTGACCACCACATGCTCATCGCTCCAGCCTCCTGGCCGCGGCTCGACATACCGTTACGTATTGCCGCCGTAGGAGCGACGTAAGCATGCGCGGGGCGGCACACCGCTCGTTCGGCGGATGCGGAGTACCGAGCGCGCCGTGTAAGTGCGCTCCGGTGTATGCGCCCCCGCGCGCCCCGGCGTCCCCCGGTGGGCCCCCCTCAGGCGCCCCCGCGCGTCGACCTGCCGTAGGCCGTCGGTGAGGCGGGTGGGATGATGGCGCCGCCATGACTGCCCCCGCCCGCCACGCGCGTGCCGCCGCCGATCTGCGGCTGCTGAGGGCCGCGGTGTTCACCGCGGTCTGCGTCGTGCTGTCCGCGGCCGGGCACATGGCCGGATCCCTCGCCTCCGTCCCGGTGTGGACGCTCGCCGCCGGGTGCGCCGTCGTCCTCGTCGTCACCGCGCCGCTGGCCGGACGGGAACGTTCCCTGCCCGGCATCGCCGCGGCGCTCACCGTCGGACAGCTCGCCCTGCACGCGCTGTTCGCCGCCGGGCAGCACTGCGCGGCACCGTCCGTGGCGGCCGACGGGCGGCTCGACGACGCCACCGTGATCGCCCTCGCCCGCCGCCTGACCTGCGGTCTCGACGGCGTACCACTCGGCGGCGACACGGCGCACCGCATCGTCGCGCAGAACGGTTTCGACCCGTCCGACCCGCGCACCGCAGAGGCGCTGGGCACCGGCGGCGCGCACGGCATGACCGGCATGGCCGGGATGGATCACCTCGCGGGCGCGCCGATGGCGCACTCCGTGCTGCCGTCGCTGCCGATGCTGCTCGGCCACCTCCTCGCCGCGCTGGCCGCCGGGTGGCTGCTGCGCCGCGGCGAGGCGGCGCTGTGGCGGCTGGTCCAGCTGTCCGCGCCGGTGGCGCACGAGGCCGCGGCGCAGGCGCTGGCCGGGGCGCTGCGCTCCGCGCTCGCGCTCGTCCGGGCCCTCCTCGCCGGACTCCCCGGCCACCGCACCGGCCCCTCGGCACCCCTCCCCCACGCGGCGGGCCCGTCCGGGCCGGAGGATCCCGCACTCCAGCACAGCGTCGTCCGGCGGGGCCCGCCCGCCGCGGCCCCGGGGCACGTCCGCACCGCCGGATACGCCCTCGCGGCCTGACACGCGCGCAGCACCCCGCCCACCGGGCCGGACTCCCGCGCCGTCACCGCCTGCGCCGAACCTTCCCATTTGACGCTTTTGACGCTTTGGGTGTCGACGCCGCTCCGTCGACGCCCGTGACGCTGATGTGGAGACATTTCGCCATGGCTTCTGAGATGACACCTGAGATGACATCTGAGACGACTTCGGACACGAACCCGGGCACGAACCCGGGCACGCCCTCGTCCGCGCCGGGCCGCGCCCGCCGGATCGCTCGGCGGCTGCCGGTGCTCGGCGGGCTCGCGGCGGGCGGTGTGCTGCTGCTGGCCGGGCCCGCGTTCGCGCACGTCAGCGTGCAGCCCGGCACCGCCGAGCAGGGCAGCTACGCGACGATCAACATCAAGGTGCCCAACGAACGTGACCACGCCTCGACGGTCAAGGTCGAGGTGGACCTGCCGTCCGACCACCCGCTGGCGTCCGTCATGCCGCAGCCGGTGCCGGGCTGGAAGGTCGAGGTCACCGAGGCCAAGCTGGCCAAGCCGCTGGAGATGCACGGCGAGAAGATCGACAAGGCGCCCTCGAAGATCACGTGGACGGCGGACGGCAAGGGCATCGCCCCGGGCCAGTTCCAGCAGTTCCCGCTCTCCGTCGGCCAGCTGCCCGACCACGCCGACCAGGTCGTCTTCAAGGCGCTCCAGACGTACGACAACAAGGAGGTCGTGCGCTGGATCGAACCGGCGAAGAAGGGCGCCCCGGAGCCGGAGAACCCGGCGCCGGTCCTCGCCCTCACCGCGCCCGCCGGTGACGCCAAGCCCGCCACCACCGCCGCCGCGGACGCCGCCGGCAGTGACACCACGGCCCGGGTCCTCGGCGTCGTCGGCATCGTCGTCGGCATCATCGGAGTCGGCGTCGGCGTATTCGCCGGACGCCGCCGCACCGCCTGACCGCCTGACCGCCTCCGGGCCGGCGTCCGCACGACGTCGGCCCGGCCCCCCGTTCACCGACCCCCGGACATATCGCTATGCGTGGAAAGACCCTGATCGCGGCCGTCCTCACGGCCGCCGCCGCCCTCACCCTGACCGCCTGCGGGCCCGACGACGGCGGCGACAAGCCCGTGGCGTCGGTCTCCGGCGCCACCGCCAAGCCGATCGTCACGCTCGACGACCCGATCGAGAAGCCGGACCTCACCCTCACCGACTCCGACGGCAAGCCGTACGACCTGCTGGCGAAGACCAAGGGCCACCCGACCCTCATCTACTTCGGCTACACCAACTGCCCCGACGTCTGCCCGCTGACGATGGCCAACATCGCCGTCGCCGTGAAGCAGCTGCCCAAGGCCGAACAGGACGATCTCCGGGTCCTGTTCATCACCTCCGACCCGGAGCGCGACACCCCGCAGGCCCTCAAGAAGTGGCTCGGCGGCATCAACAAGAACTTCACCGGCCTGACCGGGAAGTTCGCCGACATCCAGCGCGGCGCCCGCGACGTCAGCATCGGCATCGACAAGCCGGTGGTGAAGAAGAACGGCGACGTGATCTCCACACACGGCGCGCAGGTCCTGATGGCCTCCCCCAAGGACGACCGCATCCACTGGATGGGCATGCAGGACGCCACCGCCGACAACTACACCTCCGCACTCCCGAAGCTCATCAAGGGGCAGAACCCGTGATCCGCCGCACCCTCACCGCCACCGCCCTCGCCGCCGTCTGCGCCCTCGGCCTCGCCGGATGCGGCGGCTCCGGTACGTCAGCCACGTCCGGCAAGTCCGACGCCGCGGGCAGAGCCCCGCATCTGAAGGTCTCCGGCGCGTACATGCCGCAGCCGGTCACCGACAAGATGGCCGGGGCGTTCCTCACCGTCGAGAACACCGGCGGCGCCGACAAGCTCACCTCCGTCACCAGCGATCTCTCCGACGACGTCTCCCTGCACACCACCAAGGGCAACGCCATGGAACACGTCAGCTCCCTGCCTGTTCCGGCGGGCGGCGCGCTGAAGCTGGCCAGCGGCGGCGACCACGTGATGTTCATGGGCCTCAAGCACAAGCCCGCCGAGGGCGAGAAGGTCACCGTCGAGCTGCACTTCGCCAAGGCCGGCGCCATCACCGTCGAGGTACCGGTGAAGTCCGCGACGTACCGGCCCGGCACCGCCGCCACCGGCGGACACGACGCGGACTCCGGCCACTCCGGTCACGCGGACCACTCCGGGCACGTCCACAAGTAAGCCGCCCCGGGGCGCACCGGCCGGGCCGCCGCCCTCGGGCGCACCGGCCCGGCCGCCCTCGGGCCCGGGTACGACCGCTCCGTACCCGGGCCCCGCGCCCGCACCCGGGCCTCGCGCCCACGCACTCCACGAACACGAAGGGGAGCATTCATGACGACGCCCACCGGCACCGCCGCCGCCCGTCCCCGCCCCGGTGCCGCCCGGCTCCGGCGGCCGGTGGCCGCGCGCCTGCTGGCCGTCGCCGTCGCCCTGTGCGGTCTGCTGCTCGCCACCGCCGCACCGGCCCAGGCCCACGCGGCGCTGACCGGCAGCAACCCGGCCCAGGGCGCGGTGGTCGCGCACGCCCCCGAGCAGGTCACCCTCAGCTTCTCCGAGGGCGTCGCGATGGGCGACGACTCCGTACGCGTCCTCGACCCGCACGGCACCCGCGTCGACCGCGGCAAGCTCCGCGACCTGTGCAGCGGCGAAACCGTCAAATACGGCACCGGCCTGCCGCCCGGCCTGCCCCACGGCACCTACACCGTCGCCTGGCAGGCGGTCTCCGCCGACAGCCATCCGGTCTCCGGCGCGTTCACCTTCTCCATCGGCGCGCCGTCCGCCACCAAGGCACCGCTGCCGCAACAGGAAGCGGGCGGCGGCCTGGTCGGCGCGCTCTACGGCATCGCCCGCTACCTCGCCTACGCCGGGTTCGTCCTGCTCTTCGGGGGCGCCGCGTTCGTTCTGGCGTGCCGCCCCGCCGCCGCGGGCGTCCGCTCCGTACAACGCCTGACCGTCCACGGCGGCTGGGTCCTCCTCACCGCCGCCACCCTCGCCCTCCTCCTGCTCCGCGGCCCCTACACCGGCTCCGGCGACCTCGCCGACCTCACCGACCTCGACGCTCTCCGCGCCGTCCTGCCGACGAAGACCGGCATCGCGCTCACCTCCCGGCTGCTGCTCCTCGCGGGCGCGGCGCTGTTCGTCACGGTGCTCTTCGGGGCGTACGAGCGGACGCGGGCGGCCGCGGCGGACGGTGCGGGTCCGGGCTCGGAATCGGGCTCGGAATCGGGCTCGGAATCGGGCTCGGAATCGGGCTCGGAATCGGAATCGGACGATGCGGTACGGGCCCCGGGTGGCGCGGGCGGTACGGGTGACGCCCCGGGCGACGCGGCGCAGGTCCGGGGCGTCACCCCGGGCGGCCCGGCGCAGGCCCGGCTCCGGCGGCACACCGTCGGACTCGCCGTGGGCGGCACGCTCCTGGCCGCCGGGACCGCCGCGACCTGGTCGTTCGCCGAACACGCCTCCACCGGGCTGCAGCCGGGCCTCGCCATCCCCGTCGATCTGCTGCACCTGCTCGCCGTCGCCGCCTGGCTCGGCGGCCTCGCCGCCCTCGTCGTCTCCCTGTACTGGGGGCCGCCGGTGGAACGCGCCGCCGTCCGCCGCTTCTCCCGCCTCGCCTTCGCCTCGGTCCTCACCCTGGTGGCCACCGGCCTCTACCAGTCCTGGCGCCAGGTCGGCACCGTGCACGCCCTGACCAGCACCTCCTACGGGCAGCTGCTCATGCTCAAGGCGGGCCTGGTGATCCTGCTGGTGGGCCTCGCCGGGGTCTCCCGCCGCTGGACGGGGCGCCTGGCGGAGCGGGCAGCTACGGAGACGGGGGCGGGCGCCGAGGCCGGTGCGGCGGGAGTGGCGGAGGCCGAGGCCGCCGAGGCGGCCCGTACGGTTCCGGTTCCCGGCCAGGCGTCGGCGCCGGAGGTGGAGTCGGAGGTGGAGTCGGGCGCGGCTCCGGGCGCGGCTCCTAGCGCAGCTCCGGGCGCGGCTCCGGGGCCGGCCTCGGCTTCTGCCCCGGAGCGCACCGCGCCCGACGCGCTCCCCGCGCCCGCGCTCCGGGACGCCCCCGACACCGACCCCGAGGCGGCCGACCCCGACCCCGTACGGGAGCCCACCCCGGCCCCCTCGTCCCCCGGCGCCGAACGCCCCTCCTCCCCCGGACCCGACCCCGTAGGGGCGACCGAACAGACCCCGGACGCCACCCCGGAGACCGCGGCCCCCGACCCCGTAAGGGCCGCCCAACTCGCCCGGCAGCGGTCCGCGTTGAGCACCGCCCGGGTCAAGCGGCTGCGCGACGGCGACCCGCAGCGGATCGGGCTGCGCCGTTCGGTGCTGGCCGAGGCGGGCGTCGCCGTCGTCGTGCTCGCCGTCACGACCGTGCTGACCGGCACCGAACCGGCCCGCACCGAAGCCGCCCTCCAGGCCGCGTCCGCCGGGCGGTCCCCCGACGCCAACCAGCCCCAGGTGCTGACCATCCCGTTCGACACCGGCGGCCCGCACGGCAAGGGCACCGCCCGTATCGACCTCGACCCCGGCCGCGCCGGAGGCGGCAACCAGCTCCGGGTACGGATCTCCGACCCCTCCGGGGCCACCATGGACGTCCCCGAGATGAAGGTCTCCTTCACCCTGAGCACCCAGCACCTCGGACCGCTCCCGGTGGCCGCCACCCCCACCGACAAGGGCCACTGGCGCGCCACCGACGTCCAGTTGCCCGTCCCCGGCCGGTGGCAGCTCTCCCTCCTCGTCCGGACCTCCGACATCGACCAGGTGACCGAAACCAGGAACGTGAAGATCGACTGATGAGCACGAAGAAGCCGCACGGCAACCGCGAAGCGACCCCGGACGCGAAGGCCGTCCCCCCGCAGACCCCGCGCCCCGGAACGGTCCCGTCCGCATCGGCCGCCCCGGACGCGTCCCCCACCGACGCCGGGCCCACCGTGGAGCTGTCCCGCCGCCGCCTGCTCGGCACCGTCGGCGCCGCCGGAGCTGCCGGACTCGTCGTCGGCGGCGCCGGGGGCGTGATCGGCGCGTCCGCCGCCCGCGGCGACGCCCCCGCCCCGCTCACCACCGTCGGCACCACCCGCGTCCCCTTCCGCGCCGACCGCGCCGCCCACCAGGCGGGCATCACCACCCCGCTCCAGGCCAGCGGCCACCTCCTCGCCTTCGACCTCGCCCCCGACGCCGACCGCAAGGCCGCCGCCGCCCTGCTGCGCCGCTGGACCCGCACCGCCCAGGACCTGATGGAGGGACGCGCCCCCGCCCACGACACCGCCGTCGCCGCCGACGCCGGGCCCTCCTCCCTCACCGTCACCTTCGGCCTCGGCCACTCCTTCTTCGACCGCACCGGCCTGACGAAACAGCGCCCCGTCCCACTCGACCCGCTGCCCGACTTCTCCGCCGACGCCCTCGACGCCCGGCGCAGCAACGGCGACCTGTGGCTCCAGATCGGCGCCGACGACGCCCTCGTCGCCTTCCACGCCCTGCGCACCCTCCAGAAGGAAGCCGCCCCCACCGCCCGCCTGCGCTGGCAGATGAACGGCTTCAACCGCACCCCCGGCGCCACCGCCCGCCCCATGACCACCCGCAACCTCATGGGCCAGCTCGACGGCACCAACAACCCCAAGCCGTCCGACCCGGACTTCGACGCCCGCATCTTCGTCGGCCGCGACGCCGACGCCACCTGGATGCGCGGCGGCTCGTACGCCGTCGTCCGCCGCATCCGGATGCTCCTCGACGACTGGGAACAGCGCCCCCGCACCGACCAGGAGAAGATCATCGGGCGGCGCAAGGACACCGGCGCACCCCTGACCGGCGGCGACGAGACCACCCCCATGCGCCTCGACGCCAACCGCCCCGACGGCCTCCCCGTCATCCCCGCCAACGCCCACGCCCGCATCGCCGCCCCCGAGTCCAACCAGGGCGCCGCCCTGCTCCGCCGCCCGTTCTCGTACCACGACGGCTTCCGCGACGACGGCGCCCCCGACGCCGGGCTCCTCTTCATCTGCTGGCAGGCCGACCCGCTGCGCGCCTTCACCCAGATCCAGCGCAAACTCGACCGCGGCGACGCTCTCTCCCCCTTCCTCCGCCACGAGGCCAGCGGCCTGTACGCCGTCCCGCCCGCCCCGGAGTCCGGCGGATACGTGGCCCAGCCCCTGCTGGAGGGCTGAACCGGCCTCCGATATCCACAGGGTGGCGGCAGGCGGCGGCCGCCCTGTGGACACCGGCCCGGCCCACGCCACGGGCTCGGTATCGTGACGGCACAGGGAGATCGGCGGGGCGTCCCCCGCAAGAACGCGAGGGAGACACCCGCATGTCGGCCAGTCGCTACACCTATCTCGGCCCGGCGGGCACCTTCACGGAAGCCGCGCTGCGCACGCTCCCCGAGGCGGCCACCCGCGAGCTGGAGCCGATGGTCTCGGTACCCGCCGCCCTCGACGCCGTCCGCAGCGGCGAGGCGGCCGCCGCCCTCGTCCCCATCGAGAACTCCGTCGAGGGCGGCGTCACCACCACCCTCGACGAACTCGCCTCCGGCGAACCCCTGATGATCTATCGCGAGGTGCTGCTGCCGATCGCCTTCGCGCTGCTGGTCCGCCCCGGCACCGCCCTCGCCGACGTCAAGACCGTCACCGGCCACCCCGTCGCCCAGCCGCAGGTCCGCAAGTGGCTCGCCACCCAACTCCCGCACGCCGCCTGGGAGTCGGCTGCCTCCAACGCCGACGGCGCCCGCCTCGTCCAGGAGGGCCGCTACGACGGCGCGTTCGCCGGTGAGTTCGCCGCCGCCACCTACGGCCTGCAGCCGCTGGTCACCGACATCCACGACGCGCAGAACGCCGCCACCCGCTTCGTCCTCGTCGGCCGCCCGGCCCGCCCCGCCGCGCCGACCGGCGCCGACAAGACCTCGCTGGTCCTGTGGCTGCGCGCCGACCACCCCGGCGCGCTCCTCGAACTCCTCCAGGAGTACGCGGTCCGTGGCGTGAACATGATGCGCATCGAATCCCGGCCGACCGGCGAGGGCATCGGCCGGTACTGCTTCTCCGTCGACTGCGAGGGCCACATCACCGACCGGCGGGTCGGCGAGGTCCTGATGGGCCTCAAGCGGATCTGCCGCGGCGTCCGCTTCCTCGGCTCGTACCCCCGAGCCGACCAGGTCCCGGCCACCGTCCGCCCCGACATGACCGACGCCGCCTTCACCGACGCCGCCGACTGGCTCAACCGCTGCCAGGACGGGCGCCCTTAAGGGGCCGGATTCCTGGCGGGGGCAAGGCGGCCGGATCGGTGATTCCGGCCGGCGCCGGGAGGCCGTACGGGCCTCCGCCCGGCGCCCTCACCACGGGCGTTCCACCCTGCTGTGGACTATCCACAGAGTTATCCACAGGCGAGCTTCGGTGCCTGTGGGTAACCCCTCGCGGGATTCGGACAGAATCGACAAATCACTCTACCGATCCCAGACCCCACCACGCCGCCCCACATCGTCGCGACCCGCGCCGCGTCACCCCTTTTTCCGTGATCAGCCCTTTAGGGCTAGGTAACACCACACGAAAGAGTGCGTGAAGAAGGTTTGGAAGCCCCATCCGCCGCAGGTGATTCATCGCCCGGAGGGTGAAGTTCCGAGTTCCACAGATCTCACACACAGCCTGTGGATAAGAGTGCCCACACCCCCCATGCCTGTGGACAACTCAGCTTTTCCCCACAACCCGGACCCGGAAATCACCACCCCACGACGCACATCACCCGACGGACGCCACCCCGGGGACCTCTGCACCACCCCCGGAAAACTGCCACCACGCGACATACACGACACCCCGCCCTCCCCGGCCGGAATGCCGCCCGAATTCCCTCCACCATTCCCGCCCCATCGCCCCTCCCAAAGGCTCCGCACGGCCACCCCTCCCCGCGAAATAAACAGCCCAAAGCAGACATTGCGACATGCGCGGGAATATCGCGTCGAGCCCCGCCGCCCGCCCCGGTAGCCTGAGAGGGTGATTGACCTTCGCCTGCTCCGTGAGGACCCCGACCGTGTGCGCGCCTCCCAGCGCGCCCGTGGAGAGGACGTCGCACTCGTCGACGCGCTTCTCTCCGCCGACGAGCGGCGCAGGTCGTCCAGCGTCCGCTTCGACGAACTGCGCGCCGAACAGAAGGCGCTCGGCAAGCTGATCCCCAAGGCCACCGGCGACGAGAAGGCCGTCCTGCTGAAGAAGGCCGGCGAACTCTCCGCGGCCGTCAAGGCCGCCGACGCCGCGCAGGACGAAGCCAAGGAAGAGGCCCAGACCCTCCTCCGCCAGCTCGGCAACCTCGTCCACCCCGACGTCCCCGTCGGCGGCGAGGAGGACTTCACCGTCCTGGAGACCCACGGCACCATCCGCGACTTCGCCACCGAGGGCTTCGAGCCCAAGGACCACCTGGAGATCGGCGAACTCCTCGGCGCCATCGACGTCGAACGCGGCGCCAAGGTCTCCGGCTCGCGCTTCTACTACCTCACCGGCATCGGCGCCCTGCTGGAACTGGCCCTGGTCAACGCCGCCATCGCCCAGGCCACCGCCGCCGGATTCACCCCGATGCTCACCCCCGCGCTGGTCCGCCCCCGCGCCATGGAGGGCACCGGCTTCCTCGGCCAGGCCGCCGAGAACGTCTACCACCTGGAGAGGGACGACTACTACCTGGTCGGCACCTCCGAGGTCCCCCTCGCCGCGTACCACATGGACGAGATCCTCGAAGCGAACCAGCTCCCGCTGCGCTACGCAGGCTTCTCCCCCTGCTTCCGCCGCGAGGCCGGCACCTACGGCAAGGACACCCGCGGCATCTTCCGCGTCCACCAGTTCGACAAGGTCGAGATGTTCTCGTACGTCACACCGGACGACGCGGAGAACGAGCACCGGCGCCTCCTCGACTGGGAGAAGCAGTGGCTGACCGGCCTGGAGCTGCCGTTCCAGGTCATCGACGTCGCCACCGGTGACCTCGGCGCCTCCGCCTCGCGCAAGTTCGACTGCGAGGCATGGATCCCTACTCAGGGCAAGTACCGCGAGCTGACCTCCGCCTCGAACTGCAACGAGTTCCAGGCCCGCCGGCTCTCCGTCCGGATGCGCGAAACCGTCGACGGCAAGCCGAAGGTCCAGCCGCTCGCGACGCTCAACGGCACGCTCTGCGCCGTCCCCCGCACCATCGTCGCGATCTTCGAGAACCACCAGCAGGCCGACGGCTCCGTGCACGTCCCGGCGATGCTCCGCCCGTACCTGGGCGGCCGCGAGACCCTGGAGCCCACCTCCAAGTGACCGCCTCCGGACCGGCCCCCGCGCCCGCCCTGCCCTACCAGCTCATCGCGACGGACCTCGACGGGACGCTGCTGCGGGAAGACGGAACGATCTCCGACCGCACCCGCGCGGCCCTCGCCACGGCCACCGCGGCCGGCGCCGCCCACATCGTGGTGACCGGCCGCGCGGTGCCCTGGACCCGCCACATACTGGAAGGGCTCGACTACCGGGGCATCGCCGTCTGCGGGCAGGGGGCGCAGGTCTACCACGCGGGCGAGCGGCGCCTGCTGACCTCCGTGACCCTCGACCGCCAGCTCGCCGGTCTCGCCATCGCCAAGATCGAGACGGAGGCCGGCTCGCTGCGGCTGGCCGCCAGCCGCGACGGCATCGAGGGCGAAGTGCTGGTCGGCCCCGGCTACCGCTACAAGGAGGGCCCGCTCCCGGCCCTCCCGATCGAGGACCACGCCGAGCTGTGGACCGCCCCGGTCAACAAGGTCTACCTCCAGCACCCGACGCTGGACGACGACGCGCTGGCGCAGGTCGCCCGCGCGACCGCCGGTGACCTCGTCGGCGTGACGGTCTCCGGACCTGGCATCGTCGAACTCCTCCCCCTCGGCCTGACCAAGGTCACCGGCCTCTCCCTGGCGGCCCGCCGCTTGGGCGCCAAGGCCGACTCCACCATCGCCTTCGGCGACATGCCCAACGACCTCACCATGTTCGCCTGGGCCGCCCACGGCGTCGCCATGGCCAACGCCCACCCGGAACTCAAGGCCGTGGCCGACGAGGTCACCGCGTCGAACGAGGACGACGGGATCGCGGTGGTGCTGGAGCGGCTGTACGGGGCGTTGTAGCGCGGTGCCTCCGCCAGGAGCCGGGGCGCCTGCCCCTGGCGGGTCGGGGCACCTGCCCTGGGGTGGATGGTCCGTCTGCCCCGGGGTGGATGGTCCGTCGCGGCTTCGATTACTCTCCGTGAACGAGTGCGGGGATCGCATCGTTCCAATTACCGAGCGTTATTATTACAGAGAGTGATGCGGGGTGTCGAGGGTGACACCGACTCGGGGTGAGTGGGTCCGCACTCCGGGCCCGTGAGGCGCCCTGAGCATCCGGCACAGGTAGCGTCGCCTCCCTGCCCGGCACCCCTACCCCCTCCCGCCCCCTGCCGCCTGCTGCCTGCTGCCTGCTGCCTGCTCCTCGATCGCCTCGGAGTGCCCTCGAAGTGCCCGCGGAGTGCCCGGTCGCTTTCGTCGCGCCCAGCCCGCCCCCGAGCGGCCCCGCATCCATACCCCACGAACATTCCGTGTACGGTGAACGTACGAGTTGTAGGATGACTGGGCAACCGGGCAGGAAGGATGCGTGAGGGCGGATGGCGCTGCAGGCGGCGGGGCGGCGATCGTTGGTGGACACGGTCGTCGAGGCGTTGCGGGCCCAGCTCGTCGCCGGTGAGTGGAAGGTCGGGGAGCGGATTCCCACCGAGCACGCGCTTGCCGAGCAGCTTGAGGTGGGGCGTAACACCGTGCGGGAGGCGGTGCGGGTCCTGGTGCATGCCGGGATGCTGCGTTCCCGGCAGGGTGAGGGGACGTTCGTGGTGTCCGCCGCCGACCCGGGCGCGATCATGCGTGGGGTGCAGCGGGCCGGAATCCGGGACGTGCTGGAGGTACGGATCGCGCTGGAGGCGGAGGCCGCCCGGCTGGCGGCGGTCCGTCATCAGCCCGCCGACCTGGAGCGGATGCGGGCGGCGCTCGATGCGCAGGCCCACCTGGAGGACGAGGACGGGCAGCCCGCGCACGGCAACCTGGAGCTGTACGCGGATCACGACATCGCGTTCCACCGGGCCGTGGTCGAGGCGGCGCACAACACCGCGTTGACGGCGACGTACGGCTGGTTCAGCAGTTCCGTGCGGGAGGCGCTGGTCACCGCGTTGGACGACCACGCGATTCCGAAGATCGTGCACGGCGATCACCACGCGGTCATGGAGGCCATCGCCTCCGGTCACCCGGAGGCGGCGGAGCGGGCGACCCGGACGCTGCTGGACAAGCCGAAGCGTGCTCTGGAGACGCTGCTCGACGGGCGGTGACGAGCGGCGGCTGGGGGGGCGGGGCCGGTCGTTCCCCGGCTGTGAGGTGGTATTCCCCGGTGCCGGTCTGGTGGGAGCGGTCCGGGAACGTTGATCAGCGTCGGGCTGCCGGGCTGTCGGCCACGTGGCGCTGCCTTCCGGGCGCCACGTTCACCTGAGGCCGCTTCGTCCCCGCTGGTGTCCGCCTCCGTAGGGCCCTCGTCGTGCCGTTCGCCGTGATCCGTTTGCCGTACTCCGCTTGCCGCACTCCGCTTGCCGCACTCCGTTCGTTGGCGCCCAGCCGCCCGTGCCTTTCCGTTCCTCAGCTCCCTTCTCCAGCCCTCCTTTTCTTCCTTTTCTTCGAGTTCCGATGGGTGAGGTGTGTACGCATGTCCGGGATCAGATCCGAGGCCCCGTTGTCCGAGGCCCCGTTGTCCGAGGCCCCCTTGATCGATGCCGAGGAGGATCTGGCGGCGGCGCCGCAGGTCGTCGTGGCGCGGCGGCGGTTGCGGGCACATCCGGCGTTGTTGCTGGCCGGGATCGTGCTGGCGTCGTTGAACATGCGGGCGGCGCTGGCGGGGGTGTCGCCGCTGCTCGGTGAGATCGGCGGCCACTTCGGGCTGGCGGCGACGGCGAGCAGTCTGGTGACGGCGATTCCGCTGGTGTTCATGGGGCTCGGTTCGATCGTCGCGCCGAAGCTGGCGCGTCGGTGGGGTACGGAGACGGTGCTGTGCGGGGCGCTGGTGCTGCTGTGTGGGGGCATCGTGCTGCGGGTCGCGCCGCCGATCGTGGCGCTGTTCGCCGGGTGCGCGGTGGTGGGGACGGCGATAGCCCTGCTCAACGTGTTGATGCCCGGCCTGATCAAGCGGGATTTCCCGGAGAAGGCCGCCGGGATGACGGGGCTCTACACGACGGCGATGGTCCTGGGTGCGACGGTGTCGGCGGCGACCGCGGTGCCGTTGGAGGAGGCGCTCGGCAGCTGGCAGGGATCGCTGGCGTCGTGGGCGTTGCTGGCGGGGGTGGCGGCGCTGGCCTGGGTGCCGCAGGCAGTGATGTCCCGTAGGGGTACGCACCACGGGGAGGCGGCCGCGCGTGCTGCGCACGGCGTCGAGGACGGGCCGCGGTTGAGCCGGTCGGTGCTGGCGTGGCAGGTGACGCTGTTCATGGGATCGCAGTCGCTGATCGCGTACGTGACGATCGCGTGGATGCCGACGATCTTCACGGATCACGGCATGGGGAAGGGCGAGGCGGGGCTGGTCTTCGCGTTCAGCACGTTGGTGCAGATGGCGGGTTCGTTCGTGGTGCCGATGCTGGCGGGGCGGATGCGTCGGCAGCGGCTGCTGGGCGTGACGGTGTCGACGCTGATGGCGTGCGGCGTCGTGGGGCTGATGGTGGCGCCGGTCGCGGGGGCGTGGCTGTGGGCGGTGCTGCTGGGGCTCGGTCAGGGCGGTGCGCTGGGGCTGGCGCTGACGATGATGGTGCTGCGTTCCGGTGATGCGCATACGGCGGCCCGGGTGTCGGGGATGGCGCAGACCGGCGGGTATCTGCTGGCGGCGGTCGGCCCGTTGGCGCTGGGCGCGGTGCATCAGGTGACCGGTGGCTGGAGTGTGCCGCTGGTGCTGATGCTGGTGGTGTGTGCGGGGCTGGCACTGCTGGGGATGGGTGCTGGGCGGGATCGGCGGATTGGGGTTTCCGAGGTCTAGCGGGGGCGTAGTGGGAGCGGGGCGGTGGCCGGGGGCGCCGCCCCGCTTGGTGTTCGGGGGGCGCGGGCGGTGGCGGGTTCGCTTGCGGGCGGGGTGCGTTGGGGGCGTCCCTTACGGGGAGGGGTGCGGGTGCGTGTCCCGTACGGGTGCGAAGCGGCTAACTGTCAGGGGCACGGGTCCGGCGGGGTGGCGCGGAGGTGGGCGTCGCGGGCGACGGCTTCGTGGGTGGCGCGGTGGACGGCGCGGGCGAGGCGGGCGCCCCAGAGGGAGCGGGGACCGGCGAAATGTTCGGCGGGGGCGCCGGGCCTGGGGATGCGGGCGGCTATGCAGACGGCGTCGGTCGGGGTGCCGGAGGCGTCGTAGCCGTTGTCGCGGAGTGCCTGGACCTTTGCTTCGGTGGCGGTGGCGACGGCGTTGACGAGGGCGGCGTCGGTGAGGGCCACGGGCAGCGCGACGAGGATGTTGATCGTGCCGGGGCCGGGGTGGTGCGCGGCGTGCGGGGGCGGGACGGCTGCCCAGCCGGAGACGCCGACACCGGCGGTGACCAGGGCTTCGACGCCCTCGTCCGTGGTGTGGGTGGCGGTGGCGAGGATGTCGGCGGCGGTCATCAGCCCTACGCCGGGTGGGAGTTGGGGCGCGGGGAAGCCGGCGACGGGGTTCGTGCCTGGGCCCGTAGGGGCGGGGGCCGCGTCCGGGCCCGTCGGGGTGATGGCGTCCGTGAGGGGAGGCTCCGTTGGGCTCGGGATCGCGAGGAGCGCTTCCGTTGTGCCTGCGCCCGTACGGGGAGCCTCTACGGGGCCTGCGCCCGAAGGGGGAATGCCCGAGCCGCCCGTTCCCGTAGGGGAAATGTCCGGGTAGCCCGTTCCCGTGGAAGGAGTGGGCGGAGGGTAGGTGCCTGGTGCGGGCGCATCGCCAGGAGCCGTGGTGGTAGCGGGAGTGGGGGGTGCGGGAGGCCGGCGGAGGGCGAGGGCGGCTATGTCGGTGAGGTGGTGGTGGGGGTCGTGGCGGGTGTAGCCGTGGGGTACCTGGGCGTTGAGGAACCAGTGGCGTTCGCCGATGCCTCCGCCGAGGACGGCGCTGGAGATCATGCGCCAGCCCGGTCCGGCCCGCCAGAGGAGAGCCGGGAGAGTGGCGGGTGTGCCGGGGCCGGCGGGGCAGGGGTGGGGCAGGGTTTCGGTGGTGATCAGTGGGGTGGCGGCCGGTGCCGTGGTGGGCCCGGGAGGCGTCGGGGGTGTCACCCGGTCACCTTACGGAGGGCCCGTAGGGGTGGGAGGGCGCCTCCCGTGCGGAGGCCCTGCGTGGTGCCCCGCACCGTGGCTCCGGCTGTGGTTCGGGCTGCGGGTCCGGGTTCGTGCGCGGCTCCGGCTCCGGGTTCATGCGCGCCGCTCCGGCTCCGGCTCCGGCTCCGGCTCCGGCTCCGGCTCCGGCTCCGGCTCCGGCTCCGGCTCCGGCTCCGGCTCCGGCTCCGGCTCCGGCTCAACGATTGGCGGGGGCCCGGCCCGTACGACGGGACGGCGCCCCGGTCCCGCCCGGCCGTACGGCGATCACTCCTCCCCGGCGAGGGTGAGGGCGCGGAGGCGGCGGGTGGCGTACCAGGTGGCGGCGGCGGTGACGGCGATGAGGAGGACGGCGGCGGTGGGGAGGGCGACGTCGGAGGTGATGGTGGAGTCGGGGGCGAGGCGGCCGCCGAGGGCGAGGGCCCACTGCTGGATGCTGAGGGTGCGGGCGCCGGGGACGAGGTTGCCGAAGAGGGATTCCCAGACGAGGGCGTAGACCAGGCCGATGACGACGGCGTGGCGGGTGATGGTGCCGAGGAGCAGGAAGACGGCGGCGTAGGCGACGGAGGCGATGGCCGCGGCGACGGCGTAGGCGACGGCGATCTGCTGACTGTTGCCGTTGAGGATGAATCCGGCGACGAGGACGGGGACGGCGGAGAAAACGAGGGTGACGCCGGTGGCGACGGTGAGTTTGGTGAGGACGATGGTGCTGCGGCGGACGGGTTTGGCGAGGAGGTAGACGACGGAGCCGTCGTCGATCTCCGGGCCGATGGCGCCGGTTCCGGCGATGACGCCGATCAGAGGGACGAGGGTGGCGAGGGCGAAGCCGCCGAGGATTTCCTTGGCGGTGGTGTCGTCGGCGCCGGCGAGGGCGCGGACGGCGACGGCGATGACGAGGAGGAGGGCGGGCAGGGCGAAGAGGATCAGGGCGCGTCGACTGCCGAGGAGGGTGCGGTAGGTGAGGCGGGCGACGGTGGGGTGGAAGAGCGCGGGGGGCGGGGCCGCCGCGGGGGTGGGTGGGCTGGTGGTGGACATGTGCGGGTTCCTTCCGGGGCGGGCGGCGTCGGGCGGGGGTGGTGAGCGGGGCTCCCGTACGCCGTGCACCGTGCGGGTGCGGAGCGGGCGGCGGGCGGCGGTTCCTGGGGCCGAGGCGGGCGCGGGACGGGCGCCGGCCGCGTCGGCCCAGGTCAGGCCGTGACGAGGTAGGAGAAGACGGATTCCAGGGATTCGTCGGAGGGGGTGACCGTCAGGAGGCGGATGCCCCGGTCGTGGGCGACGCGGGGCAGGAGGGTGGTGAAGCGGGTGAAGTCGACGGCCTGGATGTGGAGGGCGCCTTCGGTGTGGTCGACCTGGATGCCCGCGGTGGAGGGGTCGGCGATGAGGGCGGCGGCGAGGGCGCGGTCGTCGTCGGAGCGGACGAGGTAGCGGTGCGGGCGGTCCGTCATCAGGCGGCGGATCTTGCGGAAGTCGCCGGAGGCGGCGTGGCGTCCGGCGACGACGACCTCGATGTGGGTGGCGAGTTGTTCGACCTCTTCGAGGATGTGGGAGGAGAAGAGGACGGTGCGGCCCTCGTCGCCCATGTGGCGCAGGAGTTCCATGAGGTGCATGCGCTGGCGGGGGTCCATGCCGTTGAACGGTTCGTCGAGCAGGAGGACCGACGGGTCATGGACGAGTGCGGAGGCCATTTTGACGCGTTGGCGCATGCCCTTGCTGTAGGTGGAGATCTTGCGGTCCTGGGCGTACGTCATGTCGACGGTGGCGAGGGCGGCGGCGGCCTGGGCGCGGCCGAGGCCGTGGAGTTCGGCGTTGGCGAGGACGAATTCGCGGCCTGTGAGGACGTCGTACATGGCTTCGCGTTCGGGGACGATGCCGAGGTGGCGGTAGCTGCGTGCGTTGCGCCAGACGGGGTCGCCGTCGAGGGTGACGGTGCCGTGGGAGGGGGCGAGGAAGCCGCCCATCATGTTGATGAGGGTGGATTTTCCGGCGCCGTTGGGGCCGAGGAGACCGGTGACGCCGGGGGCGATGGTCATGGTGATGTCGTTGACGGCGACGACGTTGCCGAACCAGCGGGAGACGTGGTCGATGCGGAGGGTGCTCATGGGCGCGGCTCCTCGTCGGTGCGGGTGACGGTGTGGGCGTGGCGTACGGCGTGGGTCACAGGCCGGCCTTGCGGTAGCGGCGCATGAGCAGGGCGAACGAGGCGGCGACGGTGGCCAGGGTGACGAGGAGGTAGAGGCCGCCCGCGGCGGTGGTGGGGGCGAGGTCCTGGGGGAAGGAGGTGGTGCCGCCGAGGAAGGTGGCCTGGACGCCGTCGATCAGGGTGATCGGGGAGAAGAGGCCGAGCCAGCCGACGGCGGATTCGTGGCCCTGGACGTAGGCGATGCCCTGGAGGGCGCTGACGGCCCCGTAGGGGAGGGTGAGGGTGGCGATGACGGCGGCGACACCGAAGCCGCGGCGTGGCGTGACGGCGGCGATGACCAGGCCGATTCCGGCGAAGAGGAGGGAGAGGAGGGCGACGGTGAGCAGGCCCTGGGCGAGGCCCTTGGTCTGGTCGGCGACGTCCAGCTTCGCGAGGAGGGCCCCGGCGTAGAGGATCACCAGCGGGGTGGCGGTGAGGAGGAAGAGGGCGGCGGCGAGGGCGGCGAATTTCGCGGTGACGTAGTCGACGCGCTCGATGGGGCGGGAGAAGTAGAGCGGTACGGACCGGAAGCGCAGGTCGCGGGAGACGGACTGGGGTGCCTGGGCGGCGAGGTAGAGGCCGATGACGGCCTGGAGGTAGATCGCGTAGCGGCTGTAGTCGAGGGGGAGGCTGTGGGCCTTGGTGACGACGGTGACCGCGACCATGATTCCGGCGGGCAGGCACATGACGCCGAGGAGGAGCATCGGCAGCACCTTGGATTTGGCGGAGCGGCCGAGTCCGTAGGCGCCGCGCAGGCTCTGGACGAAGAGTGATCTGCGGGCGTAGCCGCGGCCGAGGCGGGGGCCGTCGTAGTGGCGGTAGCCGATGTTGTGGATGACGTCGGGGGCGTGTGGCCCGTAGGGGGCGTCGGGGCCGGGGCGGTGGTCGCCGGGTGTGGCGGCGGGGGCCGTTGAGGTGCGGTCAGCGGGCATCGGGGGCGCCTCCCTTCGGGGCGGGGGTTACGGGTTCGGGGCGGGTGCCGGTCGGGGTTGCGGTACTGGTGGTGGCCTTGGCTTCGGTGGTGGCCGCGGTTCCGGGGGTGGCCTCGGTGTCCGCAGGGGCTCCGGTGGCGGGGGTGCGGAAGACCTCGGCGATGTGGTGGCGGCGAGGTTCCATGCGGACGAGGCCGAGGCCGAGGGCGGCGACCGTGTCGCGGACGAGGTCGTGGGGGTCCGCACCACTGGGCGCGCCGGTGGCCTCGATGTGGAGGAGGTGGCCGGCGGGGGTGGCCGGGGCGGCGCCGGGGACGTCGCGGGTGACGGTGGCTCCGGCGGCGGCGAGGGCCGTGTGGAGGGCCGCGGTGCCGTCGGGGTGCTCGTCGGTGTCGGTGACCTCGACGACGAGGGAGGTGGTGGCCCGGGTGAACTCGTCGGTGGCGGAGGAGCGCAGCAGCGTCCCGCCGTCGATGACGACGACGTGGTCGCAGGTGCGTTCCAGTTCGCCGAGGAGGTGGGAGGTCACCAGGACGGAGATGCCGAAGTCGGTGTGGACGCGGCGGATCAGGGCGAGCATGTCGTCCCGGCCGACGGGGTCGAGGCCGTTGGTCGGCTCGTCGAGGAAGACCAGCTCCGGGTCGTGGACGAGGGCCTGGGCGAGTTTGACCCGCTGTTTCATGCCGGTCGAGTAGCCGCCGATGGGGCGGTAACGCTCCTCGTAGAGGCCGACGTGGCGGAGGGTGTCCGCGGTGCGTTCACGGGCCGCGGTGGGTGGCAGGCCGGACATGCGGGCCATGTGGACGACGAATTCGGTGGCGGAGACATCCGGGGGCAGGCAGTCGTGTTCGGGCATGTAGCCGACGCGTTCGCGGATGGCGGCGCCGTGGGTGGTGACGTCCATGCCGAGGACGTGCGCGGTGCCCTCGGTGGCCGGGGCGAGGCCGAGGAGGATCTTGATCAGGGTGGATTTTCCGGCCCCGTTGGCGCCCACCAGGCCGGTCACACCGGGCGCGATGTCCACGGTCAGCCGGTCCAGGGCGGTCACCCGCGGGAACCGCTTGCTGAGGCTTTCGGTCAGGATGACGGTCACGCCTCGACGGTAGTGGCGCCCGCCACACGGATCGTCAACCCAGGCGACGGTCCAGCCCTACCCCTTCGGGACGACGCCCCTTAGGGGATGCCGTCCTCGGGGGGCATGGCGGAGGTGGACGGGGCGGGGTTCGGGGTGGTGAGACCGGGTGGGGCGGGCCTGGGTCTTGGGCCGGGTGCGGCTGCGGGGCCGGTGGGGGCGGGCCCAGGTCTCGGGCCCGGTGCGGGCGGTCCCGGTGCGGGAGGGGGCGGTGCGGGAGGGGGCGGGGGCCCGTGGTGGGTTCCGTGAGGGAACCCGCACGCCTCTTGACGTAGACGTCAGCCATTGTCACATTCATCAGTGTCAAGTTACGCGCACGTACCGCGATGCTCTGCTTACGGACGGACGGTTGACGATGCCTGCAGTGACCTCGCAGAATCCGGCGGCGACCGGGGCCCTCGGCGCGCGGCTGCGCGGCTTCCGCGAGGTCCAGCGCCTCGCCTACGCGTGCGCCGAGGCCGTCGCCGCGCAGCTCAAACCGGGCGTCACCGAGCGTGAGGCAGCGCGGATGCAGCGGGGGTGGCTGCGCGAGCGGGGGGTGCGGGACTGGTTCCACCTGCCCTTCGCATGGTTCGGGGACCGGACGGCGTTCGCCGGGTTCCGCGTCCCGCTGCAGTTCTTCCCGACGAGGCGGAGGCTGGAGCCGGGGATGCCGTTCATCCTCGACATGGCTCCGGTGCACCGCGGCTTCACCGCCGACATCGGCTACTCCGGCTGCCTGGGCCTCAACCCGGTGCACAACCGGCTGATGGCCGACCTGGAGACGCACCGCGAGCTGATCCTCCGGGAGGTGCGCGAGCGCCGTCCGCTGCGGGAGATCTACGAGGACGTCGAGCGCCTGATGGTGCGCCAGGGGCATACGAACCGGCACCGGGCCTATCCGTTCGGCGTCATCGCTCACAAGGTCGGCCAGGTCCGGGAACGGCGGTGGGCGCCGACGGTGTTCGGCTTCGGGACGCAGTCCCTGAAGGGGCTGGCGTCGGACGCGCGGCACGGGCACCGGGAGGGCTGGTCCCCGCTGTGGAGCCCGTACTCCTTCTCCGATCATCCGCCACAGCCGGGCCTGTGGGCCGTCGAACCCCACCTCGGCTTCCGGGGCACGGGCGCGAAGTTCGAGGAACTGCTCGTCGTGACGGACTCCAAGGACCCGCAGGAGAGCGCCTTCTGGCTGGATGACGATCTGCCGCATGTGCGGCGGTGGCGGGAGGAGAAGGCCGCGTGACGCAGCTTCCAGATCCGGTCGGTAACGAAGTCGAGGGAGAGGGCGAGGGCAAGGACATGGCGGACGCGGTGGAAGGGCGCGGGGCCGATGGCGCTCCCGGTGCGGCGGGCCCCGGAGGCGGTGGTGCGGCTGGGGCCGGGATTCCGGGGGCCCGGGAGCGGTGGGTGCGGACCGGAGGCATCGAACTGTGCGTCGCCGAGCTGGGCGATCCGGAGCGGCCCACGGTGCTGCTGGTGCACGGCTATCCGGACAGCAAGGAGGTCTGGTCCGATGTCGCGCAACGGCTCGCCGACCGCTTCCATGTGGTGCTCTACGACGTGCGGGGCTGCGGGCGCTCGACCGCGCCGCAGCCGCTGCGCGGCGGGTTCACGCTGGAGAAGCTGACCGATGACTTCCTCGCCGTCGCGGACACCGTCAGCCCGGACCGGCCGGTGCATCTGGTGGGGCACGACTGGGGCTCGGTGCAGTCCTGGGAGTTCGCGACGGTCCGGCGGACCGAGGGCCGGATCGCGTCGTTCACCTCGATGTCCGGGCCGTCCCTCGACCACTTCGGCCACTGGATCAAGCGGCGGCTGTCGCGCCCCACCCCACGCCGCGCCGTGCAGCTCCTGTCCCAGTCCCTGAAGTCCTGGTACGTCTACCTGCTGCACACCCCGGCCCTGCCGGAGATGGCCTGGAAGGGTCCGCTCGGCAAGCGCTGGCCGGCGCTCATGGAACGGTTCGAGAAGGTGCCGGGCGGCGCCTACCCGACGCCATCACTGCCCCGCGACGCGGCCCACGGCGCCTGGCTGTACCGCGACAACATCCGCTCCCGGCTGAGCCACCCCCGCGACGACGCCTTCGCGCACTGCCCCGTGCAGCTCATCACGCCGACCGGTGACGTGTTCCTGTCCGAGCGGCTCTACGACGACCTGGACCGGTGGGCCCCCCGGCTCACCCGCCGTACGCTCCCGGCCAAGCACTGGGTACCGCGCACCCGCCCCGATCAGCTGGCCGCCTGGATCACGGAGTTCGTTGCTGCTCAGGAAGAGGGCGACCCGGCGAAGGAGGTCGCGGCGTCCGGGGCGTACGCGGACCGGTTCGGCGGGCAGCTAGTGCTGGTGACCGGCGCGGCAAGCGGGATCGGCCGGGCGACGGCGTTCGCGTTCGCGGAGGCCGGGGCGCGGATCATCGCGGCGGACCGGGACGCGGAGGGCGCCGCGCGGACCGCGGACATGGCCCGGCTGATCGGCGCTCCGCAGGCGTACGGCGAGGTGGTCGACGTCGCGGACGCGGCGGCGATGGAGAAGCTCGCGGACCATGTCGAGGCCGCCTACGGCACGGTCGATGTGCTGGTGAACAACGCGGGCATCGGGCTGTCGGGCTCCTTCATGGAGACGTCGGTGGAGGACTGGCAAAAGGTCCTGGACGTCAATCTCTGGGGCGTCATCCACGGCTGCCGGACGTTCGGGAAGCGGATGGCGGAGCGCGGCCAGGGCGGGCACATCGTCAACACCGCGTCCGCCGCGGCGTTCCAGCCGTCGCGGGTCCTGCCCGCGTACAGCACGTCCAAGGCGGCGGTTCTGATGCTCAGCGAGTGCCTGCGCGCCGAGCTGGCGGGGCAGGGCATCGGGGTTTCGGCGATCTGCCCGGGGCTGGTCAACACCAACATCACCACCACCTCGCGGTTCACCGGGGTGTCGGCCGACGAGGAGAAAGCCCGCCAGACCAGGGCCACCCGCGCCTACGGGCTGCGCAACTATCCGCCGGAGAAGGTCGCGGACGCCGTCCTGCGTGCCGTGGCCCGCAACCAGGCGGTGGTCCCCGTCACCCCCGAGGCACGCGGCGCCCGGTTCCTCTCCCGGGTGGCACCGCGGGCACTGCGGGCCGTCGCCCGTATCGAACCTCCGCTGTGAGACGGGCCTGGGCAAGATGTAGCTGGTGGCGCCAGGGATGTCTCGTGGCGGAGGCCGGGCCAGCGGGACGGCGTTGAGCCGGGGCGGGCGTGTGGGGTGGCCTGAGCCGGATGGCCGTTGGACGGCGGCGCGCCGGGCGGCGGCCCATACCGGCGCGGGCCGGGCAGTGGCGCGGCAGGTGAGGGCGCGTCCCGATGCGGGCCTGGAGGGGGCGCGTCCCGGCACGGGGCAGGAGAGGGCCCGTCTCGGCACGGGGCAGACAGGACCGCGTCGCCGCGCATGCCGGGTCGGCACCTGCCGCGCCCCCGCAGGCCGGGCCCGTGGCGAGACCCGGGCTCGTCAGCCTGGCCCGGCCGCCGGCGCGGTGCGGGGCCGGGCGGGCCGCCCGTACCATCCCTCGCAGGACGGGGCGTTACACGGCCGTCGCCCCGTCGGCGCCGCCACGGTCGTACGCGCCGCGGCGGGTGCGGTAGGCGGCGCGGCCAACCTGTGAGGAGCACCGCCTTGACCGACCAGCCGCAGCCGGAGTACCGCATCGAGGACCTGGCCCGCCTCAGCGGCGCCACCGTCCGGACCATCCGCGCCTACCAGGACCGCGGCCTGTTGCCCCGCCCGGAGCGCCGGGGCCGCGCCAACGTCTACGGCGACGCCCACCTCGCACGACTGCGGCAGATCACCGACCTGCTGGAACGCGGCTACACCCTCGCCAGCATCAAGGAACTCCTGGAAGCCTGGGACGCCGGACAGGACCTCGGCGGGGTACTCGGGCTGGCTGCCGAGGTCGACGGGCCCTGGAGCGAGGAGCAAGCGTCCCGTATCAGCGTCGAGCAGCTGCACGACGCGTTCGGTGACACATCGGACGGGCCGGGGCTCGACGAAGCGGCGCTCGCCGAGGCCGTCGCACTGGGCGTACTGGAGCCCGTACCGGGTCGCACCGACGTGTACGCGGTGCCCAGCCCGCAGCAGTTGGCCGTCGCCGCCGAACTGCACTCCGCGGGCGTGCCGCTCAGCGCCGTCGCCACCCATCTGCGGGAGGTACGTGCGCAGGTCGAGCACTTCGCCTCCCGCTTCCTGGACTTCACCACCGAGCACGTCTTCCAGCCGTTCCTCGACCACCCGCCGACGGAAGCCGCGGCAGCCGAGGCGGCGGCGTTGATCCGGCGGCTGCGCCCGCTGGCCCGGCAGACCATCGACGCCGAACTCGCCCGCGCGATGCGCACACTCGCCACCCGCCATCTGCGCCGGCACCTCGCCGGTGCCCTCCCACCGGGCGCCACCCCCGGTACGCGCGGAACCGGCACCCCCGACGCCCTCGGGCCCGGCGTCGGGGCGGACGCCCACGAGCCGTTCGCCGCCGAACCGCGCCGGTACGGCGGCATGCTCCTGCGCCCCTCGCGCGAGGACGGTTCCGCGCCGCTCGCCGTGCCCGGCCCCGCCCCGGCCCCCCGTGCCGAGGCGGGCCGGGTGGCGGTCATGCTGCCCACCGACGCGGTGGCGGCCGTGCGGGAGCTCGTCGGCCCGGAGAACACGGCCGCGTTCATCGCGGCGGCCGCGCGGCGGGAGGTGCAGGCCCGCACCCTGGACTCCCTGGTCACGCCGGTGCTGCCCCACCCCCACGACGCGGGACCGGACGGGGCTGCACCGGCACCCGGGCCCGACGGGACCGGCGGCTCCGGCGAGACCCGCGGCAGTACCGGAGGCTGAGACCGTGGGCCCGGGCCGGCACCGAGGCCGCGCCCTCGCCACACTGTGCTGTTGTCAAAGAGCAAGCCGGAGGCGCCGTGGCGCCCGCACGGTCAACAGGCCGGGTCCGGCAGCCAGTTGCCGTGGAATCCGTAGGGGACGCGCCGGGGAAGGCGGACGGTGGCGACGGGGCCGGCGGCTATCTCCTCCGCGTCGAGGATCACGAGGTCGCTGGTGTCCGTCGCCGCGTCATGGACGTAGGTGAGCAGCCAGCCGGGGCCGCCGGGGGTGTCGTCGGCGGGCGCGAAGGCGGCCTCCCCGGGGGTGCGGCCGGGCCCGAAGTCGTACCGTTCGGACGCTCCGGTCTCCAGGTCGTAGCGGAGCAGCGCGCCGGGTACCGGGCCGGAGCCGGGGCCCTCGGCGGCTGTGGCGTGGCCGAAGCGGGTGGGGCGCCCGGCGAGGCGATCGTCGATCCGGGGGAACTCGCAGTCCCGGTCGTCGAGTTGCTCCTCGCGGACGGTGCCGGAGGACAGGTCGAGGGTCCATCGCCACAGGTGCGCCGGGGCTGGGCCACCGTAGGACGCGTACCGGGAGACGTGCAGGACGATGCGGTCGTCGCCGTCGTCGTGGGCGTTGAGCGCGTGGAAGACGTAGCAGGGGTCGATGGGCAGTCGGCGGACCGGGCCGAAGGGGTCGTCGCGCCGCAGGACGCAGAGGCGGGCGCCGTACTCCGGGTCCCAGCGGTAGGGCATGCCGGGGGTGGTGTGGTCGAAGACGACGGGGAGGTCCATGAAGACGACGTGGGCGTCGGTGAGATGGAAGTCGTGCATCATCGTGTGGCCCGGCACGTCGATCGGGCGGCTGAGCACCAACTCCCCGGCGGCGTCGGCGCGATGGTAGGTGAGGTACGGGGGCCGGAGCCCGCCATAGCCGAAGAAGTGCAGCTCGCCGGTGGTGGGACAGGTCTTCGGGTGGGCGGTCATCGCGGTGGTGAGACGGCCGCCGAAGTCGTACGGGCCGAGTGTGTCCAGCTCATGGCCCGGGCGGTGGTCCAGGACGTAGGGGAAGGACGACTCGACGAGGGCCAGGGTGCGTCCGGCGTGCCGGACGACGTGGGTGTTGGCGAGACCTGCGGTACGGTCGGCCCCTCCCCGGCCGTCGTAGAGCCGGGCGCCGTCGGTGAAGGTCTTGGTGCGCACCCAGCGGTTGCGGTAGGCGGTGGCGCGTCCGCCCTCCAGGCGTACGCCGTGGACCATGCCGTCGCCGAGGAACCAGTGTGCCGAGGCGGCGGCGTGCGGGTTGGGGCCGTTGCGCAGATACCAGCCGGTCAGCTCGGGCGGGATGGCGCCGGTGACCGGCAGGTCGTGGGCGGTGAGTTCGTCGAGCACCGGGGCGAAGTTGCCGGCCAGGTGCGGTGCGGGCGCGGTGGTCATGGCGTCAGGCTCCCTGGGTCTGTGCCGGGTGTTGCAGGACGGTGTCGCGGAGGTACCGGGCGCGGGCCCGCTCCGGGTAGGCGGCGGTGAAGCGGGCCGGGAGGACGAACCCGGCGATCTGCAGCGCGACGGAGAGGCCGGGGAGCCCGCTGTGGAAGGACAGTGCCGCCTGGGCGAGGGCGGTGAGGGTGAAGGAGAGCGCCCAGGCCGCGATGAGGACGGTGTTGATCCTCAGGAAGAGCGGGCTCGCGGCGATCTCGGGCGTCACCCGGCGGCGGGCTATGGCGAGGGTGAAGGGGGAGCGCGCGGCGATCGAGCCCCAGGCGACGAGCGCCAGCCAGCCCATGGACAGGGCCCCGGCGTACGCCTTGAGGCCGCTGTCCGGCCGGAGGAAGGCGAAGGTGGTGAGGGCCGTGAAGAAGAGGACCGTGCCGTAGTCGAGGAGGCGCTCGGAGGGCGCCCAGCCCGTGGTGCGGTCGGTGAGGAGGAACGCCGCCGCGAGTGCCAGTCCGGCCAGCGCGCCCCACTGCCACCCGACCGCGGAGACGACTCCGAAGGCCAGCCAGGGAAGGAATCCCCGTAGGTACTGCATGACTTCTCCCCCCGTCGGCGGGCCACGCCCGCACACATTTCTGTTTCGACATGTCGAATGTAGAAGGTCAATCTCTGACGTGTCAAGAGTGGAATGTGGGAGGTAGTGTGCGGGCATGAGCCTGAGACATGCCGTGCTGGGCCTGCTGTCCGAGTCCCCGGCCAGCGGCTACGACCTGATGAAGCTGTTCAACGCGTCGCTGGCCAACGTCTGGCCGGCCACGCAGAGCCAGGTCTACGGCGAGCTCGGCAAGTTGACCTCCGCGGGCCTGGCCGAGGTGTCCGCGCACGGCCCCCGCGGCCGCAAGGAGTACGCGATCACCGACGAGGGCCTGGCCGAGCTGCGGCACTGGCTCGCCGAGGTCCCGCCCAGCGGCCCGCACCGCGACGACAGCCTGCTGCGGGTCTTCTTCCTCGGCATCCTCACCCCGCTGGAGGCCCGTACGTTCCTCCTCGGGCGCGCGCAGGAGACCGCCCGGCTCCACACCGAGCTCCGCCGGATCGACGAAGAAACGGAGTGGGGCGACGACATGATCTCCGTCTACGGACGGCTCACCCTGGAGTACGGCCTGCGCATGACGGCGGCGCAGGAGGAGTGGGCCCGGTGGGCCGCGGAGCAGATCGACTCCGTCAAGGCCCGTGAGGCGGGTAACCGCGCCCGCAGCCGCCTCCGGAACGGCACCGGCACCGGCACCGGCACCAGGAACGGCGACGACCTCGCGCCCACGGAATAGCGCGCCACCGGGACGCGCCCCGGGCCGGGCCGTCGGCCGCGCGGCTCAGAGCCCGGGCGCTCCCCACACCGGGAACCACCGGGCGAGATCGCTCTCGATCCGCAGATCGTCGCCGAGCATCGCCTTGACCTGCAGTTCCAGCGGATTGTCGCGCTTCTCGGCGCCGTCCGCGGCGGGCGCGAAGGGGTAGAACGTGCCGCGCTTGTAGAGGTAGACGAGCGCCAGCCGCCGCCCCTGCTCATCCTCGAAACCCATCAGCGAGCAGAGCAGCTGCGGGCCGAACCCGGCGCCCTCCAAGGCGGAGTTCACCGCGTGCAGGTCGTTGACCAGCCCCGCGACGTCCTGCGGATCGTGCCGGGCCTGCATCCAGGTGTAGCCGTACGCGTCCTGGCTGAAGTCGACCGGCGCTCCCAGGAGGGCGCGGACCTCCGCCTGGATACGGGCGAACTCCCCGCCCTCGACGCTGGCGAAACAGACCGACCCGCGGCCGGTCGGCCTGAAGTCCGCCGCCGCTTCCAGCGTCACCGCCGCGGACGGCAGCGCGAAGAGCTGATCGAGGTCGGGGCGTACCGGCTTGCTGCGACCGAGAAGCGCGTCCAGAAATCCCATGGCGTCATTCTCCCCGCTCGCCCCGTGCCCCGCCCGGAGCACACCCGCCGGACACGACGAACGGCGTGCCTTCCGGAGCTCCGTGGGGACGTGCGCCCCGGGGCGCACGCGCCGTCACGGGCGCCCCAGCTGCGCCGAGATCCGCCCCAGTTGCTCCAGCCGCTGCTCCAGCGTCGGATGCGAGGACAGCAGCTGGTTGAAGGTCTCCTTGTTGAACGCCGGGGCGAAGAAGAAGGCATTGAACGGCTGCGACTTGCGCAGATCGTCGGTGGGGATCCGGGCGATCTGCCCGGTGACCTTCGTCAGCGCGGAGGCCAGCGCCGACGGGCGGCCGGTGAGAATCGCCGCGGCGCGGTCGGCGGACAGCTCGCGGTACCGGGACAGCAGCCGGGTCAGCAGGAAGCTGATCGCGTAGACGACCGCGCTGACCGCCGTGACGACGAGGACGGCGATCGCGGCGTTCTGGTCGCGGTTGCTGCGGCCGACGCCGCTCCACAGGGCGGCGCGGGTGATGATCCCGGCCAGCACCCCCAGGAACGACGCGATGGTCATCACGGCGACATCGCGGTGCGCGACATGCGACAGCTCATGGGCGAGCACGCCCTCCAGTTCCTCCGGCTCCAGCCGCCGCAGCAGGCCCGTCGTGGCGCACACCATGGAGTTCTTCTGGTTGCGCCCGGTGGCGAAGGCGTTCGGGACGTCCGTCTCGGCGATGGCGACCCGCGGCTTCGGCATGTCCGCCAGCGCGCACAGCCGGTCGACGGCACCATGCAGTTCGGGCGCCTGCTCCGGGGTGACCTCCCGCGCGCCCATGCTGAACGCGGCGATCCGGTCGCTGAACCAGAACTGCGCGACGAACATCCCGCCCGCCAGGAGCAGCACGATCACCCAGGCGCCCTTGAGCAGCACCACCAGCACACCGACGACCACCACGTACAGCAGCCCGATGAAGAACATCGTGGTGACCATCCGCGACGTCAGCCCGCGATCGGGGGCGAATCGGGTCCGTGCCATGACTTCCTCCACACGCCGCGCCTTCGCGCAGCGGCCGATCCCGGCGTACACGCCTTCCCGCGCGCCGGGCCCTGCTCACTGCGCCGCTCGCTTCCGATTCTCCCTCTTCCCGGCCGTACACGGCATAAATCCAGGTCAACGGGGGCGGCGGAACGGACACGGGGGGGGCGGTACGGGCCACACGCGCCCCGGCAGGCCCCCCGTGCCCCCGGGGCGGCGGGCCCTCGCCACCCGTATACGAGCCGACCGGACGTCCCGGCCCGTCCGTGGGCCGCCCCCGTACGCTGAGCCGCCCCCGTACGCTGAGAGGCATGAGTCTGCGTCTGAGCACCGTGATCCTCCCGTACCGCAGGTGGCACGAGGGAGGCCGCGCCACCTGGCAGCGGGCGGAGGAGCTGGGCTTTCACACGGCGTACACGTACGACCACCTGTCCTGGCGCGTACCGTTCCGCGACGGGCCGTGGTTCGGCGCCGTGCCGACGCTGACCGCCGCCGCGGGGGTCACGGAGCGGATGCGGCTGGGGACGCTCGTCACCTCGCCGAACTTCCGCCACCCCGTCACCCTGGCCAAGGAACTGATCTCGCTCGACGACATCTCCGGCGGCCGGATCACACTCGGCATCGGCGCGGGCGGCACCGGCTTCGACGCGAGCGCCCTCGCCCCCAGCGGCCGGGAGCCGTGGACGCCGCGCGAGCGGGCCGACCGCTTCGCCGAGTTCGTGCCCCTCCTCGACCGGCTGCTCACCGAGGACACCGTCACCTACGACGGCGCCTTCTACGCGGCGGGCGGCGCGCAGAACATCCCCGGCTGTGTGCAGCGCCCCCGCCTGCCCTTCGCCGTCGCCGCGACCGGCCCGCGCGGCCTCAAGCTCGCCGCGCGCCACGGGCAGGCATGGGTGACCACCGGCGACCCGAAGCTGTACGCGACGGGCACCCCCGAGCAGTCCGTCGACGCGCTCCGGGCCCAGCTGGACAAGCTCGGCAAGGCATGCGCCGACGCCGGACGCGACGCCACGGAACTGGACAAGATCCTCCTCACCGGCTTCACCCCGGACCGCGCCCGCCCCCTGGAGTCCGTCGCCGCCTTCGTCGACTTCGCGGGCCGCCACCGGGAGCTGGGCTTCACCGAGCTCGTCGTGCACTGGCCGATCCCGGGGACGGATTTCGCGGCGGATCAGGGGGTGTTCGAGGCGATCGCCACGGAGGCGATGGAGCAGCTGGGGTGACGGCGAGGCCGTCACCGGGGCCGACCGGCTCAGCTTCCCCGGAGCCCCCACCCCTACCTCGGAAAGCCCCCCGCCCCAGGGGTTCCCCCCGCCGCCCCGTGCGCGAAGATGGCCCGGTGACCTCTGCGACGCCTCCCCGAGCCTCTGTGACGGGCGCCCTGCCCCGGCTGATCGCGACCGATCTCGACGGGACGTTGCTGCACGACGACAAGACGGTCTCGGAGCGGACGATCGCCGCGCTCGCCGCCGCCGAACGGGCCGGGGTCGACGTCTTCTTCGTCACCGGGCGGCCGGCCCGGTGGATGGATGTGGTCAGCGCTCATGTCCACGGGCACGGTCTGGCGATCTGTGCGAACGGTGCGGCCGTCGTCGATCTGCACCGGGGGCGCCGGTTCGTCGAGGTCAGCCCGTTGCCGCTGGCGGCCGCGCGGGAGGTCGTGGAGGCACTGCGGTCCGCCGCGCCCGGCACGTCGTTCGCGGTCGAGCGGACCGGCGGAATCCACTACGAGCCGCACTATCCGCCGTTCCAGCGCGATCCGGCGGCCGTCACCGCCCCGGCGGAGAAGCTGCTCGCCGACGACTTCGACCCGCCGCCGGGGCCCGCCCCCACCACCCTGGGCGCGGGGGACGAGGTGATCGCCGCGCCCCTGGGAGCGAGGGATGCCGTCCCGGTGGGTGCTCCGGGCGCCGTCCCGGTGGGTGCTCAGGGCGCCGTCCCCATGGAAGCGCCGGACGCCGGTCCGCCCCGTACCGTGAGCGTCGTTCCGGGGGCCTCGGCGCCCGGGGTCGTCGCGGGTGAGATCCCCACGGCGGGCCCGGGGCAGCCCGTGCTCAAGCTGCTCGCGCACCACCACGAGTGGGAGCCGGACGCGTTCCTCGCGCTGGCGCGGCGGACCGCCGGGACGCTCGCCTCGATCACCCGGTCCAGCCCCACCGCCTTGCTGGAGATCAGCGGCCCCGGGGTGAGCAAGGCCGGGACGCTCGCCCGGTGTTGTGCGGAACGCGGTATCGCCCCGGAGGAGGTCACCGCCTTCGGGGACATGCCCAACGACATGGAGATGCTGGCCTGGGCGGGCATCTCGTACGCCATGGCCAACGCCCACCCCGACGTCCTCGCCGTCACCACCGGCCGTACCGCCTCCAACAACGAGGACGGTGTGGCGGCGGTGATCGAACGGCTGCTGGGCGCCTAGGATTCGCCGACGGCGGAGGCGGCGCACGCCAGCCGTTGCGCGCCCCCGCCCGGCCCGGCGCACGCCCCTGAGCCGCGCGCCGGTCACCGGAGGCGCCCGCCTCACAACGGTGCCTCCCACACCACCGTCGTCCCCCTGCCGTCCGGCCCGATCCCAGGGCCGTGCGTGCTCGATCCGCCCAGCGCCTCGGCGCGCTTGGCGAGGTTGCGAAGGCCGCTGCGGCGGCCGTCCGCGGGGATGCCGATGCCGTCGTCGGAGACGGTCAGCCGGACGCCGTCCGTGCCGTCGGGGAGCGTCACCGTCGCGTCGACGACGACCTCGATCCGCGCCGCCCGGGCGTGCCGGAACGCGTTCGACAGCGCCTCGCGGACCGCGGCGATGAGGTTCTTGCCGGTCAGCTCGCCGACCCGCGCGTCGACGGGGCCGATGAACGACGCCGACGGGCGGAAGCCCAGCGGGACGGCGGCCGTGCCGATCTCCCGCAGCACCCGGGTGCGCAGCCCGGACGGCGCCTCGGTGGGCTCCTGCTGGAGCGCGAAGATCGCCGTCCGGATCTCCTGGATCGTCACGTCCAGCTCGTCGACGGCCTTGGCCATGTTCTCCTTCACCTCGGGCACCACGGCCCGCCGCTGGGCGCTCTCCAGCAGCATCCCGGTGGCGAACAGCCGCTGGATGACCAGGTCGTGGAGGTCGCGGGCGATGCGGTCGCGGTCCTCGTAGACGGCGAGCCGGGCCCGGTCGCGCTGGGCGTCGGCGAGGACCAGGGCCAGCGCCGCCTGCGCGGCGAACTGCGTGGCCAGGGTGCGCTCCGCCGCGGTGAAGGGACGGGCGCCGCGCGCCCTGGGGGTGGCGAGGGTGCCCAGGACCCGGCCGTCGCTCTTGAGGGGCAGCATCATGCTCGGCCCGAACCGCGATGCCAGAGGGGTGACCATCCTCGGGTCGGTCGCCGAATCGTCGAGGAACAGCGGTTCCCCGGCCAGCAGTTGCTCCGCCACGGGGCTGTCCGGCGGGATCTGCGTCCCGATGATGCCGACCGGGTCGTCCGCCGACACCGCGACGATCTCCAGGCCGCCGTCCTCGTCGGGCAGCAGCACGATCCCGGCCGCCGAATCCGCCAGCCGTCGGGCCTGTTCGGCGACGACGGCGAGCGCGTCGTCGACGTCGCTGCCCTTGAGCAGTTCGGTGGTGACGGCGACGGAACCGTCGATCCAGTGCTCCCGCTGCCGGGTCGCGGCGTAGAGGCGGGCGTTGCCGATGGCGATGCCCGCCTCGGTGGCGAGGACCCGCACCATGTGCAGGTCCTCCTCGCTGAACTCGCCGCCGCCGCGCTTCTCCGTCAGGTAGAGGTTGCCGAAGATCTCGTGCTGGACGCGGATCGGCACCCCCAGGAACGTCCGCATCGGCGGGTGCCCCGGGGGGAAGCCGCACGAGCGGGGGTCCCGGGTGAGGTCGGCCAGCCGCACCGCCTGGGGGTCGTGGATGAGCGCGCCGAGCAGGCCCTTGTGGCCGTCGGGCAGCGCGCCGATGCGCCGCCGGTCCTCCGCGGTCACGCCGTACGTCACGAAGTCCGACAGGCCCTCGCGCGCCTCGTCGATGATGCCGATCGCGGCGTACCGGGCGTCGGCGAGTTCGGCGGCGGTCTGCACGATGCGGTCGAGGGTGACGTGCAGGTCGAGTCCGGCGCCGACGGTACGCATCGCCTCCATCAGCCGCGGTACCCGCGCGGTCAGCTCCGCGGAGAGCCCCTGAAGGCTGCGGGTCGCCTCGGTGGCGGCCTGCAACGCGTCGGTGTCCGCCCCCGGATGCCCGGTGTCCTGCGGTACGGAAGGCCCTTCGGTGGCTGCCATACCCAGAGCCTAATACGGGCTGGTTTGTGGGCGTTTGCGGTGCCGGATGGTGCCGGTAATCGGTGACCCGCGCCCGAGTCCGGTACGTCCCAGGCGGGCGCCCCCGGGTGGGCAGGGGCGCGTTCGCCTACCCGCGCGCCGCCCCCGCCACGGCCTCGCGCCCCTCCGGGCCCGGTACGGACCCGGCACCGTACACCGCGTCCACCGACCGTTCGCGCTCCAGCATCCGGCGGAACGGGCCGTCCGCCGCGGCCAGCTCCGCGTAACCGCCGTGCTGGACGGGGCGGCCGTCCGCCAGCACCACGATCTCGTCGACCGCATCGAGGCCGGTGAGCCGGTGGGTGATCAGGACCGTGGTGCGGCCCTCCGTCGCGGCCAGCAGATCGGCGGTGAGCGCGTCGGCGGTCGCCAGGTCCAGATGCTCGGCGGGCTCGTCCAGGACGAGGACGGGGAAGTCGGCCAGCAGCGCGCGGGCCAGCGCCAGCCGGCGGAGCTGGCCACCCGAAAGGCGGGCGCCGTGCTCGCCGACCATCGTGTCGAGCCCGTCGGGCAGGGACCGCACCCACGTGGCGAGCCGGGCCCGTTCCAGCGCCTCCCACAGGTCGTCGTCGCCGGTCACCTCCGGTGCGGCGAGCCGGAGGTTCTCCCGCAGCGAGCTGTCGAAGACGTGCGCGTCCTGCGCGCAGAGCCCGACGAGCCGCCGCACCGCGTCGCCGTCCAGGTCCGCGGCGTCCGTCCCGGCCAGTGTGTACGCGCCCGCCTCGCGGTCCAGGAACCGCAGCAGCACCTGCGCCAGCGTGGTCTTGCCGGAACCGGACGGCCCGACGACCGCGAGCCGCCGCCCGGCGTTCAACGTGAAACCGACCCCGTCCAGCGCCGGTGCCGCCTGCCCCTGGTGGCGCGCCGTCAGCCCCCGCACGATCAGCGGGAACGGCGCGTCCGGCGCGGTCTTCGGCGCCTTTGGCTCGCGGACCGGCGCGGGCGCGTCCAGCACCTCGAAGACCCGCTCGGCGGCGCGCCGGGTCCGCAGCCGGTACTGCGCGGCGAGCGGCAGCCCGGCCACCGCCTCGAAGGCGGCCAGCGGTGTCAGCACCACGACGGCGAGGGCGACGCCGTCCAGCCGCCCGGCGTGCACCGCCTGCACGCCCAGCAGCGCGGAGGCGGTGACGGTCAGCCCGCTCAGCAGCGCCGACAGTCCGGCGCCGGCACCTGCGGCCCGCGCGGAGCGGGACGCGATCCGGGTCAGCTCCCTGTCCGCGTCCTTCACCGACGCGGTACGGGAGGCGAGCGCGCCTGCGACGGTCAGCTCGGCGGTGCCGGTGAGCAGGTCGACGACGCGGGTGGCGAGGGTGCCGCGGGCCGGGGCCAGGCGGTGTTCGGCGCGCCGGGACAGCGCGGCCGACAGCAGCGGCACCCCGGCCCCGGCGAGCAGCAGCCCGGCGGCGAGCACAGCGCCCGCTTCCGGCAGCAGCCAGGCGGTGAAGCCGACGGCGCCCACGCCGGCCACCACGGCTGCCCCGACCGGGAGCAGCCAGCGCAGGAAGTGGTCCTGCACGGCGTCGACGTCGGCGACCAGCCGGGAGAGCAGATCGCCGCGGCGCCGCTCCCGCAGCCCGGCGGGCGCCAGCCGCTCCAGCCGCCGGTAGACCGCCACCCGTACGTCGGCGAGCATCCGGAACACCGCGTCGTGCGCCACCAGCCGCTCCGCGTAACGGAACACGGCGCGGCCGATGCCGAAGGCGCGGGTCGCGGTGACCGCCACCATCAGATAGAGCACCGGGGGCTGCTCCGAGGCCCGGGAGATCAGCCAGCCGGACGTCGCCATCAGGCCGATCGCGCTGCCCAGCGCGAGGCTGCCGAGCAGCAGCGCCAGCGCGAACCGTCCCCGGCGCACCCGCGCCATCCGCCGCAGCCGGGCGAGGGCGGAGCCGCCGGAGGGGTGCGGGTCCGGGCTGCCCGAGTCGTCCGGTGCCGCCGCGTCCCCGGAGGCGTCCGCCGGGGCCGCCGCCCGCGCCGCCGCGCCGGGCTCCCGCCGCAGGGCCGCCCCCTCGGCCTCCGCCGCATCGGCTTCCGGATCCGGTAGCCGCACCACCCGGTCCGCCACCGCCAGCAGCGCCGGGCGGTGGACGACGAGCAGCACCGTCCGTCCGGCGGCCAGGCGGCGGACCGCGTCGACGACGGCCGCCTCCGTCGTGCCGTCCAGGTTCGCGGTCGGCTCGTCCAGGAGCAGGACCGGCCGGTCGGCGAGGAATGCCCGGGCCAGTCCGATGCGCTGCCGCTGACCTGCGGAGAGACCCGCGCCGGACTCGCCGATACGGGTGGCGGCGCCGTCCGGGAGTGCGTCGACGAAGCCGAGCGCGCCCGCGTCCCGCAGTGCCCGGCGCAGCGCCGCGTCGTCGGCGTCCGGGCGCGCCAGCCGGACGTTCTCCGCGAGCGTCCCGGCAAAGAGGTGCGGCTGCTGCGGCACCCAGGCGATCCGGGCGCGCCAGGCGTCGGGGGCGAGGGTGGCGAGGTCGGTGCCGTCGACGAGGACCCGGCCGCCGGACGGCGCGGTGAAGCCGAGGACGACACTCAGCAGGGTGGACTTCCCGGCGCCGGACGGGCCGGTCAGGGCGACCGTCTCGCCCTCCCGCACCTCGAACGACGTCGCCGGGAGCGACGGGGTCCGGCGCCCCGGGTGGCGGACGACGAGGCCGTCGACGGTCAGCGCGGTACCGGCGGGCGGCGGAGCCGTCCCGGCGGGCGGCAACGGCGTCTCCAGGACGGCGAAGATCTCCTCGGCGGCCGCCAGGCCCTCCGCCGCCGCGTGGTACTGCGCGCCCACCTGCCGCAGCGGCAGATATGCCTCGGGCGCCAGGATCAGCACCATCAGCCCGGTGGTCAGGTCGAGTTCGCCATGGACCAGCCGCATGCCGATGCCGACGGCGACCAGCGCGACGGAGAGGGTGGCGAGGAGTTCCAGCGCGAAGGAGGAGAGGAACGCGATCCGCAGGGTGCGCAGGGTGGCGCGGCGATAGGTGCCGGTCAGCGTGCGGATGGCGGTGGCCTGGGCCTTGGCCCGGCCGAAGACCTTCAGCGTCGGCAGGCCCTCGACGACGTCGAGGAAGTGGCCGGAGAGCCGGGACAGCAGCCGCCACTGCCGGTCCATCCGCGCCTGGGTGGCCCAGCCAATGAGGACCATGAACAGCGGGATCAGCGGCAGCGTGACGACGATGGTCAGCGCGGAGATCCAGTCGCCGGTGACGATCCGCGCCAGCACGGCGACGGGCACGACGACGGCGAGGCCGAGCTGCGGCAGATAGCGGGCGAAGTAGTCGTCCAGCGCGTCGATACCGCGGGTGGCGAGGGTGGCGAGTTCCCCGGTGCGCCGCTCGGCACCGTCCGCGCCCCGCGCTTCGCCGCCTTCCGTCACGGGCTCCGGCGCCGGTTCCGCAGAACCGTCGCCGCCGGTATGCCGCGTGGGCGCGCCCGGACCGAGCAGCGCCGCCCGTTCCACCAGCCGGTTCCGCAGCTCGGACTTGACCGCGGCGCTCGCCCGGTGCGCGGCGAGTTCGGTGAGCCAGGAGACCAGCCCGCGTCCGGCGGAGACGGCGGCGAGCAGCGCGACCGGAACGGCCAGGTCACCGAGGTCGCGGCCCTGCTGGAAGGCGCCGACCACGATCTCGGCGATGAGCATCGCCTGGCCGATGACGAGGCCCGCGCCGGCCAGCCCGAGGAGCACCACGGCGACGAGGAATCCGCGGGTGGCGCGGGCGTGACGGATCAGGCGCGGGTCGATGGGTTTCACGTGAAACATCCGTCCTGGCAAGCCGGTTGGCACCGCTCCGGGGAGCGGAACCGCCCGGCGGGCTCGGGCTGGCGGTCCGGGAGGGGGCCGGGGGCCGGCGGGGATAGCGCGGCCCCCCCGGGGGGGGCCGCGCGCCCCCCCGCGGCGGGGGGGCGCCGCGGGGGCGGGGGGCCGG
>NZ_JBHYGX010000007.1:58068-82026 GCF_042739975.1 Streptomyces sp. NPDC059080
CTCGGGGGTGCGCAACCGCCGGGGGGGCTGGGGCGGGCGGTCGGGGTGGGCGCCGGACACGGGGGGATATCGGGGCCCACCCCGGCGGGTGCCCGCGGCGCCCTCCTGGGAGGGAAGGCGCCGCGGGCCTAGTGGGCCTCGGCGATGTGCTGGGTGCCGATGCGCTTGCGGAACACCCAGTACGTCCATCCCTGGTAGAGCACCACGATCGGCGTCGCGATCCCGGCGCACCAGGTCATGATCTTCAGGGTGTACGGGCTGGACGAGGCGTTGGTGACCGTGAGGCTCCAGGCATCGTTCAGCGTCGACGGCATGACGTTCGGGAAGAGCGTCAGGAACAGCATCGCCACCGCGGCGATGATCGTGAGGCCGGAGAAGCTGAACGCCCAGCCCTCCCGGCCCGCCCGGTTGGCACCGAGCGCCGCGAGCAGCGCGACGACCGCCACGACCAGTGCGACCAGGCTGGCGCCGTCGCCCCGGTGCGCCTGCGTCCAGACCAGGAATGCGGTCGCCAGCACCGCGGCGACCAACCCGAGCCCGGTCGCCATCCGGCGGGCCCGCTCCCTTATGTCACCGACCGTCTTGAGCGCGGCGAAGACCGCACCGTGGAAGGTGAACAGCGTCAGCGTGACCAGCCCGCCCAGCAGCGCGTACGGGTTGAGCAGGTCCAGGACACCGCCGACGTACTCCTTGTGCGCGTCGATCTGCACGCCGTGGGCGATGTTGCCGAACGCCACGCCCCACAGGAACGCGGGCAGCAGCGAGGTCCAGAAGATCGCGTGCTCCCAGTTGCGCTGCCACCTCTCCTCGCTGCGCTTGGCGCGGTACTCGAAGGCGACACCGCGCACGATCAGGCAGACGAGAATCACCAGCAGCGGCAGGTAGAAGCCGGAGAAGAGAGTGGCGTACCACTCCGGGAAGGCGGCGAAGGTGGCGCCGCCGGCGGTCAGCAGCCACACCTCGTTGCCGTCCCAGACCGGACCGATGGTGTTGATCAGGACCCGTCGCTCCGTGCGGTCACGGGCGAGGAGTTTGGTGAGGACACCGACCCCGAAGTCGAAGCCCTCCAGGAAGAAGTAGCCCGTCCAGAGCACGGCGATGAGGACGAACCAGACGTCGTGGAGTTGCACAGTCGCCTCCTAGTACGAGAAGGCCATCGGCCGGTCGGCGTCGGAGTCGCCGCCGATCCTGGTGGGCGGGTTGAGGTCGTCATCGGTGAGTTCCGGCGGTCCGGCCTTGACGTACTTCACCAGCAGCCGCACCTCGACGACGGCGAGGATCGCGTAGAGCGCGGTGAAGACGATCATCGAGGTGAGTACCTCGCCCTGGGAGACACTGGGGGAGACCGCGTCGGAGGTGCGCAGCACGCCGTAGACGGCCCACGGCTGGCGGCCCGTCTCGGTGAATATCCAGCCCCAGGAGTTGGCGATCAGCGGGAAGCCGAGGGTGACGAACGCCAGCGACCAGTACCACTTGCTCAGCCGGGCGCCGAGCGCGGAGTTCTTCGTGAGCACGAGCCGGGGTGGCTCGTCGTCCCCGGTCCGCAGCCCCGGCGCGAGCCAGAACTTCCTCCGGGTCAGCCAGAGCCCGGCCAGCCCGACGGCGAAGGACGTCATCCCGAAGCCGATCATCCAGCGGAAGCCCCAGTACGCGACGGGGATGTTGGGCCGGTAATCGCCCGGCCCGAACCGCTCCTGTTCGGCCTTGTTGACGTCGTTGATGCCCGGCACCGGCGAGGAGAAGTCGTTGTGGGCGAGGAAGGAGAGGAGGCCGGGGACCTCGATGGCGACCTTGTTGTGGCCCTTGTCGACGTCGCCGTAGGCGAAGACGGAGAACGGTGCGGGCTCCTCCTTGTCCCACAGCGCCTCGGCGGCGGCCATCTTCATCGGCTGCTGCTTGAACATCACCTTGCCGAGCGAGTCGCCGCTGATCGCGGTGAGCATCCCGGCGATCACCAGCGTGACCAGCCCGAGCCGCAGCGACGTCCGCATCACCGCGACGTGCTTCTTGCGCATCAGGTGGTACGCGGAGATACCGACCATGAACGCGGCGCCGGTGAGGAAGGCGGCGGTGAGAGTGTGGAAGACGACGACCAGCGTGGTGTCCTGGGTGAGCACCTTCCAGAAGTCGGTCAGCTCGGCCCGGCCGTTCGCGGCGTTGTACCTGTAGCCGACCGGGTGCTGCATCCAGGAGTTGGCCGCGAGGATGAAGTAGGCGGACAGCACGGTGCCGATCGAGACCATCCACATGCAGAAGCAGTGGATCTTCTTCGGCAGTTTGTCCCAGCCGAAGATCCACAGTCCGATGAAGGTGGACTCGAAGAAGAAGGCCAGCAGCGCTTCGAACGCGAGCGGGGCGCCGAAGATGTCACCGACGAAGCGTGAGTAGTCGGACCAGTTCATGCCGAACTGGAACTCCTGGACGATGCCGGTGACGACACCCATCGCGATATTGATCAGGAAAAGCTTGCCCCAGAACTTGGTGGCTCGAAGGTACTTCTCCTTACCCGTCCGCACCCATGCGGTCTCCAGCCCGGCCACCAGAGCGGCGAGGGAGATCGTCAGGGGCACGAAGAGGAAGTGGTAGACGGTGGTGATGCCGAATTGCCATCGCGCCAAGGTCTCTGGCGCCAACGCCAGCTCCACGTCGGTTCTCCTTACGTCGCCGCTTCACTACGGCTTTCGCCCTTTATGCACGCAGTGAAGCGGGACATAAACGGCGCGCTTGTGAACGCGTTCACATTCACAAGCAATTATCTCCTACGTCCCGAACCTGCTCGGACGGGGGGTACGTGACCGTGGTCACGCCCTCGGAACCGCTCCGCATCACGCCTCACGGGGGCCGACCCACCGGAGCACGCAAAAGGCCGCGGGCCCGTAGGACCCGCGGCCTCCTGGCCGGAAATGTTCCGTCACACCGCCTTGCGGAACTCCTCGGCGACCCCCAGGAACAGATCCATCGCCGCGCTCTCGCCGATCGTCACGCGCACCCCCTCACCCGCGAACGGCCGCACCACGACCCCCGCCCGCTCACACGCCTCGGCGAACTCCACCGTCCGCTCCCCCAGCCGCAGCCAGACGAAGTTCGCCTCGGACGGCGGCAGCTCCCAGCCCTGCGCGGCCAGCGCCGCGACGACCCGCGTCCGCTCGGCGACCAGCGCGTCGACCCGCTCCAGCAGCGCCGCCTCACTGCGCAGCGACGCCACCGCCGCCTCCTGCGCCAGCTGACTGACGCCGAACGGCACCGCCGTCTTGCGCAGCGCCGCAGCCACCGGCTCGTGCGCCACCGCGAACCCGATCCGCAGCCCCGCCAGGCCGTACGCCTTGGAGAAGGTCCGCAGCACGCAGACGTTGGGGCGGTCGCGGTAGAGGTCGACGCCGTCCGGCACCTCGGGGTCACGGACGAACTCGCGGTACGCCTCGTCCAGCACCACCAGGATGCCGTCCGGCACCCGGTCGAGGAACGCCTCCAGCTCGGCCCGGCGCACGACGGTGCCGGTGGGATTGTTGGGGTTGCAGACGAAGATCAACCGGGTGCGGTCGGTGATCGCCGCCAGCATGGCGTCCAGATCGTGCACCTCACCGGAGGTCAGCGGCACCTTCACGGAGGTGGCCCCCGAGACCTGGGTGACGATCGGGTACGCCTCGAACGACCGCCAGGCGTAGATCACTTCGTCGCCCGGCCCGGCCGTGGCCTGCACCAGCTGCTGCGCCACACCCACCGAGCCGGTGCCGGTCGCCAGGTGCTCCACCGGCACCGAGAAACGCTCGGCCAGCTCCGCCATCAGCCCCGTGCAGGCCATGTCGGGGTAACGGTTGAAGGCGCCCGCCGCCTCGACGGCCCGCTCCAGGACACCGGGCAGCGGGGGATAGGGGTTCTCGTTGGAGGACAGCTTGTACGCCACCGGCCCGTCCGACGCCGCCGGCCGGCCGGGCTTGTAGGTGGGGATGCCGTCCAGCGCCGCACGCAGCTTCGGGGTCTTCTCGCTCACCGCAGGTCCTCCTCGACCGTCCCGCTCGACACGAATACTGCACACCTTATGAGGATTCCCCCGCCTGGCGGCAGTCCCTCCGGAGCCATGGCGGCCGCCGCCCCGTGCGCACACGCCACGCCCGCCGCCCGGCCGCACAAGGGGCGCACGCTCCATAATCGTGCGCCGGTGGCTCGCTCCCTGGCGCGCGTCCCCCGTGAAGGTGACTTGAGACCTCTTCGAGACCTGAGAACATCGCCAGGCGAACACCCCAACCGACCCAGCGAACCATCAAAAACCCCGTTAATTACCTTTCTATGCATGGCAACTGACGGCATATCACCATGCAGAAATGTTCCTCCTCCGGCGCGTCAGGCGATCCCCTCCGATGGGCTTTCCGAGCCCTACTATCGGCTCGCCATGACAGCAGCAGGGAACCACCAGGTGAGCCGGTCGACCGGTCGCCGGCTGGGGCGGGCAGGCATCCGGGATGTGGCCGCCGCGGCCGGTGTATCGATCACGACCGTCTCCGACGCGCTCAACGGCAAGGGCCGGCTTCCGGACGCCACCCGCAGCCACGTCCGCGAAGTGGCCGACCGGCTGGGTTACCGCCCGTCCGCCGCCGCCCGCACGCTCCGTACCGGCAAGTCAGGGCTGATCGGCCTGACCGTGACCACGTACGGGGATGAACCTTTCACCTTCACGGAATTCCCCTACTTCGCCGAGATGGCGAGAGCCGCCACCTCCGCCGCCCTGGCCCGCGGATACGCGCTGGTCATCCTCCCCGCGACGTCCCGCCACGACGTGTGGTCCAACGTCGCCCTCGACGGCACCGTCGTCATCGACCCGGCGGACGGCGACCCCGTCGTCACCGAACTCGTCCGCCACGGCCTCCCCGTCGTCTCCGACGGCCGCCCTGGCGGATCCCTGCCCGTGACCGGGTGGGTCGACAACGACCACGAGGCCGCCGTCCTCGGCCTCCTCGACCATCTCGCCGCGGCCGGCGCCCGCCGCATCGGCCTGCTCACCGGCACCACGACCGACACCTACACCCGCCTGTCCACCACCGCCTACCTGCAGTGGTGCGAACGCGTCGGCCAGGACCCGGTCTACGAGTCCTACCCGGCGCACGACCCCTGCGCGGGCGCCGTCGCCGCCGACCGGCTGCTGGCCCGCCCGGACCGACCCGACGCCGTCTACGGGCTCTTCGATCCGAACGGCACCGACCTGCTCGCCGCCGCGCGCCGCTACGGCCTGCGCGTACCGGACGATCTGCTGCTGGTGTGCTGCAGCGAGTCCACCGTCTACGCCACCACCGAGCCGCCGGTCACCACGCTGTCCCTCAAGCCCCGCCGGATCGGCACCGCCGTCGTCCAGATCCTCATCGACGCCATCGAGGGGCTGGCCACCGAGGGCCCCGTCGAGCAGGTGATACCGACCGACCTGATCGTGCGGACGTCGTCCCAGCGGCGCTCGCCCCGCACGACCGTCAGTCCGCCGCGCGGCCCGGCCGGCGACTGACCGGGTCCGTGGTCCGCGCGCCGGCCACGGGCGCCGTACGGTGTCCTCGGCCGGCGCACCTCCGCGCGGCGGCACCGCACTTGTGTGCCGCGGGCCGTGATCATGGGCCGATCGGCGGGTACGCTCCCGGAATCGGCGGGGCGCACGCCCCGGCGGTGAATGGGCGCCCTTGTCGGCGCCCGGAAAAAACGGGTTGATCTCGGGAGAAAACATCCGGGAACGCCGGGCTCCGGCGGATTGACCACCCCCTGGTGCGTCACAACCCGCGAGCAGCGTTCCTATGATGGGCGAACGACACCGCGGACCGCCGTCGACCAGGCAAAGGTCCGAGAGGTACACGGCGGCGCGATGGTGGAGGGGTCAATGACTCAGGGGGCCGGTCAGGGACCCATGGCGTGGACCATGGCGGCACACACTCCGGCGTCCTCATCGCCGCCCGGACCGTTCGACGGCGCCCCCTTGGGCCCGCCGCAGGACAACGCCCCCGCACCGCCCCCCGCGGCGCCCGCCGCCCCGCCGCAACCCGACGAACTGCCCGACGGGTACACGCCAACCGCCCGCGATCTACCGGTCATCGGCGCGAGCCGTACGGACACCCTCATCGACCAGCCCGCCGCGCATCTGCTGCCCGCCCCGGAGACCGAGGGTGAGGCGGCCGCCGGTCCCGGCCCCCTCTTCGTCGTCGGCGATGTGCACGGCTACTACGACGAGCTGCGCGAGGCACTGACCGCCGAGGGCCTGATCGACGAGGACGGCAGCTGGGCGGCGGGCAACGCCCGGCTGTGGTTCCTCGGTGACTTCACCGACCGTGGTCCGGACGGCATCGGCGTCATCGACCTCGTCATGCAGCTGTCCGCCGAGGCGGCGGCGGCCGGTGGGTACTGCAAGGCGCTCATGGGCAACCACGAGCTGCTGCTGCTGGGCGCCAAGCGGTTCGGTGACGCCCCCGTCCAGTCGGGCGCGGGCACCGCGTCGTTCCAGGCCGCCTGGCTGCTCAACGGCGGCCAGAAGACCGATATGGACCGCCTGGAGGACCACCACCTCCAGTGGATGGCCCGGCTGGACGCCGTGATGGAGGAGGACGGGCACCTGCTCGTGCACTCCGACACCACCGCGTACCTCGAATACGGCGATTCGATCGAGGCCGTCAACGACACCGTCCACGACGTCCTGACCCGCAGCGAAGCCGACGAAGTCTGGGATCTCTTCCGTAAGTTCACCAAGCGCTTCGCGTTCCGCGACGACTCCGGCGCCGAGGCCGCGCGCCGTCTCCTCGACACCTACGGCGGCACACGCGTCGTGCACGGCCACAGCCCGATCCCGTATCTGCTGGGCGAGGTCGGCACGGAGGACAGTGACGGCGAGCAGGTCGCCGTCGAGGGTCCGCACGTCTACGCCGACGGTCTGGCCATCGCGATGGACGGCGGCGTGACCATGGCCGGAAAGCTGCTCGTCACCCAGCTTCCGCTGGATTCCTGAACGTTGACACGCGGCGCGTCCCCTAAGGGTCGCCGTCCGGGGTGTGTCAGGTGACGGCGAGCCAGATGACCCCGGCGCTGAAGAAGGTGGCGGCGAGGGCGACCGGCGCGTAACGGATGCGGCGTATGCGGTCGACGCGGTGGAGCCCGAAGCCCAGCAGCACGGCGAGGAGCAGCACGGCGAGCGTGCCGATCGCGCCGGGCAGAGCGCCCTGGCTGAATCCGAACTCCCCGGCATGCCGGAGAAACCAGACCACGCCCACCCACTTCATGTCCCACCCCTGTGCGCCTGTGCCACCCCGCCCCTCGCCAACGGCGGGCCGGAACGGCCAACGTAACAATCCCGGGCGGCGAGCCGCGATATGGGGACGCGGCGGACGGCAACCGGAACGCGGCCGCCGGTCCGGTCGCCGCGCCCGGTACGGCCGACAGCCGCGTCACTTCGCCGACTTGGTAAAGACCCCCGCCCGTGCGGCCGCGACCGCGGCTTCCGCGGCGCGGTCCGCGGCCGCCTCGCCGAGCGGTGCGTCGCTGGTCAGCAGGCGGTAGTAGAGCGGCTCCGGCAGAACCTCGGCGCGGTCGGCTGGAGCCTGACCCCCGACCAGGTGGCGCGGCTCGACGCCGCGAGCGTCAAGGCCGCCCCGTACCCCTACTTCCCGTACGAGCGCCAGGAGGGCTTCGCCCGGCTCGACCCGTCGCCGCTGGGGCGCCCGTAGAGCCGGGACGCTGCCACACGCGGCTGACCTGGGACGTTCGTCGGCCGGCCGGAGCGCACCGGGGCCCGCCCCTGAAGGAGGAGGCCCCGGTGCGGCGGAGGGTCAGTCGGCCAGCGGGAGGTAGACGCGGTTGCCCGCGGCGGCGAACTCCTTGGACTTCTCCAGCATGCCCGCCTCGATCTCCTCGGGGCTGGCGCCGTCCTCGCCGCCGAACTGCTCCGTGATGCTCCTGCTGATCTTCATCGAGCAGAACTTCGGCCCGCACATGGAGCAGAAGTGCGCCGTCTTCGCCGGTTCCGCGGGCAGCGTCGCATCGTGGAACTCCCGCGCGGTGTCGGGGTCGAGGGCCAGATGGAACTGGTCCTCCCAGCGGAACTCGAAGCGGGCATCCGACAGCGCGTCGTCCCACTCCTGGGCGCCGGGATGCCCCTTGGCGAGGTCCGCCGCATGGGCCGCGATCTTGTACGTGATGACGCCGGTCTTCACATCGTCGCGGTCCGGCAGGCCCAGATGCTCCTTGGGCGTGACGTAGCAGAGCATCGCCGTACCCCACCAGGCGATCATCGCGGCGCCGATACCCGACGTGATGTGGTCGTAGGCGGGCGCAATGTCCGTGGTCAGCGGGCCGAGGGTGTAGAATGGCGCCTCCTCGCAGATCTCCTGCTGGAGGTCGACGTTCTCCTTGATCTTGTGCATCGGGACATGGCCCGGGCCCTCGATCATCGTCTGCACGCCGTGCGCCTTGGCGACCTTGTTCAGCTCGCCGAGCGTCCGCAACTCCGCGAACTGCGCCTCGTCGTTGGCGTCCGCGATCGACCCCGGACGCAGCCCGTCACCGAGCGAGAACGTCACGTCGTACGACGCGATAATGTCGCACAGCTCCTCGAAATGCGTGTAGAGGAACGACTCCTGATGCTGCGCCAGGCACCAGGCAGCCATGATCGAGCCGCCGCGGGAGACGATGCCGGTCTTGCGGCGAGCGGTCAGCGGCACGTACCGCAGCAGCACACCGGCGTGGACCGTCATGTAGTCGACGCCCTGTTCCGCCTGCTCGATGACGGTGTCCTTGTAGATCTCCCAGGTCAGCTCCTCGGCCTTGCCGTCGACCTTCTCCAGCGCCTGGTAGAGGGGGACGGTGCCGATCGGCACGGGGGAGTTGCGCAGCACCCATTCGCGGGTGGTGTGGATGTTGCGGCCGGTGGAGAGGTCCATGACCGTGTCGGCGCCCCAGCGGGTCGCCCAGGTCATCTTCTCCACCTCCTCCTCGATGGACGAGGTGACCGCGGAATTGCCGATGTTGGCGTTGACCTTCACCAGGAAGTTCTTGCCGATGATCATCGGCTCGATCTCCGGGTGGTTGACGTTCGCCGGGAGCACCGCACGGCCCGCCGCGATCTCGTCACGGACGAACTCGGGCGTCACGCCCTCGCGGACCGCGACGTACTCCATCTCCGTGGTGATCTCGCCGCGCCGTGCATAGGCGAGTTGGCTGACTGCCGCGCCGCCCCGCCCGCGCCGGGGCTGGCGGGGCCGCCCGGGGAAGACCGCGTCGAGATTGCGCAGGCCACCGCGGGGTGAGGTGTGTTTGAGACCGTCGTCCTCGGGGCGTGGCGGGCGGCCCGCGTACTCCTCGGTGTCACCCCGCGCGATGATCCAGTTCTCCCGCAGCGGCGCCAGACCGCGACGGACATCGGTGTCGATCTGGGGATCGGTGTACGGACCTGACGTGTCGTACAGCGTCACGTCCTTGCCGTTGGTGAGGTGCACTCGCCGGACCGGTACCCGCAGGTCGGGGCGTGATCCGACGACGTAGCCCTTGTGCTGGCCGAACTCCTTGACGGAGCCGTCCCGCTCGGACTCGCCGTTTTCGGGCGTGCGTGCATCCTGCAGAGTCATGAAGACCCAACTCCCTACGCCGGCATTACCCGGTAACAGGTTCGGCGGTCGACGCAGCGGCTTCCGTCCGCGACGTTTCACGTGAAACGTCGTCGGAACGAAGGTCAGCGCCCTCTCAGCCCGGTGCTCCGAGCTCCCGCGATTGCAAAGGTGGCACCACGGTAGCGGCCGGTACCGCGAGGTGGCCAGGGGGCCCGGGCTTCTTGCGATGATCGGGCGGTGACCGGCACCGACACGTCCTCGCACTCTCCCGCCTCCCCCCAGGCCCACGGCCATGGGCACGGGCACGGCCATACGCACGGGCACGGGCACGGCCCGGCGGCGCCCGTCTCCCGGCATCTGCGGAAGGTCATCACCGCGGTACTGATCCCGTTCGCCGTCGCCGTCGCGGTCGGCCTGGTGGTGCTGTGGCCGAGCGGCGCACCCGGCCACAGACCGTCCGGCGTCGGCTTCGACCAGCCCCAGGAGTCGGCCCGCGTGACCAAGGTCGCCGAGGTCGACTGCGCCACGGTCCACGCCCAGGAGCAGCCGGTCCCGGGCGAGCAGCCGGACGGGCGCCCGGCGAAGGCCAAGGGACCCTGCGAGGTGGCGACGGTGGAGGTGACGACGGGCGAGAACACCGGGCGGACCTTCGAGACGGTGGTCACCCCGGACGCGCTGCGCCACTACACCACCGGGCAGGAGGTCCGGGTCGCGTACTCCCCCAAGGCGCCGAAGGAGTTGCAGTACTCGGTCAGCGACGTCGACCGGACCGTACCGATGTGGGTGCTGGCCGCGCTCTTCGCGTGCGCCGTCGTCGTGGTGGGAAGGCTGCGCGGGGTGCTGGCCCTGGCCGCGCTGGTGGCGAGCTTCGGGGTGCTGACACTGTTCATCCTCCCGGCGATCCTGCAGGGCTCGAATCCGCTGGTCGTCGCGGTGGTCGGCGGCAGCGCGATCATGCTGATCGCGCTGTACATGTGTCACGGTCTGACGGCCAGGACCTCGGTCGCGGTCCTCGGCACCCTCGCCTCGCTGCTGCTCATCGGGCTGCTCGGCTCGGTGTTCATCGGCTGGGCGCTGCTGACCGGCAACACCGACGACTTCACGGGGCTGGTGCACGGGCTCTTCCCGGACATCGAGATCCGGGGCCTGCTGCTGGCGGGCATCATCATCGGTTCGCTGGGGGTGCTCGACGATGTGACGGTCACCCAGACCGCGGCCGTGTGGGAGCTGAAGGAGGCCGATCCGTCGGCGTCCTGGCGCGCGCTGTACCGCGCGGCGATGCGGATCGGCCGGGATCACATCGCCTCGGTGGTGAACACCCTCGTCCTCGCCTACGCGGGCGCGGCGCTGCCCCTCATGCTGCTCTTCTCGATCGCGCAGAGCGGGGTGGGCGCGGTCGCGGGGAGCGAAGTGGTGGCCGAGGAAATCGTGCGGACGCTGGTCGGCAGCATCGGGCTGGTCGCGTCGGTGCCGCTGACGACGCTGCTGGCCGCGCTGGTCGTCTCGGCCGACCGCGTACGGCCGGGCGCTGCCGGGAACGAAGCGGCCCGCCGGGACGCCGGTGCTCCACCAGCCGGGGGCCGGGCGGGCGCGCGGCGCGGCGGACGCGGGACGCGTGGGCGGCGCCGCAAGGTGTGAGGGCTGCTGGGGGCGGTGTCGGGTACCGGCGAGAGCGGTCGCCGGACCGACCGGGTCCGAGGGTGGCGCTCGGCCCGGACCGCCGGGGGACAGGGCGGTCCGGGCCGCCGCGGACGGTGGGGCTGCCCGCGGACGAGGGCGAGGTCAACTCGCCTTCGACGCCTCGGTGAGGATGCGGTCCAGTACGGCCTCCAGGGTGTCGCACACCTCTTCCGTGCCGAGCGGCACCAGGCGGTCCGTACGGTCGAGGAAGGCCACCAGGGGCGGGGCGCTGACGCGGAAAAGCGCGCGTTCGGAGCCCACTTGGAGACTGATGAAGACATCGCTGAGATGTCCGCCGCCGGCCGGTTCGATACGCACATCGCCCTCACCGGAGGGTCTGCTCAGCCCGTCGAGCATCAGCTCGCGGCTGAAAGCCCAGGTCACCGGCATATCGCCGGGTAGGTCGAAGGTGAGGCGGACGGCGTACGGATCGGCGCTGTCGAAGTCCAGCTGCACCGGGATCCGGAAGGCGAGTTCCTCGGAAACGAGGAAGCTCATGATCACTTCTGCCTGAACTGTGTCGGTCATCAACCACTGCCCCGCACTAGATCGGGATGGCCGGGTTTCGTCCCCCGAGGCCCTATTGACGCCATCGTCTGTCACGTGCCAGCAGATCACAAGGAGTGAGTTTTCAGATACTGATAGAGAAGGCGAGTGTCGTTAGTGTCGCCTCCGCCATTTTCCGTAGTCGCGCCGTGACGGAACGCAATCGATGCAGCTCCTCGGCGGGGAGAGAAATCGCCAGCGCCGCGGCGACGGAGCCGACCTGGACGGGAATCGCAGAACAAACCGTGCCAAGGGCATATTCCTGTTGTTCATACGCCACGTGCCCGCGACGCACCGTATCCAATCGGTGCAGCAGATCGTCATTGGATCGCACGGAAAAGGGGGTTATGGACTGCACCGGATAACGGGACAGGTGCTCCTTGCGGGTGGCCGTGTCGAGCTGCGCCAGGAGGCACTGACCGATCGCATGGGCATGGGCGGTGGAGCGGAAGTCGACCCACTCCTCCACCGGCGGCCGTTCCGGTGTGCCGCTGGCCGCGACCACCTCCACCTCTCCGTCGCGGTAGACGGCGAAGTAGACCGCTGCGTTCAGCCTCTTGCCGAGCATGGCCAGCGTCTCGGAGAGCTCCTGGCGCCGGTGCCGCTGCTCACCGGCCCGACCGAGGGAGTCCGCGGCCGGGCCGAAGACGAAGACGCCGTTGCGGCGACGGAGATAGCCCTCGTGGGTCAGGGTGCGGAGCAGGTGATACGTGGTCGGCAGCGGTAACCCGGCCTCGCGGGCGAGCTGCTTGGCCGGGGCGCCCTCCGGATGCGCGCCGACCGCTTCGAGGAGCCGCAGGGCGCGCTGGACGGACCCGATCAGTGTGGGGTGAGAAATGGATTCGCCACTCTCGGCTGCCAACGTCGACCCCCAGTTCGATCGCCCGTGGGGCACGGGAAGCCCCGGCCGCGGGATCGTTCCCGCGCCGCGCGCGTCTCCCAGGGCCCCGTTCTCGACGTCCGGGCCGCATGCCCGCCTCGGTCGTTATTTTCCGGAACGTCATCATCCGGAAGACGCCTGCGACCGCACTCTAACGCGGTGCAACCGAGTGGTAACCCGAATGGCCTGGGAGTTAACTCACCTGGCGCACTTCTTGATGCTGCCCACCGGGCAACGCCATCCCAGCCCCGCGCCGGGCCCGCGCGGGCTCACCAGCCCATAGCTGCAAGGTGCTTGAGCTGCTGCGATGTGACGGGTGGGGCTGCACTGGGCGAGGGGCGAAACCCCCGCCGTCGTGGGGAGCCGTGGGTGAGATGTGGCCGAATATGCCAGGGCCCTTCCCCGCGCCGAATCCCCAGCGCCAGCCCCCCGGGCACACCGACGCCCCGCTCCAGGGGGAGGAAGCGGGGCGTCGGTGGCGAGCGGGGACGGCGGTGTCGTTACCGCCGCGGAGCGGTTACCAGTCGCTCTTCGACGAGGTCGTGGAGGAACCGCTGAACTTGCGCACCAGATAGATGACGCCCGCGATGAGGGCCACCGCGATGAGGATCTTGAACAGCAGGCCGATCAGGAAACCGACCGCGCTGGCGATCAGCCCGCCGAAGACGACGAGCAGGACCACGGGCACCACGACCCAGGTCACCCACCACGGAAGCCCCGCGAATATTCCCTTACCTGCCACTGCTCTGCCCTGCTTTCTGTGTCCGCGGCGGGCCCGGCGCGGCCTGCCGTGTGCCGCACCGGGTCCTTGCCGTCGTCAACCGCTGCTGTTGTGTACTGGAACTGCAGTTTCCGGAACTGCCGTTGACCAGAGATGGTCCGCTTCGCCTCTGCCTTGGGCGGAGTGTGTGGTGCCGCTCCGCTGCGGGCTCGGGGTCTGCGTCCCCCTTCACTCACGATGCTAGGACGGTGGGGGGCGGTGTGGGGGCTTCGTATCCCTGGGGCATCCCTGAACCGACCCTTACGGGTTCCGGGGGCCGCCCTCAGCTTTCGGGGGGAGAGAACACCACCATGACCCTCAGGTCCTCGCTGATGTGGTGAAACTTGTGGGGCACCCCCGCGGGGACGTAGACCACGCTGCCGCGGGCGACCGACTGGGTTTCGGTGCCGACAGTGATCGCCGCGCGGCCGCTGACCACGAGATATACCTCATCCTGGTGGTGCGGCTGCTGTGGGTCGGTGTCCCCGGCGTCGAGCGCGTACAGCCCGACGGACATGTTGCGTTCCTTGAGGAACTGCAGATACGCACCGTTGTGGGCGGCTCGTTCCGCCTCCAGCTCATCCAGTCGGAAAGCCTTCACGTCCTACCCCTCAGTCATCCAGGACTCGTCTGCGACGATCTCACCATGAAGAACTTCTTGGTCAAGACGATCGCCAACGCCGCGGCGCTTGCCGTGGCCGTCTTCCTGCTGAAGCCGGACATCTCGCTGACCGGCGACAGCACCGGTCATCAGGCACTGACGCTGATACTGGTCGCGCTGATCTTCGGAGTGGTGAACTTCGTCGTCAAACCGGTCGTGAAGCTGCTGTCGTTCCCGCTGTTCATCCTCACGCTCGGCCTGATCACCCTGATCGTCAACGCGCTGATGCTGATGTTGACGTCCTGGCTGGCCGGGAACCTCAATCTCGCGTTTCACGTCGACGGCCTCTGGACCGCGGTGCTCGGCGGCGTGATCGTATCGATCGTCTCCTGGGCCATGCACGTCATGCTGCCCGACGAGGACTGACCCGCACCGTGACCCGCACGCCCCGCCGCCCGTTCCGCGTCTGCTTCGTGTGCACCGGGAACATCTGCCGTTCGCCGATGGCCGAGTCCGTTTTCCGCACCGAGGCGGCCGCGGCCGGGCTCGGGGACCGCGTCGTGGCCGACAGCGCCGGTATCGACGGCTGGCACGAGGGCGAGGGCGCCGATCCGCGCACCGTCGCCGTGCTCACCGCGGCCGGCTATCCGGCGGCCCACCGCGCCCGCCGCTTCGACGCCTCGTGGTTCGCGGACCGCGACCTGGTGATCGCGCTGGACGGCGGCCATCTGCGGGCGCTGCGCCGGATGGCGCCCGGGCCCGACGACGCCGCCAAGGTCCATCTGCTGCGCGCGTACGACCCCGCCGGGCCCGCCCCGGGGACGCTCGACGTTCCCGATCCGTACCACGGCGGCCCGGCGGAGTTCGCGGGGTGCCTGGAGAGGATCGAGGCGGCGTGCGCGGGTCTGCTGGCGGCGGTCTCCGATGCCCTCACCCGGGGGAGCTCCGGGGCACCGCCGCTCCCCGGGGACGACACCCCCTCTCACCCAAGGAGCGCTCATGACCGGTGACGGCACCCGCGCCGTCCGCGCCGGGCTCCCCGAGCCCGCGGCCCACGAACCGTCCCTGCCGGGGCCGGTGTTCGCGGCCCATTTCCATCTGCCCGGCGACGCCGTCGGCCCGTACACCTACGGTCGCGACGGCAATCCGACGTGGACGCTGCTGGAGGAGGCCATCGGCGCACTGGAGTCGCCGCACGCCCCCGCGCACACCGTGACGTTCGCCTCCGGGATGGCCGCGATCAGCGCGGTTCTCTTCTCGCAGCTCCGGTCCGGGGACGCGGTGGTGCTGCCCTCGGACGGCTACCAGCTGCTGCCCGCGGTCCGCACCCGGCTGGAGAGCTACGGTATCGAGGTCCGTACCGCGCCGACGGCGCACGACGCGCAGCTCGACGTCCTGGACGGTGCCCGGCTGCTGTGGCTGGAGACGCCGTCCAACCCGGGGCTGGACGTGTGTGACATCCGGCGACTGGCCGACGTGGCGCACGAGCGGGGCGCCCTGGTGGCCGTCGACAACACCCTCGCCACCCCTCTGGGACAGCGCCCGCTGGATCTGGGCGCCGACTTCTCGGTGGCCAGCGGTACCAAGGCACTCACTGGGCACGGCGATGTCCTGCTCGGCTACGTGACCACCCGCGATGCCGAGCTGGCCGATTCGGTGCGGCTGTGGCGGAAGACGGTCGGTGCGATCCCGGGGCCGATGGAGAGTTGGCTGGCGCACCGTTCGCTGGCCACCCTCGCGCTCCGGGTGCGGCAGCAGTCGGCGGGCGCGCTGGCGCTCGCGGAGGCGCTGTGTGAACGGGCGGAGGTCGCCGGGGTGCGTCATCCCGGTCTGCCGTCCGACCCGTCGCACGAGCCGGCCGTGGCGCAGATGCGGCCGGGGCGGTTCGGCTCCGTGGTGTCGTTCACGCTGCCGGACCGGGCGCACGCCGAGCGGTTCCTCGCCGCGCTGACGCTGGTGGACGACGCGACGAGCTTCGGGAGCGTGCGCTCGACCGCCGAGCGCCGGGCCCGCTGGGGCGGCGACGCGGTACCGGAGGGCTTCATCCGCTTCTCGGTGGGGGTCGAGGACCCGGACGATCTGATCGCGGACGTCCACCGGGCGCTGGATACGGCACTGCGCGGCGCCTGACGTACGGGCCCCGTGCCGCCCGCCGTCACCGGGCGGGCGGGGGCCGTCGCCGCCCGGTGGCCACGGCCCTGCGGTGACGGTGGTCCCCGGGTCGTCCCGTACGGGGTGCGGAACCGGCGGCTCCGGCGGGGTTTCGTTGGCCGGTGGCTGCGGCATCTGTCCTCTATGACCGTACGGCCAGTCGTCAAACGGACCGCCCGGGCGATTCTGCTCGACGGCGCGGACCTCATCCTGATCAAGCGCACCAAGCCGGGCCGCGCCCCTTACTGGATCACTCCCGGCGGCGGCGTCGAGCCCACGGACGCCACGGTGACCGACGCGCTCCACCGTGAGCTGGACGAGGAGTTGGGCGCGAAGGTCAAGGACGTCGTCCCGGTGTTCGTGGACACCGTCGAGCACATCGGCGACAGCGGTGTGGACGGCGTGAAGGTGCAGCATTTCTTCGTCTGCCGGCTGGACACCATGGATCTCTCCCGGCGGCACGGCCCGGAGGTCGAGGAGCCGTGCGGGGAGTACGAGATCGTGCGGGTGCCGTTCACCCGCGTGGGCATCGCCTCCGTCGAGGTCGTCCCGCTCTCCCTGCGGCACTACCTGGACGGCAACATCGAGGGCGTACGGGCGATGCACGCCCCTGACCTGGGGTGATCGGGGACGGTCGCCGTTCCCGTCCAGCCGGTCCCGAGGGACGTACGGGCGGGACGGCAGTACCCGGGGGCGCGCGTACGGCCCCGCACGCCCCCGCCGTCGCCGCGCGCCCCGGGGCCGTGGGTGTCAGCCGAACCAGCCGCGGAACCCCGGGTCCTCGGCGGGACGCCGCTGCCGGGCGCGGGCCAGGACCCGTTCGACCTCGCCCTGGAAGCCTTGGTTGAGCGCCTCGACGAGGCCGTCGGGCTCGTCGCGGAGCCGGGGCCCGGGGGTGTCCTCGTGGCGGCCGCCGCGCAGATGTTCCTGGTCGTGGCCGGGGCGGCGGAACGGCGGGCGGGTGGTGGCCTCGGCTGCCGCGCCGAAGAAGTCGCCGCCCTTGCGCCGCTGGTCATCGGTGCCCCAGGCACGCGCGCCGCGCTCCTGGGGCGGCACCTTCTGGAGGTGCGGTATGTGCTTGGCGCAGTGGATGTACGCCTCCTCGACCTCGATGGCCACCCACAGCTGCGCGCGCCGCCCGGGGATGGGGTCGGCGGGCAGCCACGGGTACTGCTGCCGCATCTCCTCGTCAAGGACCACCCGGGCCCGGCCGTTGATATGCAGCCCGATCCTGTCCCGGAGGAAGTCGACCATCAGGATGCCCAGGCGGGGGTTCTCCGAGAGGTTGCCGACCGAGGCCATGACGCCGTTGCCGCGGTACTCGGGGTAGGCGAGATACCGGTCGTCGAGCACCTGGATGAAGCCGGGCGGTCCGGCCCGGAACGAGGAATCGCATTCGCCGTGGCGGTCCGCGGTGGCCAGGAAGAGCATCTCCTGCCGGGCCACGAACTCCCGCATGGCGTCGTTGAGGTGGTCGAGGACCTGGTCTCTGTAGAAGCGGTTCGCCCGCTCGGTCGTTCCCAGCCGCTGCTGGACGAGGTGCTCCCCGTCGCTGCCCGGACGCGCGTCGTGCATGCCGTGTCCCTCCCGTGAACCACTGGGCTCACCCTGTATTGCCAAGACCTCACTCCCCCGCCGGGACCAGCTCGTCGACGGAGTCATGCCGGATGCGGCCGGTCGGGACCCCGGCCCCCACCAGTGCCGCCAGGCCGCTGCGGATGAGTCCGGGCGGCCCGGACAGGTACGCGTCGAACTCCCGCCACGGGCCGTACTGCCGTACCGCGTCGGGCAGTTCACCGGTGACGCCGTTCGCGCGGCCGGCCGCCGGGCCGGTGGAGACGACCGGGCGCACCTGGAGCCACGGGTAGGAGGACTCCAGCCGCAGCATGGTGTCCATGTCGTAGAGGTCGTGGTCGCTGCGGGCTCCGTAGAAGACCTCGACGCGGCGCCGGACACCGTGGGTGGCGACGTCCTCGATGAGCGCCTTGATGGGCGCGATGCCGGTGCCGCCGCCCACGCACAGCAGGCCGTTGCGGGTGGTGTGGTCGACGGTCATGGAACCCACGGGTCCGCCGAGGCGCAGGACGTCGCCGGGGCGGGCGCGGTGCACCAGCGCGTTGGAGACCCAACCGGCCGGGACCGCCTTGATGTGGAAGGACAGCAGGCCGTCCGAACGGGGCGCCGACGCAAAGGAGTAGTGCCGCCACACCCGCGGCCACCAGGGAGTTTCCAGACTGGTGTACTGCCCGGCGCGGAACGGATAGGGCTGGTCGGGGCGGACGGTGACCACGGCGATGTCGGGGGTGCGCCGTTCGTGGGAGACGACCTCGGCCTGCCACCAGGCGGGCGCGACCGCCTCGTTCTCCGCCGCTGCGTCGATCATGATCTGGGAGATCACGGTGTACGCGCGCACCCACGCGGCCTCGGTCTCCGGGCCCCAGCTCAGCGTCGCGTACCGGGCCAGCGCGCCCAGCAGGCTCTCGCCGACGGCCGGGTAGTGGTCGGGCAGCGTGCCGTACTTGCGGTGACCGCGGCCGAGATGCGAGAGGTACGCGGTGAGCCGGTCGCTGTCGTCGATGTGCCGGGCGGCGGTGAGCAGCGCCTTGAAGAGCCGGTCGCGCTGCGTGTCCATCGCGGCGGGGAACAGCGCCCGCAGATCGGGGTGCTGGACGAAGAGCATCGCGTAGAAATACGACGTCACCTTGTCGGAGACCAGCTCGATCTCGGTCAGCGTGCGCCGGATGAGCGCCGCGTCGGCGGACTCCGGGGCGCCGGGGGAGACGGCCGAGACGAGGGATTCCAGCGCGGCCGGGGAACTCTGGGGGGCTGCGGTGGCCGGGGTGGTGGCTTCCGGGATGGGCGCGGCGGCGGATTCCTGGGCGGGGGCTGCGGGGAGCTGGTCGATGGGGGCAGCGGCCGTCGGTATAGCGGGATCCGGTGCGGCGGCCGACGGCGCAGCCGGGGTCGGTGCGGTGGCTGCCGGGGTCGGAGCGGAGTCGGCCGGCGGCGGGAATCCCGTCGGGGCCGGTGCGGCGCCGGCCGGGGCCAGGGGGCCCGTCGGGGCCGGTCTCGTTGCGGCGGGCGGGGGCGCGGCCGGGGCGGGGCTCGCCGGAGCCGTCGGGGCCGGGGAGGCGTCCGGGGCCGACGCGGCCTGGAAGGGGCGATTCCCGAAGGCGGAGAACGGCGCGGGCGCGGGCGGCCCGGCGGCCGCGCCGGGCCCGGGCGCTACGCCGCGGGCGGCGGCGGTGCCGACCGGGCGTACCGGGGCCGGCCGACGCTCGGGTATGCGCTCCTGGCGAACCGCCGGAGGCTGCTCGGGCACGCGCGGCCCAGGCCCGTCGAACGCGGTGTCGTGGCGCTCGGCGAACCAGTCGAGATCGGGGGCGTGGCCGTGCCCGCCGGCGGGTCCGTAGCCACCGTGATCCGGCTCCGGTCCGCGGTCGTGGGCGACGTCGTCGGGGATACCGCCGTCCTCCTGAACGTCGGGCCCGCCGTGTGCGCGGTCCGGTCGCTCCTGCTGTTCGTCGGGGGACTCCTTCGACGGTTTCGCCGGAGTGAACCAACCCCAATCGCCACTGCTGCCTCCGGAAGAGCCGTTATCGGCCGTCGCGGTGGTCGGAGCGTCCATGGTTTGCCTCGCCTCGAACGTCTTTCGGTTGTCGTCGCACTTTCCGTCGGTCGGAACGTGCCTGAATTCCCCCAGCCTGCCCCGGAATTCTTCAACGCCACACGCCATTCTGACAATGCCCACCAAGGCAGACAAAACTCACATTTCCGCTATAGCGCCAGCAGGCACCCTCCATGCACCTCGACCTCTCGACCCGTCAGAACGGACAGATGCACAGAAATCCGGATGCCATGAGTGGCCTCACCGCCGAACCGCGTCGCTTCCACGCCCGTCGCGCGGGAAGGCTCACGCCGCCCCGCCGCCGAACCGCCCCGACCATACCGGCAGTAGTTGAAACCACAAGTCCCCTTCCGCACCAAACTTCCGCACCAGACTTCTGCACCACACCCGCGCACCCTCCACACGCGGCATCCGATATCCGCGGTTCCCTCCGGAGGGAAAAATTCATCGTGCGCAACGGACGAATCCGCCTCGGAATCCCGAATTACCAAGGGGCGGCGGCGAGTTCATATGCCTCCCTGAGATCACGCCCGGTGTACGCGCATGTCGCCAGCCCACTGACGTGGTGATCGGCGTTGACCGCGACCGACGTCGGCACCGCGGCGAACAGCGCGCTGTCCGACATCGAGTCGCCGTACGCCACGCAGTCCGCGCGGGTCAGCCCGTACCGCGCGCACAGCTCGTCGGCTATCTCGACCTTCGCGGTCGCGGAGAGGATGCCCGCCGGATCCACCCGCTCTCGGATCGGCACCGCGGGCCAGCGGGAGCCACGCGCCACGTCGACACCCCAGCCCAGCAGCCGCTCCACGAAGAAGCCGGGCGAGAGCGAGATCACGGCACACCGCTCGCCGCGCGCCCGGATGTCCGCCCAGACCTCCCGGATACCGGCCAGCCAGGGAGCCCCCTCGAACGACGCCGCCACCAGAGGCTCCGTCAGCCCCTCCGCCCACAGATCGCACGCCCGCTGCGCGAACTCCGGCGGCGACAGCTCCCCGGCCGCGAACCCCCGCTCCAGCTCGGCGATCTCCCGGTCGAGCCCGAGCAGCCGGGAGATCTCCACGGCTGCGGCCGAACCGTGGAGCAACGTCCCGTCCATGTCGAACAGATGCAGCTTCCCCATGCCGCGGAGCCTAGGCGCTCCGCGTCGCCCCGCCATGCCCCCCGTACCCCTACTTCTCACCCATTCCGACCCCTACCCCCCGGCTCGGGCAAACGGCTCTCATAGGGGTGGGCCGTCTCGGGGCGGAGATCTCCGGTAGATCTCCGGGAGAGTTCCGGGACGATGCCGGGACGGGCACTGAGGCGGGGTCGGGGGCCGGATCAGGGACCGGTCGGGGAAGGGCCCTGAGACCGGGCCGGAGGCCGGGCCGGCCCGAAGGCCGCCGTGCCGGTCCGTGAAGGCCGGGCCGGGCGCTCCTCACCAAGTCGGCAACCGCTCCCCTCCCGCCCTTGCACACGCCCTCTCTTTCGCTCGTGACCTACGCTGGTTCGTACGCCCCGAGGAGGTCTTCGATGACGCAGCCGACGCCCCGCACGCCGCAGGCCGCCCCCGTGGCGCAGGCGGAACCGGCCACCGCCCCGGTCTCCGGCGACGCATCCGGCTGCCCGGCCCCCACCACCCGGGAGCTCGCCCAGGGCTGGTGCGCGCTGTCCGCGCTGCACGGCCGCATCGAGTCGCACATCGAACGCGCACTGCAGAGCGGCCACCAGCTGAGCGTCCGGGAGTTCTCGGTGCTCAACGTCCTGAGCGAACAGCACGACGGACCGGGCGGCCACCTGCGGATGCACCAGGTCGCGGACGCGGTGGTGCTCAGCCAGAGCGCGACGACCCGGCTGGTCACCCGCCTTGAGGAGCGCGGTCTGCTGTCCCGGTATCTGTGCGCCGACGACCGCCGGGGCATCTACACCGACGTCACCGCCGACGGCCTCGCCCTCCTCGTAGAGGCCCGCCCCACCCATGAAACCGCCCTGAGCGAGGCCCTCACCGAAGCCGCGCGCCGCCCGGAGCTGGCCCCCCTGGTGCGAGCCGTCGAAACGCTCGCCCCGACGGTCTGACGGAACGCCGGTATGAGCCGGTGGCCGACGCGAACGGACGGTCGGCCCGCCGCTCCGGAACGGCCCACGCCCCGGGCGCGCCCACACCCCTCGGCCGCCTCTCCCCGGGCCGTACCGGCCCTACCGCGTACCGCATAGGGTCGCGCGCATGAGCGATATCGAGATCCGCCGCGCGGCCGAAGCCGACCTCCAGGACATCGTCGCGATGCTCGCCGACGACCCGCTGGGCGCCACCCGCGAGTCCCCGGACGACCTGACCCCGTACCGCACCGCGTACGAGGTCCTCGCCTCGGATCCGCACCAGCATCTGATCGTCGCGGTCCGCGACGGCCGCACCGTCGGCACCCTGCAGCTCACCGTCGTCCCGGGGCTCTCCCGGCGCGGGGCCACCCGTTCGATCATCGAGGGCGTCCGCGTCCACGCCGACGAGCGGGGGAGCGGCCTGGGCACCCAGCTCATCGAGTGGGCCGTCGACCGCTCCCGCGACCTCGGCTGCCACCTCGTCCAGCTCACCTCGGACGCGACCCGCATCGACGCCCACCGCTTCTACGAACGGCTCGGCTTCGAAGCCTCCCACCTGGGCTTCAAGCGTCAGCTCTGACAGCGCGGGCCGCACCTGGTCCTGGCCCGCGCCCGCCATCCGCGGTCCGCACGTCACGCTCCCCTATGGGCGCCGTGGCTCGGCCGACGCCCCGTCACCGGTCCGCGCCCGCCGTGCACGGTGTGCCTTCTGTCGGCACGCCCCGCCGCAGTACCGCGCCGGTCGTCCCGTACGCGCCACCGGCACCGGGGCACCACAGACGCCACACTCCGTTGCGTTACGCCTCCGGGGGCCGGACGGGAGTTTCGTTACGGTGCGGCTTGCCCTGAGCGCGTCGCACGCCAGCTCTGTCATCCGCCCCGGAACACCGGCCGCATCGCCCTCCGCCGCCCGCCGCCGCTCCATCGCCAGGCACCCCACCAGCAGCGTCCGCACGTCGCCGATCACGACGTCCGCACGTACGGCACCGGTCTCCTGAGCCCGCCGCAGCAGGACGTCGAGCGCCGCGGCGAACTCCCGCCCGGCCTCCGCCGCCCCGCCGGGCCCAGCCGTGTCCGCCGCCTCCAGCGCCTCGCCCAGCGCCCGGTTCTCCGTGGCCAGCCGGACCACGGAGGCGAGGAAGCGGAAGAACACGTCACCGGGTTCCGTGACATCCGCCAGGTCGCGCGCGGCGTCGGCGAAGAGCCGGATGCGGTCCGTCACCGCCGCCGCGAACAGCTTCCCCTTCGACGGGAAATGGCGGTGAACGGTGCCCGCACCCACCCCCGCGCGCCGCGCGATCTCGTCGAGAGTGACCGCCAACCCGCCCTCGGCAAAGGCCGATCGGGCCGCCTGAAGCACCAGCGCACGGTTACGCCGGGCATCCGACCGCGCAGCCCCCGAACCCCCGCCAGACATCCGCATCCCTCCAGCGAGCAGCACCCACATACCTCGGATTCAGCCGCCATATTAAACGGGCCAAGACACCCGTTTCCCCTCTGACCTCAAAACCGGGCGGTGACGGAGCTACGGACGAGCGGGAGGAAGCGAAAGAGAAGAGCGGGCGGCGAGAAAACCGGACAGGGCGAGGCGACCGGGCGGACACGGAGGAATCCGAGGGAACGGAGAACAGAGAACAGAGAAACGCGAGGAGGAGAGCCCGGAGGGAAGACGGCTGGAGAGGAGGAACGAGGCGAGGAAAGCCGTACGGAAGACCCCAAGCCGCGCCCCGGCAGTACCCACAAGGCCCGCGTACCGGGCGCACGCTCAGGCCCGCCTCAGCAACGCGCCCCCGGACCTCTCAGCAGGCCCCGGCCCGCCCCACATCCCCATCCGCCCCGACCACCGAGCTGCCTGTGGCGGCCACCCCGAGAAGACTCGCGCCCCCTCTCTGCCCCTCGCCCATCCACCTACAACTCGCCTACGTCATAAGTAAGTCGCCGCATAAATCCGCCAACTCCCCCTACAACACAAAGGGGTGGGGGGCGGGGTTTGGTGTGAATAAACCCCCCGCCCCCCCGCCCCCCCAGCCAGCTCGCGCGCCACGCGCAGCGACCCCCCCCCCCCCCGCGCCG
>NZ_JBHYGX010000007.1:82036-102558 GCF_042739975.1 Streptomyces sp. NPDC059080
GGGGGGGGGGGCGTTTTTCACCACCCCCCCCCCCCCCCACCCCTCGGGCCCACTGTCGATCGGCGCCTCACACGGACGCGCCGCCGCCCCGCGTCAGCCGCCGAGCACCCCGTGCCACGCGGCCTCGGCGGCCTCGACCGCGGCGGCGCCATCGGCCGTCACACCCCGGGCCTCCAGCCCCACGGCCAGCGCCGCCAGCGAGGACCGCACCACGGAGAGGTCCGCAGCCCGGCCGTAGTGGTTCACGCGGATCATCTCCGTGGCGAGCGCCCCCGCCGCGGCCTGCACCGGGACCGTGCCATCGGCGGCCAGCGCGGCTGCCACCAGCTCACCGGCGTGCAACCCGTCCGGCGCCCGCAGCGTGGTCGCCGCCGGGGCCGCGTCCTCGTCCCGCGTCACGTACGGGGTGATCCCGCCCAGCGCCCGGACGCCCGCCCGGGTGGCGGCGGACGCCGCGCGGTGCCGGACGATGACCGCGTCCAGCGCCGCGGCGTCGATGCGGTCGACGGCCTGCTCCAGGGCGAGCATCTCCAGCTGCGCCGGGGCGTGCGGCAGCGCGGTGCGACCCCCGTCGATCCAGTGGTGCTTCCAGTCCAGCAGCGAGAGGTACGAGCGCCGGGGCGCCTGCGGGTTGGCCTCGATCCGCTCCCAGGCGCGGGCGCTGACCGACACCACGGAGACGCCCGCCGGGCCCGCCAGCGCCTTCTGCCCGCCGATCACGCAGAGGTCCACGCCCCACTCGTCGGTGAGCAGCGGCTCGGCGCCCACCGACGCCACCGCGTCCAGCATCAGCAGCGCGCCGTGCTCCCGCACCACCGCACCGATCTCCGCCACCGGGTTGGTGTTGCCGGTCGCCGCCTCGGCGTGCACCAGGCTGACGAAGTCGATCTCCGGGTGCTCCCGCAGCGCCGCCGCGACCTGCTCCGGGGTGACCGCTCCCGTGAACGGTGCCGTCACCGTCACCACCTCGGCGCCGCAGGACCGCAGCCAGCCGCCGAAGGTCTCGCCGTACGGCCCGGTGATGATGTTGAGGGCCGTGCTGCCGGGCCGTACGGCCGAGCGGATGCACGCCTCCAGCGGCAGCAGCGCCTCCCCCTGCGTCGCCACGACATCGCAGCGGGTCCGCATCAGCGCGGCGACCTTGTCCTCGATCCGCGCGAAACGGGCCGCGTCGAGCGGCGGCAGATCCAGCAGAACCGGGGCTTCGGCATTCGCAGTCACGGCAGTCACAGTGGCCTTCCAGCGGTAGCGAGCCGCACGGTGGCACGGCTCCTGACATCTCGCTCGACTGTACGTCCGGGCCCGCCGCCTCCGCCGTACGGGCCCGGGGCGCCGACCGGAGGCCGACCACCAGCCCGTACGGGCCCCGGCCACGCCCCGCCCGCGACCGGTATCAGACCCGCCAGCCCTCCGGATCCACCCCGCCCGGCACCGGCGCCTGCGGTGCGTACGGGCCCCGGGTGAGGACGAACGTCCCCAGGTCGAGATGGCTGACGGAGCCGTCGGCGCCGCGCACCACGCGCAGCGTCTCGCCCGCGTAGTAGCCGTCGAGGCCGGTCCAGGTGCCGTCCGGTTCCACGTGAAACCGCGACGCGCGGCCGGTGCCGGACAGCGGCGTCAGCTCCAGCCCCCTCGCCTCGCGCAGCCGCAGCGCGAACGGGTTCGCGCCCCAGTACCAGGGGCCGGTGAGCGCCAGCAGCTCCTCGTCCAGCGGTCCGGTCAGCGGCCGCCACGGCTCCGGGATGCGCGGTTCACGGTCGGCCACGGTCTCCAGCAGGCCGGTGGCGATCCCGGCGATGGACGGCCCGTGCGTGCAGTTGGTCAGCGCGATGGCGGCGAGGTCCTCGTCCGGGTCGCACCACAGCGAGGCGAGGAAGCCGGGCATCGACCCGCTGTGCCCGGCCAGCAGCCGCCCGCCCGGTGCCCGTACCGTCCCGCCCGGCGCCGTACGGGGGCTCGTCCGCGCCAGTTGGAGCCCCAGGCCGTACCCCGCGTCCCAGTCGTCGCCCTCCGGCGGCACCGCGGGCACCCGCATCTCCGCGACGCTCGCCGCAGACAGCACCCGCTCGTCACCGCGCAGCAGAAACGCCACCCACCGGCACAGATCCTCCACCGTGGACCACAGCTGGCCCGCCGGTCCCATCAGCCCCGTGTCGTGCGCCGGTTCCGGCAACAGCGCGTCGGCCCACGGGTGCACGGCCCAGCCCCGCGCGTACGGTTCCCGGGGCCGCGTCGTCGTCTCCGTCATGCCCAGCGGCTCCAGCACCTCGGCGCGCAGCACCTCTTCCCAGGGGCGGCCGTCCCGGAGCCGTTCGACGAGTGCGCCCAACAGGGCGTAGCCGAGGTTGGAGTAGTGGTGGCGGGCACCGGCCGGGAGGCGCTGCGGGCGCTCGCCAAAGAGGTCCGCGGGCTCCGGGCGCAGCGTGCCAGCGGTCCGCTCCCACCAGGGGCCGCGCGGCTCGGCGGCGAGCCCGGAACGGTGCGACAGCAGCTGTCCGACCGTCGCGTCGGGCGCCTCGGTCCCGTCGAGATGACGCCCCAGCGGATCGTCCAGCCGCAACGCGCCCTCGTCGCGCAGCCGCAGCACCAGCACCGCGACGAAGGTCTTCGTCAGCGAGCCGATGCGGTACTGCACGGTGCCGTACGCCGCGGGCGGATCCGCCGCCCGCACCCCGCTCCACACCATGCGGCCGCCCCGCACGACCGCTCCGACCACGGACGGCGCCCGCCCCTCGCGCTGCCCGGCCGCGAGCCGGTGCGCCAGCTCCCGCCGGGTCTCTGGCAACAGCCCGGCGAACGCCTCATCCCCGGGACGGGCCGACGCGGCCTCGGCACCCGGCGCGCGGACGGACTCGGGACCCGAGCCCTCGGACGGCACGGTGGACATGCTCCTCCTCGACAACGGCCGACCGGCGGACGCGATCCCGCCCGCCGCCGCGCCCACTCTCCCCCACCGGGCCCGCCCCGGGACACCCCGTCCCAGCACCCGGCGTCCGGGCGCAGCTGTAGGTTCTCAGCGCCCGTGTCCCCTGCCGACGCTGTGACCTGGGGCTTCTCTTGGTGTCTCACACCATGTCATCCGCTGACTGTCTCAACTCCGTGTCATTTCCCCGTGGTTCTCGTCTTGGTGCGGGTCTGAGCGAGGTGGAGGGGCTTGCTGGGTATCGCGCTTTGAGAGCCGTCGTCGAGTCGTGGGGTGGACACCCGATCCCGGCGGAGGAGCACCCGCAGACCGGCCGGGGTGCTCAGCGGGCGAAGCGTCGAGCGATGCCGAGCGCTCCGAAGTCGACGGTGGCGCCTGCGAGGCGGGCACGGATGAGGACGCCGACGGTTCGGACGGTGATCATGGCCAAGACCATGAGGACGAATGCGGTGCCGTAGGTGGCGGCCGGGACCTGGTGCTGGATCGAGAACATCGCCAGGTCATGGGTGAACCAGTGGGTCGAACCGTAGGCGAACCCCATGCGCAGGGCCATCGCGACCGTCCACAGTGCGGCGTAGGGCCAGCCCGCGACGGTGACCAGGCGGGAGTCAGCCGGGTCGCGGTGGACCTGGATCAGGGCGATCGAGGCCAGGCCGAACAGCAGGCCGGCCGCGAGCCCGGCCGCCTCGATCAGGTAGGACGCGCTCCCCGAGGGAATCTCCTTGAGGTACTTGAAACCGACGCCCGCGACGATTCCCACGGGCAGGAGCAGCCGCCTGGCGTCCGGACGCCGTGTGCCGAGCTGGGTGGCGAGTATCGCGATGAACACGCCGGTGTAGAGCAGGTAGTCGCTGAGGCTCACGGTGTCTCTCCAGTGGTGCGGGCTCGCCATTTACATCTTGGATGATGTATCTCTAGAGATTGATCTGTCAAGATACATATTTTGAGATGCATCAAAGGAGATGTAACTTGAGGGGATGGAGATGAGCGACCTGTATCAGCTCGGCCGCCACCTGGCCGAGATCGCCCTCGACGACATGGGTTCCGACGCACCCGATCTCACCCCCGGCGAATTCCTGGTCCTCCAAGACCTCTTCTTGAACGGCCGCAGCGCCGTAGGCGACATCGCCAAGCGCACCGGCCTGGCCCAAAGCCGCGTCTCCACCAGCGTGCGGGCCCTGGCCGGCCGCAACTGGGTCACCACCGCAGCCGACCCCTCCGACGGACGCAAAACGCTGGTCGACGTCACCGAGCCCATCCGTGCCGCCGGCCAACAGCGCCGGGCCGGACGCGCCGACAAGGCCCTGACCAATGCGCTGGCCGGGGCGGACGACACAGAGCGAGCCGCCCTCATCGCCGCACTCGAACGCCTCCACCAACTCCTCGTCGCCGGCCGCACACAGCGCCGGTTCCCGGACACGGTCACACCCTGAACCGCCCGGTCCCCCATGAGCTGGGAGCTGTGCTGGCGGACCTTCCCCTCCAGCACCGCACCGTCTTCAGCAAGAAAGGCCGGGCCACGATGCCGCGTACGGACAGATCGAAATCAGCGAAGAGCAACCTCGCCGGCTCCAGGCGCGACTCGTAGATCACGTGGTCGCGCATCGTCGCCGACCAGAAGCTGGATTTGAGACCCCACACCCGGGCGCAGCTGTAGGATCTCACGTTCCTTGTCAGCCGCCGACGCTGTGACCTGGGACTTCCCGCTCTTTCTCAGGTCGTGTCGGACGGCTTCTGTCTCACCAGCGTGTCATTTCCTGCCGACTGCACGATGGTGAGCGCGTCCAGCACGGCTTGCCCATCGGCTGTCACCTGGAGTGATTCACCACGGTGAGGGCGGGTGTGGAGTTGGAATCCCAGATCTGTCTCCAGGCGTCTGATCTGGAGGGACAGGACGGCCTGCCGGAAGCCGAGATTCGTCGCTGCTTCGCTGATCGTCCGGTATGTCACTGCTTGTTGGAATCGGTGCAGACGGTTCCAACCAGTGCGGGTCGAGAGGGCTGGCCTCAGGATCGAAGGAACAGCAGCCAGTTCGGCTGGTGCCGTGCCCTGTCGTTGTGTGGGCGGGCGCATTTCGATGCCGAATGTCTTGGCCCGACGGCCCAGTTCTGTGGCGCTGAGGCCCAGTTCCGCCGCGATGGTTGCGATCGAGCGCCTGTGATGGAGGTATTGCTCTCGGAGCCATTGCTCGTCGAGGGGGACTCGGTGGGGGTGTCGGAGGGCGAGGACCTCTGTCTGTTCGAGCCGTTCACGGACGCGTGCCCGGGGCAGGCGTGTTTCTGCGCTGATCTGTTTGATCGACTTTCTGTCGCTCAGGTAGGCGCGTCGCAAGAACTCCTCGGTCAGCTCGTCGTGTGAGCGTCGCCGGGACTTCGCTGCGGCCAGTCGGCTCCTGGGCGGGGCACTCTCGCGTCTCTTCGTGGTGGTGCGGGATCGCGCGGGAGGCGGTGTGAGGGGAGGCTGAGTCTCGAAGAGGAACCGTAGGTAGTCGAGGGGGACGTCCAGGCGCTCGGCTGCCAGTGCAGGTCGGGCTCCTTCATCACAGATCATGCGGTGGGCCTGACTCACCAGGTCCTCGTTGAACTCCTGGCTCAGCGGGAGTCCCTGCCCGAGGCGGGCTGGCGGCTCCCAGACGAGTGGTTCGCCGTCGATGCCCTTGGAGTGCAGGTAGCTGAGGGCGTGTTCATCGAGCGCCTTCAGCAGCCGCCTTGCAAGGGCGAACGGGACGGACGCGAGCATGGCTTCCTGCGCCGGAGTCTTGATTCCCAATGACCCTGGCGCTTGGCGGTGGTGGTTGCCGGTGACCCGTTGGTAGAGGTATCGGCGCATGAGCAAGGCCCTGGCCTCGCCGCCTGGAGGCGTGTCGGTGTCGGTGCAGATCCTCAGCCACGTCTCGGTGGGCAAGAGATCGGTGCCCACCGTGGTGCGGCGCCGTTCGTAGTCGATCGGGCAGAGGCCTTCGTCCAGGTAGTCGGCGAGAGAGCAGAGAACCGGCAGGGCTGCCGGGTGGCTCCGTGTGAGCTTGGCGAGTGTGTAGTGGACGTCGGGATACTCCTGGTCGTGAAGCATCTTGATCAAGGGGTCGAAGCGGCGAAGTGACCAGCCCGGCAGCAGTAGCGCGACGGAGAGTGCGGAGCGGAACCGGATGCTCCGTCGGCCGGCTTCCGGCAGGAGCCTCACCGTCCAGCTGCGCCAGAGGAACTGCGGGATGTGGCGGGACCGCTCTGCGATCACAGCGTCGCCCCGGGGTGGCCCCGCATGCGGCGAGCATGATCGGTATCGGAGTCGCTCGACGGTGCTGAGCTTGGTGTCCATCGCCCGCCAGATCATGCGTTGCAGATCGGGTGAGTGCCTGCGCCACCGCTTGTGGACCTCAACCGGAGGCATAAGTTCGATGGCCTTGTCGTCCCGGTCCAGGAGTTCGCGGACGACCGCGACGCTGTGCTCGGAAAGGGGGTGCCGCAGGAGCTCGGTCGCCCGGGTGAGGCTGCCCGCAGCCACTGCTGCGGAGTTCGGGGCGAACTGACCGTCACCCTGGTGTTCTCGGGCTGCTTGCTCGATGTGCTCCCCGTAGGAGTGGAAGTCGCCGGAGGCTGCCCGCCGCAAGGTCCAGGCAGCCAGTGCCCGCAGGCCCTCAAAGGTGTCGCGTAGCTCAGGCTCTGGCTGTCCTGTCTCGCTGTTCTCGACCTTCGCCAGCAAGCCGTTGATCCATTCCTGCGCGGCCAGGACCGGGTTGTCCTCAGCGACCTGAACGGCCGGAGTCCGCGTGAGATCTGTGCGGCAGAACGGTCCTGATCTCTGCAAAGGAGTCGAGCACTGGCTCGGCGGAACATCGCGGTAGAGAGTGATCCTTCCGTGGCGGGGGCGGTGACCGCAGGCCGGGCATTCATGGGCCAGCAGCAGCCGGTGTCGTGTGCAGGCGAAGGTCCAGGGCAGGCGCCAACGAAGCAGCCAGCGGCCGTCACGTTCGATGAGGCATTCCGGGCAGTAGCGTGAACCGCTCCGGCCCCACAACTGCATCCGGATCACGGATCGTCGCTCAATGTGCAGAAGAACGGCGTGCTGGTCGTACTGGCGCAAGGTCATCGTGTGGAGCCGGTTGACCGGCACTCCGCTGGCGGTGGCGGCTTGCTCCGCTTCTTCGGGCCGGAGGAACAGGGTGTGGTCGGGGATCGCGCCGCGGTGGCGGTGATGGAGACCCAAGGCGACGAGGATCTCGCGGACGTCGACCATGCTGCGGTGGGCCAGGGCCTCCAGCCAGGAGTCCAGGGGCTCGCCAGGCAGTGGTTCGAGGCGGATCGGGAGAGTCCGCTGGGCAGAGCTCATGCAGCCTGACGGCTCGGCTGAGGCCGGCTGGTCAATCGCCGGTTCTCCAGGGCGGCTTCGAGTTCCCTGCGGGCGTTCTCGGATGCCTCGTCGTTCTTGACTCGGTCGAGCAGCTCACGATCGAGACGTTCGGTGCCGCTGCGGAAAGCCCGCTGGCAGCCGCGGTTGATCAATGTCATGAGCGAGCCGATATGTCCGGTGCTGCGGGCGAAGAGGTAGTCGGACAGGTCGTCCGCGAGCATGCCAGGGTGTTTGTCCGCCAGGACCACCCTCTTCTCCAGGGCAAGAAGCATCTGCCGCCATTCCCGGCGGCCCGCCTCGTTCTCGATGGTGAAGGGCCGCATGCCCAGGCGGGTCGTGCGTCGGCCGGTCTGGGCCAACACCGTGTCACCTGACGTGGTTCCCTCACTGAACAAGCCCTTGTCCGCGAGGCCGACGCCGATCATCACCAGGGTCACGGGGAACTCGTTGGCGATCCACTTCAGGTGGTTGCTGACCTCGATGCCACTGGTCTTGCGCCACTTCAGGAAGTGCAGATCATCGAGTGCGAGGACGCGTACTTCGCATGACAGCACGCAGTCCAGGGCTCGTTGACCGAACTGAGCGGCCGTTCCACGGTTTCGTCCAGCGTGACCGAAGAACTCGAGAATGGCTCGGTTGAGGTCCTTCATGCCAGTGTTGCCGGTCAGCCCGACCCGGCAGACCGGCAGCCGTTCATGACCCTGCGTGGTGTACTCACCGCTCTCGGCGACTTCCCGGTGGTGAAACTCCCGGAGGAAGGCCAGCACCGACGTCGTTTTTCCCAGGCCAGGAAAGGCGTCGACAGCGACGGCTCCCTTGGCCTTGTCGCCGTCTTGCAGATTGCTGTCGACGATGTCCCACAGATCTTCGTGGAGCTCGGCCAGTTGTGGCGTCTTGATCGGCCCGAGGTTGGCATGCCACTCCCGCCGAAGGCGGTCATAAGCCGCTTTCTCCTCAGCGGTCAGGGTCTTCAGCTCGGCCCGTGTCAGCAGCTTGGGCTGTTCACGGCGCGGGGCGTAGGCGAACGCCTTGAAGTCCTCCTTCCGTGACAGCGCCAGATTGCCCAGGCTCAGCGGAGGCCCGTCGGTCACACGTCCTCCAATGCGTCGGCGTAGAAGTCGTCCTCGTCGAGGTGGTCATCGAAGTCGGCTTCGTCGTCATCGCCCGTCTCGACTGCTGGCTCCTGCACTTCGGGCTCTGCCGGACCGCCGTCCTGGCACAGGGCTTTGCGCACCGAGGGAAGAGAGACGACGGATTCGGCATCGGATTCAGGGAGTTCGATGGCGGCTTGTTCACGCGAGAGCCGCAGGGCCATGCGTCGCTCGGCGATCGTGGTGCCCAGGCCGAGGTTCCATCGCTCCAGCAGATCGGCGACAGCGAGCCGGTCGTCGGGGAACCGATACTTCGAAGCGGCCAGTTGCCGGGCGAACGTCAACGCGTCCTCGCTCAGCGGCATCTCGGCTGACGGTGCGTGTTCCCAGGTCAGGGTGTGCCAAGCCCTGGTGTCCGGATTACGGAAGTAGATCCGCGTGATGTCGTCGGGATCTACCTGGAAGGGCCAGCCGTTCTTCGTCGGGCTGTCGTAGGGGCTCTGAGCGCCAGGGTCGGGGAGGCCAGGGCCGCTGTAGCGGCGGCGCCCGATCTCGACCCCGTAGTGCTGAATCGTGCGCCACTCGGTCTTCAGGAACTCGTAGGCGAGATCCGGGTCCCGGGGGACCTCGATGTAGCCGGCCCTGGCCATGCCGTGCTCGAACATCTTCGCCGGGGACATCCGCAGACCCGGCAGGCCCGAATCGACGAGGCTGGAGTGCGGCCTGCAGTGATAGACCACCGCGGTCCACTCTCGGATGATCGCCTCAAGCTCGTCGAGGAAGAAGAACGCGTCGTCCTCCGGGCTCTCACCCCGCGAGTGGATGTCAGGCCCCTTGTAGCCGGGCAGCACCTGCAGCAGCCCCTCCCGCAGGGTCCGGAAGTAGCGCTCCACCGGTCCTTTGTCGCGGCCCGTTCGCAGTCGGGCTGGCTGGATGGAGATGCCCATCCGGCGGCAGACGCTGGTCAGATGCTCCGAGACGTAGACCTTGCCGTGGTCGACAACCAGCGTCTCGGGAACCAGAGGAGGCGAGGCCAGGCCCGGTCCGGTGGCGCCCTCAACATCGACCAGGACAGTGCGGGGGATGCCGTGCTCGGGCCAGACCGCGTGCCGCGGCCAGTCCCGCCCCGCCGGCCGCGGGCGAAACGCCTGGAAGAGCACCGCGCTGACGTCCACCGCCTTCGTCGACACCGGCGTCAGCCGGATCCCCGTGATGCAGCGGGTGTACCAGTCCATCGCAACCGTCAGCTCGGCCTGCACCCACTTCAACGTCAGCGGATCGAACGCGAAGACGTCCAGCCGGGTGGAGTCCATCAACAGGTACTCACCCGGCCGCGTCGGCCGCAGCTTCCCGTACGGACCCTTCGGCCGATCAGCGATATCCCGATTGCGCTTTGTACTCAGCCGGAACAACGGATGCTGTCGCTCCAGCTCCTCCAGCAGCCGAAACGCCGTCGCCCGACTCGGCTGCGGCACCACCCCCTCACCGAACCGCGCGATCACCCGGGCCCGGGTCCAGTCGATCACCATCGTCCGCGACGGCCGCGATTGGTCAGCGTGCTCGACCATCACCTCCACCGCGGTCTCCACCCACCGCTCATCGACCGAGGTCTGTGACCGCTCCGACCGCGTCCTCTTCGAGGCAAGTCCGGCCTCACCGTGCTGGAGAAATCCAGCGACCCAGCGCTCAATGGTGCGGGCCGTCACGCCAAGTTCCGCCGCCTTCGCTGCCTTCCTCGCCTCCATCGGCATGGCCGTGGCGTAGGCGGCCTTCGGCTCATCGTCGGCCGCCAACTCCCCGTTGCCGGAGCGAAAGCCGGTCAGCACCTCGCGGACGTGCCCAGCTCGCTCCAGAACCTTCTGCCTTTCCTCGGTATCGAGCTGCCCGAGGATCACGGAGGCGATCTCGACCTCGTCGTCTGCGGATGGCCCCGGGCCACCAGGACTGATCGCAGCGCGGTCGGAGAACAGCAGTTCCTTGAGCGATAGCCTCAGCAGCCGCCCATGGCCGTCCTTCAAGACCACTTCGTTGCCCGCCGTGGTCGCGGCCATCTCCACCACCTCGACGGATTCCCCGTCGTAGCGGAAGCGCGTGCCGACTCCGACTCGAGCCGCCGCCCTGCTCACGCGGCCCTCCGCAGGACGTGCGAGGGACCGAGGGGCCAGTCGAGATCGGTTACGAAGGTCTGCGTCCAGAGCAAGTGGTTGATCCCGGCGCGGACTTGGGGTTCTGGATGATCCGGCAGACACCCCATGGCCTGTCCCAGAAGAAGCCCGTCGAGATCCGCGTCCCGCAGCGCTTCCAGAATCTCGGGGTTGAACAGCCACTCCCTGCGGTAGCCCGCAAGGAACCGGATGTTCTCCAGCTCTGCGGCCGGAGGCTCAGTCCAGACCTCGTATTTCCATCCCCGCGATTCCACTGCCCTCCGGGTCCAGTCGAAGGTGAACGCCACTTCCGGCTTGGACAACCGATGCAACGGCTTGACGTCGACAACCACCGGAACCTGCCCAGTGAGCAGGAGATAGTCCGGGATATGCCGACGCACCTTCCCCTCCAGCAACGCCTGCAGCAGAAAGGGCTGGGCCACGATGGCGCGTACGGACGGATCGAAATCGGCGAAGAGGAGGCGCGACAGCTCAAGTCGTGATTCGTAGATCACGTGGTCGTGCATCGTCGCCGACCAATAGGTCCCCGAGTAGTGCTTTTGGTCCCTGTACCAGCGGAAGGTCCGCCACGGATGCGCCGACTGAAGCGACGCGATCGACACGAACTCCCAGGAGCAGTCTTCGACTTCGCCACCGCGCCCACGAAAGCGGACTGTCGCTTCCATGCCCGCTCCCCCGGGTTGGAGTTGTCATCGACAGCACGATGCTCCCGCCCAACACACCAACGGGGAGTACACCCGCGACGTTTTCACTCGAACGAGGTATGACAGTGACCTGCGAATCTCAGCTCAGCGTCGGATCCGACTTCGATCCGACATCGAGGGTGAGATTCCGACACGGAAAATGAGATCCCACAGCAGCAGCCCCTTACGTCTGCGCCATGTCCACGAACCGCGAGTAGTGGCCCTGAAACGCCACCGTGATCGTGGCCGTCGGGCCGTTACGGTGCTTGGCGACGATCAGGTCCGCCTCACCGGCGCGGGGGGACTCCTTCTCGTACGCGTCCTCGCGGTGCAGCAGGATGACCATGTCTGCGTCCTGCTCGATGGAGCCGGATTCACGCAGGTCGGAGACCATCGGCTTCTTGTCCGTGCGCTGCTCGGGGCCACGGTTCAGCTGGGAGAGGGCGATGACCGGGAGCTCCAGCTCCTTGGCGAGCAGCTTCAGGTTTCGGGACATGTCCGAGACCTCCTGCTGACGGCTCTCGGCCCGCTTGGAACCACCCGACTGCATCAGCTGGAGGTAGTCGATGACCACCAGCTTCAGTTCGTTGCGCTGCTTGAGGCGGCGGCACTTCGCGCGGATCTCCATCATGGAGAGGTTCGGCGAGTCGTCGATGTAGAGCGGCGCGGCGGACACGTCCGGCATCCGGCGGGCCAGCCGCGTCCAGTCCTCGTCGGTCATGGACCCGGACCGCATGTGGTGCAGTGCCACCCGCGCCTCGGCGGAGAGCAGACGCATCGCGATCTCGTTGCGCCCCATTTCCAGGGAGAAGATCACGCTCGGCAGATTGCTCTTGATCGAGCAGGCGCGGGCGAAGTCCAGCGCGAGGGTCGACTTACCCATCGCGGGACGGGCCGCAATGACGATCATCTGGCCCGGGTGCAGGCCGTTTGTCAGCGCGTCGAGGTCGGTGAAGCCGGTGGGGACGCCCGTCATCTGGCCCTGGCGGGAGCCGATCGCCTCGATCTCGTCGAGCGCGCCCTCCATGATGTCGCCGAGCGGGAGGTAGTCCTCGCTGGTGCGCTGCTCGGTGACGGCGTAGATCTCCGCCTGGGCGCTGTTGACGATCTCGTCGACGTCGCCGTCCGCCGCGTATCCCATCTGCGTGATGCGGGTACCGGCCTCGACGAGACGGCGCAGCACCGCCCGTTCGTGGACGATCTCCGCGTAGTACTCCGCGTTGGCGGCGGTCGGCACGGACTGCACCAGGGTGTGCAGATACGAGGCGCCGCCGACCCGGGCGATCTCGCCGCGCTTGGTCAGCTCCGCCGCGATGGTGATCGGGTCGGCCGGTTCGCCCTTGGCGTAGAGGTCGAGGATCGCCTGGAAGACCAGCTCATGGGCGGGGCGGTAGAAGTCCTCGCCCTTGAGGACCTCGACGACGTCCGCGATGGCGTCCTTGGACAGCAGCATGCCGCCGAGGACGGACTGCTCGGCGTCCAGATCCTGCGGCGGGACGCGCTCGAAGCCGCCGGCCCAGGAACCGCCCTCCTCGTCGCGCTCGGGGCGGTCGCCGCGGCCGCGGCCCTTGCCCTCGCCCCGTCGGAAGCGGCCGGCCGGCAGCCGGTCCCCCGGACCGGAGTCCGCCCAGGGGTCTTCCATGGGCTCTGCCACGCTCACCCCGGCACCTCCTCCCGTCCGCGACGCGGACCTCGCCGTGCCTCTTCCTTCTTACGGCACGGCTCCGACAATTGAGACGCCCGACTCCGGTTACGGCGCGTCGAGTTCGCAAGGTCCTCGGGCCGAAAACAGGTGGCGGGCGCCGGTCAACGGTAGGCCCGCACGCACCGTCCGCCAATCTGGTTATCCACAGGTGGTGTGGATGACCGGCCCTCAGCTGTGGAAAACTCCCCCGTTCCTGTGCACGGCCTGGGGGAAACCGCTGTGGACAAGCACACAATCACCCCAGCCACACCGTCGTGACCTGCGGATTCGCCATCCAGAGGCTGTGGGGGAGAAAAACTTCGGCAACCTGTTCATGATCGACGCCTCAGACGTGTGCCCCCTCACCCCGTCCCGCGAAAAGTAAGGATCACAATCGCCTTGCATCTATTACCTGTGGAAGATTAGATTGAGTGGATGACACAGGCTCCCGCGACGCCACGGCGCTCCGCCCGCCGCCACGACCGCGAGATCATCGCCCTCGCCCTGCCTGCCTTCGGCTCCCTCGTCGCGGAACCCCTGTTCGTGATGGTCGACAGCGCCGTCATCGGCCACCTCGGCACGCCGCAGCTCGCCGGTCTCGGCGTCGCCGCCGCACTGCTGACCACCGCCGTCTCCGTCTTCGTCTTCCTCGCCTACGCCACCACCGCCGCGGTCGCCCGCCGGGTCGGCTCCGGTGATCTGCCCGCCGCGATCCGGCAGGGCATGGACGGCATCTGGCTGGCCCTCCTCCTCGGCGCCACCGTCATCGCCGCCGTCCTGCCGACCGCCCCCGCGCTCGTCGAGCTGTTCGGCGCCTCCGGCACCGCCGCGCCGTACGCCACCACCTACCTGCGGATCAGCGCCCTCGGCATCCCCGCAATGCTCGTCGTGCTGGCCGCCACCGGCGTCCTCCGCGGCCTCCAGGACACCCACACCCCGCTCTACGTCGCCATCGGCGGTTTCACGGCCAACGCCGCCCTCAACGTCGGTCTGGTCTACGGCGCCGGGCTCGGCATCGCCGGTTCCGCCTGGGGCACGGTCATCGCCCAGTGCGCCATGGCCGCCGTCTACCTCGTCGTGGTGGTCCGCGGTGCCCGTCGGCATGGCGCCTCGCTGCGCCCCGACGCCGCCGGGATCCGGGCCAGCGCCCAGGCGGGCGTGCCGCTCCTCGTCCGCACCCTGTCGCTCCGCGCCGTCCTCATGATCGCCACCGCGGTCGCCGCCCGGCTCGGCGACGCCGAGATCGCCGCCCACCAGATCGTCCTCACCCTCTGGTCGCTGCTGGCCTTCGCCCTGGACGCCATCGCCATCGCCGGTCAGGCCATCATCGGCCGCTACCTCGGCGCGGGCGACCGGGACGGCGCCAGGGCCGCCTGCCGCCGCATGGTGCAGTGGGGCATCGCCTCCGGTGTCGTCCTCGGCGTCCTCGTCGTGGCCGCACGGCCGCTGTTCATCCCCCTGTTCACCAGCGACCCCGCGGTGCGCGGACCGCTGCTCACCACTCTTCTGGTCGTCGCCCTCACCCAGCCCGTCTCCGGCATCGTCTTCATCCTCGACGGCGTCCTGATGGGCGCCGGGGACGGGCCGTATCTGGCCTGGGCGATGCTGGTGACGCTCGGGCTGTTCGCCCCCGCCGCGCTGGCCGTCCCGGCGCTCGGCGGCGGTCTCACGGCGCTGTGGTGGGCGATGGCCCTGATGATGACCGTCCGCATGCTCACGCTGTGGCTGCGCGCACGCTCCGGCCGGTGGATTGTGACCGGCGCCTTCCGCTGATCCTCTACCGATCTTCGAAGCGTTGCCGATAATGACGGAGTGCGCCTGCTTGCCTGGAAAACGCTCCTCCCCCTGACGCTGGTGGTCATGGGGGCAGGCGTCCTCACGGGGTACGCCACCGAGGAGCCCCCGCCACCCCTCGCCGCCCGGGACGGCTTCGGGAAGTCCGGCACCGGGGACGAACCACCCCAGGACCCCGCCGCGACCGCTCCCGCGTCGGACGGCAGGGCCTACACCCCGCGCCGTACGGAGGAGAACGCCAGGATCGGCGCGATCTTCGAGAAGGACGACACCGGCAATCATTTCTGCACCGCCAGCGTGGTGCAGAGCCCCGGGCGGAACATGCTGGTCACCGCCGCCCACTGCGCCTTCGACCCGGACACCGGAAAGCCCGTCGACGGCCTCGTCTTCGCCCCGGACTACCGCGACGGCAAGGAACCCACCGGCCTGTGGAAGGTCCGGAAGGTCTTCGTCGACCATCGCTGGGCCGCCTCCGACGACGAGGACCTCGACGTCGCCTTCCTCACCCTGGACTCCAAGGACGGCAAGCAGATCCAGGACGTCCTCGGCGGCAACACCCTCGGCATAGACCGCGGCTTCGACAACGAGGTCAAGGTCACCGGCTACCCCAGCAGCCGGAACACCCCGATCTCCTGCCAGAACCGCACCACGAAGTACAGCGGCACCCAGATGCGGATCCAGTGCGACGACTTCGCGGGCGGCACCAGCGGCAGCCCCTGGCTCGCCGACTACGACCCCAAGAGCCAGACCGGCACGGTCATCGGTGTCCTCGGCGGCCACCTCGGCGGCGGGGACGAGGACGATGTCTCGTACGCCGCGTACTTCGACGACGACATCGCCGCCCTCTACCGGCGCGCCCAGGACGGCGACTGAGCCTCCCTGGATACGGCGAAGGGCCGCACCCCGTTCCCGGGATGCGGCCCTTCGGCGTTTACTGCCTGGCTCAGGCGGCGACGACCTCGACGCCGACCTTCGCGGTGACCTCGGCGTGCAGACGCACGGAGACCTGGTGCGCGCCCAGGGTCTTGATCGGCGAACCGATCTCGACGCGGCGCTTGTCGATGTCCGGACCACCGGCAGCCTTGACCGCCGAGGCGATGTCGGCCGGGGTGACGGAGCCGAACAGACGGCCGGCCTCGCCGGCGCGGACCGCGAGCTTCACCTTGACGCCCTCGAGCTGGCCCTTGACCTCGTTGGCCTGCTCGATCGTGGCGATCTCGCGGATCTTGCGACCGCGGCGGATCTGCTCGACGTCCTTCTCGCCGCCCTTGGTCCAGCGGATCGCGAAACCACGCGGGACCAGGTAGTTGCGGGCGTACCCGTCCTTGACGTCAACGACGTCGCCGGCGGTGCCGAGGCCGGAGACCTCGTGGGTGAGGATGATCTTCATGTTTCGGTCACCCTTCCCTTATCGCGCGGTGGACGTGTAGGGCAGCAGCGCCATCTCACGGCTGTTCTTCACTGCCGTGGCGACGTCACGCTGGTGCTGGGTGCAGTTGCCGGTGACTCGGCGGGCACGGATCTTGCCGCGGTCGGAAATGAACTTCCGCAACAGGTTCGTGTCCTTGTAGTCGACGTAGGAGATCTTCTCCTTGCAGAACACGCAAACCTTCTTCTTAGGCTTGCGAGGAGGCGGCTTCGCCATTGTCTCTCTCCAGTGAGTTCAAGAAGTTTTGTACTGACGCCCTGGTGCCGCGGGCCGGGATCCCGCGACGTTTCACGTGAAACGTCGCGGACGGCCGCGCGGACCTAGAAGGGCGGCTCGTCCGAGTAGCCGCCGCCGGAGCCACCGCCCCAGCCACCACCGCCGCCGCCACCCTGCTGGCCGCCGCCGGAGGGGCTGCCGCCGGAGGGGCCGCCGGTCGCCCACGGGTCGTCGGCGGGAGCACCGCCGCCGCCCTGCTGCTGGCCGCCGCCGGGGCCGCCGCCCCAGCCACCGCCACCCTGGCCACCGCCCTGCTGGCCGCCGCCGAAGCCGCCGCCCTGGCCACCGCGACCGCTGGTCTTGGTGACCTTGGCCGTGGCGTTGCGCAGGCTCGCGCCGACCTCGTCGACGTCGAGCTCGTAGACCGTGCGCTTCACGCCCTCGCGGTCCTCGTACGACCGCTGCTTGAGGCGGCCCTGCACGATCACGCGGGTGCCCCGCGTGAGGGACTCGGCGACGTTCTCCGCCGCCTGACGCCACACCGAGCAGGTCAGGAACAGGCTCTCGCCGTCCTTCCACTCATTGGTCTGACGGTCGAAGGTGCGGGGAGTGGACGCGACGCGGAACTTCGCGACCGCCGCACCGGACGGGGTGAAGCGCAGCTCGGGGTCGTCGACAAGATTGCCGACGACCGTGATGACGGTCTCGCCTGCCATTAGGGGAACCTCTCGGCGGGTGTGCTGCTGGCTGCTGGTGTTGCTGCTACTCGGACCCGGTTACCGCTGACGCCGAAGCGTTCAGTGGGTCTCGGGACGGAGGACCTTGGTCCGGAGGACCGACTCGTTCAGGTTCATCTGACGGTCGAGCTCCTTGACGACCGCAGGCTCGGCCTGCAGGTCGATGACCGAGTAGATGCCCTCGGGCTTCTTGTTGATCTCGTACGAGAGACGACGACGGCCCCAGGTGTCGACCTTCTCGACCTTGCCGTTGCCCTCACGGACGACGGAAAGGAAGTTCTCGATCAGGGGAGAGACAGCGCGCTCCTCCAGATCGGGGTCGAGGATGACCATCACCTCGTAGTGACGCATGTGGAACCCACCTCCTTTGGACTCAGCGGCCACGGTCGTTCCGTGGCAGGAGGGTCGTGATGCGTTCCGCACCGGCCCTGCCCGGAGTATCCGGACAGAGATGGGCGCAGACCGTACAGCGTACCCGCTGCCACGCTTCCGGTTGAAATCCGGCCACGGAACCCCGCAATCTGGAACACATCGGGCGTGAGCGGCGCCACACCGCGCCGCCTCTCTTGGGAGGTGCCGCATGGCACAGGCAGTAAAGACCCAGCGCAACCTGCTCTCGTTCCTCAACAGCGACGGCAGGGCACATCCAGTGGAAAACACTCTGGCCGCCGTGGCCCTGGTGCTCGGTGCCATCGCCGTCTTCACCACCCTCGCGCCCGGCCTGCACCTGGTCAGCTCCTGGGTCGGCATCGTCGGCATCGCCACAGGGCTCTGGGCACAGTTCGTCTCGTCCACGACAGGCGAACGCTTCATGGCGATCATCGGCCTCGGTGCCTCGGCCGTCGGCCTCTACATCGGCATCGCGCACGGCGGCCCCTTCGGCGGCGTCTTCTGACCGGGCCGGACCGTTCCGCACCGGAGGCGGCGCCCACGGGCGTCGCCTCCGCCGTGCCCCACGCCGCCTCGCGGCCCGGTGAGGCGGGCACGCACCCGGCTCCCGTACGCCTGAACGGGACGCTCCCCAGTAGGCTTCGGCGCGAGAGCCGGAGCCCCGACCCTGGGGACACACCTGCCGAGGAGCGCCCCGCATGAGCCTGACCCTGAGGACCATCAGCCGAGAGCAGCATCTGGCATACATCCAGAGTCTGCCCGCGGCGAGCCACATGCAGGTCCCGGCCTGGGCAGACGTCAAGTCGGAGTGGCGCTCGGAGAACCTCGGCTGGTTCGACGCCGCCGGCGAGCTGGTCGGGGCGGGCCTGGTCCTCTACCGCCAGCTCCCGAAGATCAAGCGGTACCTCGCCTACCTGCCCGAGGGCCCGGTCATCAACTGGTACGCGCCGAATCTGGACGACTGGCTCCAGCCCATGCTGGCGCACCTCAAGCAGCAGGGCGCGTTCACCGTCAAGATGGGCCCGCCGGTGATCATCCGCCGCTGGGACGCCCCAGCGATCAAGGCCGGTATCCAGAACCCGGACGTCAAGCGGCTGCGGGACGTCGAGGCGACCCATATCGAGCCGCGCGCCTTCGAGGTCGCCGACCGGCTGCGCAAGATGGGCTGGCAGCAGAGCGAGGACGGCGGCGCCGGATTCGGTGACGTCCAGCCCCGGTACGTCTACCAGGTGCCGCTCGCCAACCGTGCGCTGGAGGAGGTCCACAAGGGCTTCAACCAGCTCTGGCGTCGCAACATCAAGAAGGCCGAGAAGGCCGGTGTCGAGGTCGTCCAGGGCGGTTACGAGGACCTGGCCGAGTGGCAGCGGCTCTACGAGATCACCGCGGAGCGCGACAAGTTCCGGCCGCGCCCGCTCGGCTACTTCCAGCGCATGTGGACGGCCCTCAACTCCGAGGACCCCAACCGCATGCGGCTCTACTTCGCCCGCCACAACGGCGTGAACCTCTCGGCCGCGACGATGCTGGTCGTCGGCGGGCACGTCTGGTACTCGTACGGCGCCTCCGACAACATCGGCCGCGAGGTGCGCCCGTCCAACGCCATGCAGTGGCGGATGCTGCGGGACGCCTACGCGCTCGGCGCGACCGTCTACGACCTGCGCGGCATCAGCGACTCGCTGGACGAGACCGACCACCTCTTCGGCCTGATCCAGTTCAAGGTCGGCACGGGCGGCCAGGCAGCGGAGTACCTCGGCGAGTGGGACTTCCCGCTCAACAAGCTGCTGCACAAGGCGCTCGACATGTATATGTCGCGCCGCTGACCGCTCCTCCGTACGTCCCTCCGTCACACCCAGCCACGAGAAAGGTTCCGGGCCCGGCCATGGCGCTCACCCTCTACGTCGACACCGCGCGCTGGCGGGCGCATCACCAGAGCGTTCTCCAGCAGTTCCCCGGGCTGGTCCCGGTCTGCAAGGGCAACGGCTACGGCTTCGGCCACGAGCGCCTCGCCGATGAGGCCGCCCGCCTCGGGTCCGACATCCTCGCCGTCGGGACGACCTACGAGGCGGCCCGGATCAAGGACTTCTTCAGCGGTGACCTTCTCGTCCTGACACCGTTCCGCCACGGCGAGGAGCCGGTGCCGCTGCCCGACCGCGCGATCCGTTCGGTCTCCTCGGTCGAGGGGGTGGGCGGCCTGGTGGGCGCCCGCGTCGTCATCGAGGTCATGAGCAGCATGAAGCGGCACGGTGTCACGCCGGAGGACCTGCCCAAGCTGGCCACCGCCATCGAGGACGTTCGGCTGGAGGGCTTCGCCATCCACCTGCCGCTGGACCGCACCGACGGCTCCGACGCCGTCGAGGAGGTCATCGGCTGGATGGACCAGCTGCGGGCCGCCCGCCTCCCGCTGCACACCATGTTCGTCAGCCATCTCAAGGCCGAGGAGCTGGCCCGCCTCCAGCAGCAGTTCCCGCAGACCCGCTTCCGCGCGCGGATCGGCACCCGGCTCTGGCTCGGCGACCACGAGGCCACCGAGTACCGCGGTTCGGTCCTCGACGTCACCCGGGTCGCCAAGGGCGAGCGCTTCGGCTACCGCCAGCAGAAGGCCGCGTCCGACGGCTATCTGGTCGTGGTGGCCGGTGGCACCTCGCACGGCGTCGGCCTGGAGTCGCCCAAGGCGCTGCACGGCGTGATGCCGCGGGCCAAGGGCGTGGCGCGCGCGGGCCTGGCGACGGTCAACCGCAATCTCGCCCCGTACGTCTGGTCCGGCAAGCAGCGCTGGTTCGCGGAGCCGCCGCACATGCAGGTGTCGATCCTCTTCGTCCCGAGCGATGCGCCCGCGCCGCAGGTCGGCGAGGAGCTGGTGGCGCATCTGCGGCACACCACGACGCAGTTCGACCGGATCGTCGACCGCTGACCCGGGCCACGGCCCGTACGACGAAGGCCCGGCCTCGCGGCACACCCGCGGGGCCGGGGCGTGGGCCGGTGCGGGGCCGGCGCACATGCGGTGGGGGGCCCAGCGCACCCCCGGGGGGCGCGGGTAGTGGGCGGGGGGGGGGGGGGGCGGGGGCC
>NZ_JBHYGX010000007.1:102568-123323 GCF_042739975.1 Streptomyces sp. NPDC059080
ACCCCGTCTGAGCCCCGGTCTGTCGCCCGCGGCCCCGGCCCCCGGCCCGTACCCCGCCCGCCCGGCCCCGCGGCCCCCCCGGGGGGGGGGGCCCTTCGCCCGTTCCGGCTCCGGCTCACTTCCGTACGGCGCCCCAGCGCACCCGCGGGGCGCCCTCGAAGTGCACGGCGGGGCGGGGGAGCAGGGCCCGGCCCAGGACGAAGGCGTCGGGTGCCCGGTCGAGGACGCCGCCGGACGGGTCGTCCTCGCCGTCCCGGCGGACCACGTCACGCTCCGGCAGCAGCACATCGCGGATCACGACGGCGCACAGGTAGAGCGTGCCCAGCAGATGCACCAGGATCGCCAGCTGGTAGCCCTCCGGCGGCAGCCCCTGGTGCTTGTCGCCGCTGCCCGTGTAGGCGAGGTACGTCCAGATCCCCAGGTAGTACAGGACCTCGCAGCCCTGCCAGACCAGGAAGTCCCGCCACCGTGGGCGGGCCAGCGCCGCCAGCGGGATCAGCCACAGCACGTACTGCGGGGAGTACACCTTGTTCGTCAGGATGAAGAGCGCGACGACGAGGAAGGCGAGCTGCGCGAAGCGCGGGCGGCGCGGCGCGTAGAGGGTGAGCAGGGCCAGACCACCGCAGCCGAGGAGCATCAGCAGCGTGGCGTAGAGGTTGGCGTTCTCCAGCGGGTTCCCGGTGCGCTGGGAGAGCAGCAGCCATACGGAACCGAAGTCGATCGGCCGTTCCTGGCTGAAGGTGTAGAACTTCGCCCACCCCTCGCGGAGGTGGAAGCCGCTCGGGTCGTGGGTGAACATCACCGGGAGGTTCACCACGAGCCAGGAGACCACGGCGCCGGCCAGGCACCGCCCGTAGGCACGCCAGGCGCCGGCCCGCCAGCAGAGCACCAGCAGGGGGCCCAGGAGCAGTACGGGGTAGAGCTTGGCGGCGGTCGCCAGCCCGATGAGCACTCCGGCGCAGAGCGGGCGGCTCCGGGACCACAGGAGCATGCCCGCTGCGGTGAGCGCGACGGCGAGCAGGTCCCAGTTGATCGTGGCGGTCAGCGCCAGCGCGGGGGCCAGCGCGACGAGCAGCCCGTCCCAGGGACGGTTCCGGTGCGTACGGGCCACGCAGACGACGAGGACGGCGGCGCAGACCATCAGCATCCCGGCGTTGACCAGCCAGTAGATCTGCTCGCGCTGGACGATCTCGCCGCCGTTCGGGGTCAGCCAGGAGGCGACCTCCATGAACAGCCCGGTCAGAACGGGGTACTCCAGGTACTCCATGTCGCCGGGCAGCCGGTCGAAGTAGGGGATGAGCCCGTCGGCGAAGCCGCGTCCCGCGAAGAGGTGGGGGATGTCGGAGTAGCAGGCGTGGACGTACTGAGAGGTGGCGCCGAAGAACCAGCCGCCGTTGTAGCAGGGGAGCTTCTGCACCATCCCGAGGGCGAACATCCCGAGGGCCACGAGCACGATCACCCTGACCGGGGTCAGGCGGCCCGTGCCGGGCAGCGCCCGACGACCGAGCGGGCCCCCGAGCAGCTCGCTGCCGGCTGCCGCGACCTCGTCCCGCTGTGTGGGCCGTACGGACTCGTCCCCGCGCACGCTCGTCATGGCCCCATCCTGCCGCACGCCCCTGTGCGGAACGCGGCGAAGCCCCCGCCCGGTCGAGCCGGGGCGGGGGCTTCGTGGTGCGCTGTTTCACGTGAAACGGCCGTGCGTTCGGCTGCCGTGGCGGCGGGCCGTTTCACGTGAAACGAAGGGGGTCAGGGACTTTTCCCGCTGGGGCCACCGAACCAGCCGCCGCCGGTGCCGGTTCCGTCCGTCGGATCCGGCGACGGGGTGCCCCCACCGGTGTCGCCGCCCGGCCCGCCGCCGGGACCGCCACCGGGCCCGCCGCCGGGTCCACCGGTCGTACCGCCGTTGTTGTGGCAGCCGACGTCCCAGTCGGCGCACGTCTCCGTGGCCGTGGGCGTCGGCGAGTGGGTCGGCGTCTCGGAGTGCGAGGGCGTCTCCGAGGGCGTGTGGGACGGCGTCTGCGAGGGCGTCGGGGACGGCGTCGGGGAGGGCATGCCCGGCTCGTCGATGCGCTGGCCGATGGGCGTGGCCGCCGGGAAGTCCTGGACCGGCGTCCCCTCCAGCGCCTGGATCATGTACTGCGTCCAGACCTGGGTGGGCAGCGCACCACCGTGGATCGAGTCGAAGCCGCCGACGCCGTTCATGGAGAGCTGGCGGGGATTCTTCGGGTCCTCACGGAACATCGTGATCGCGGTCGACAGCTGCGGGGTGTACCCCACGAACCACGCCGACTTGTTCTCGTCGGTGGTACCGGTCTTGCCCGCCGCGGGACGACCCAGCTTCGTCGCCTCCTCCTTGGCCGTACCGTTCGTGATGACGTTCTCCAGCACCTTGGTGACGTTGTTGGCGATGTCCGGGTCGATCGCCGGTTCCGTCGTGGGCGTCTCGATACCGTCCACCGCCTCGCCGTGGTGCTTCACCTCGGTGACCGAGTACGGCTCCACCTTGGTGCCCGACTTCGCGAACGTCGCGTAGGCGTTGGCCATGCGGATCGCGCTGGGAGTCGAGGTGCCGAGGGCGAACGAGGGGTTGAGGTACTTGTTGAAGCTCGTGTCCGAGATGCCCGCGGCCCGCGCCATGTCCCGCACCTTGCTCATCCCGACATCCATGCCGAGCTGCACAAACGGGGTGTTGATCGACTGCTCCATCGCCTTGGTCAGGCTGATGTAGCCCCAGGCCTGGCTGCCCTCGTTCTTCTGGTAGAAGGGCGAGTTGTCCTTCGACAGGTAATCGGTGCCGTCGGCGTTCTTCACCTTGAGGTGGTCGTTACCGTTGTAGCGGCTGTCCGGTGACAGCGGCTGGCCGTTGCTCTGCTGCGTCCCGTACTTCATCGCCGCCGCGAGGACGAACGGCTTCCAGGTCGAGCCGACCGGCACACCGAAGGTGTCGGCGTTGTTGCTGAAGTGGCCCTTGTCGTAGCCCTCACCGCCGTAGAGCGCGACGATCTTGCCGGTTCCGGGCTCCACCGAGGCGCCACCGAACTGGACGTACTTGTCCTTCTCCCGCTTCTTCGGGTTGATGTAGCGTTTGTCGACCTTCTTGACCGAGTTGGCCAGCGCGGTGACCTTCTTCTTGTCGAAGGTCGTGTAGATCTGGTAGCCGCCCTTGTCGAACGCCGCCTGACTGAGGTGGGTGTTCTTGAGGACGTACTTCTTGGCCGTGTCCATCAGATAGCCGATCTGGCCGTTCTGACTGGCCGACGACTTCAGCTCCTTCGGCGTGGGGAACTCCGTGTACTTGGCCCGCTCGCTCTTCGACATCAGGCCCACATGGACCTCACGGTCGAGCACCCACGACCAGCGGCTCTTCGCCCGCTTCGTGTTCTCCTGGGGGCTGGCGTGCGGCACCGAGCCACCCGCGGGGTCGTAAAGCTCGGGGCCCTTGAGCACCGCCACCAGCAAAGCGGCCTCGTCCGGCTTCAGATCGCGGGCGTCCTTGCCGTAGTACGCCTGGGCCGCCGCCTGGATGCCATAGGAGCCGCGCCCGAAGTAGCTGGTGTTGAAGTAGCCCTGGAGGATCTGGTCCTTCCCCACCTTCCAGCCGACCTTGATGGAGATGAACAGCTCTTTGAACTTACGGGTGAGAGTCTGGTCCTGGCTCAGCATGGCGTTCTTGACGTACTGCTGAGTGATCGTCGAACCGCTCTGGGTCTCCTCGCCCTTGGCCATCTTGATCAGGGCGCGGATGATGCCTCCGGGGGCGACGCCGGAGTCGTCCCGGAAGTTCTCGTTCTCCGCCGCGATCGCCGCGTTCTGCATCGACATCGGGATGTCGCTGATCTGGACGATCTGGCGGTTGGTCTCGCCGTCGCGGGCCATGACGCTGCCGTTGGCCCAGTAGTAGATGTTGTTCTCCTGCCGGGCCGCGACGCTCTCCTTGGGCACCTCCACCAGCCACAGAGCGACACCGGCGACCCCGACTATGACGCCCAGGAAGGCGACGCACAACGTCGTGACCTGCTTCCACGACGGCACGAAGCGGCGCCACCCGACGCGTCCGGCCCGCGGGTAGTCGATGAAGCGCTTCTTGGCCGGACTGTTTCCGCCACGGCCGCGCCCGCCGCCCGCGCCGTCCGCGCCGCCACCGCGACGACCTCGGCCGCCACCTCGGCCGCCACCGGCAGCCCCCGCCGCGTCGGACGCGCGCCGGCGACCGCCGCGCTGAGCCGCACGACGCGCTTCCGCCCGCCCGCCGGGTGGCCGCTCCTGACCGTGCGCGGCAGAGTGGGATGTGGAGCCGGAAGCAGCATCACGGGGCGCCGAACGACGCCCCGATGACTGCTGTGCGGCACGTCGGGCCGCGGCGCGACCGCCACCTTGCGGCTGTGGCGGTTTGCGACGGTGCTCGCTCATGGAACGAATACTCCTCGGGCAGGCGCGCTATCTCGTCGCCTGAAGGCGGTGGTTGTCTTCAGGTCCCCCCGATGCACGGCCCGTTCCTGACGCGCGGGCCGCACTACACCGAGCACAGGGACGCCAGTTATCGGCCCACGGTTCCCGGCAGTCTGCATGCCGCACAGACTACGCACGGCCAAAACCTGCCCACTGTTGAAATTCACTCCAAATCAGGCAGGTTGGACGCTATGAATCGGTGATGTGACGCCGTTCACCGCACCGTTGCTTGTCCCGCCCCACGTGGCGTTCTATCGTCTGGATGTATCGAGCCGATACATCAGCACGGCATAAAGAGTGCGCGAGGTCGAGGAGGCGGAGGATGAGCAGACGCTCCGGTGTCCTCGAATTTGCCGTTCTCGGCCTGCTGCGCGAGTCCCCGATGCACGGCTACGAGTTGCGCAAGCGACTCAACACCTCGCTCGGGGTTTTCCGCGCGTTCAGCTACGGGACCCTCTATCCCTGCCTCAAGGCGCTGGTCGCGAACGGCTGGCTCATGGAGGAGCCGGGCGGCCCGCCCGAGGGCGCGCCCGCCACGACTCTGACCGGACGCCGGGCGAAGATCGTCTACCGCTTGACCGCGGCGGGGAAGGAGCACTTCGAGGAGCTGCTCTCGCACTCCGGTCCGGACGCGTGGGAGGACGAGCACTTCGGCGTCCGCTTCGCGTTCTTCGGCCAGACGTCGCGGGACGTGCGGATGAGCGTGCTGGAAGGGCGTCGCAGCCGGCTGGAGGAACGTCTCGAAAGGATGCGTACCTCCCTGGCCCGCAGCCGTGAGCGGCTGGACGACTACACCCTCGAACTCCAGCGCCACGGCATGGAATCCGTGGAGCGCGAGGTCCGCTGGCTGAACGGACTCATCGAGAGCGAGCGCACCGGGCGCGATCGGCATCCGCCCGGGACCGCTGAGCGGGACAAGCAGGATCAGTCAGGAGAGACGGACGGCCCGCCCCGGTACCGGGGTGGTTCCCGGCCGGATCCGTCCGATGACACCACCACATGAGGTCCTGTCCGGCAGGACCTCAGCGAGAACACAGGGAGCAACCGGAATGGGTTCGGTTCGCGTAGCCATCGTCGGCGTGGGCAACTGCGCCGCCTCGCTGGTACAGGGCGTCGAGTTCTACAAGGACGCCGATCCGGAAAGCCGTGTGCCCGGCCTCATGCACGTGCAGTTCGGCGAGTACCACGTCCGTGACATCGAGTTCGTGGCCGCCTTCGACGTCGACGCCAAGAAGGTTGGCCTGGACCTCTCGGAAGCGATCGGCGCCAGCGAGAACAACACCATCAAGATCTGCGATGTGCCGGACGCCGGTGTGACGGTCCAGCGCGGCCACACCCTTGACGGCCTGGGCAAGTACTACCGCATGACGATCGAGGAGTCGGAGCAGGCTCCGGTCGACATCGTCCAGGTCCTCAAGGACAAGCAGGTCGACGTCCTGGTCTGCTACCTCCCTGTCGGTTCCGAGGAGGCGGCGAAGTACTACGCGCAGTGCGCCATCGACGCCAAGGTCGCGTTCGTCAACGCCCTTCCGGTCTTCATCGCCGGTACCAAGGAGTGGGCGGACAAGTTCACCGAGGCCGGTGTTCCGATCGTCGGTGACGACATCAAGTCGCAGGTCGGCGCCACCATCACGCACCGCGTGATGGCGAAGCTCTTCGAGGACCGGGGCGTCGTCCTGGACCGCACGATGCAACTGAACGTCGGCGGCAACATGGACTTCAAGAACATGCTGGAGCGGGAGCGGCTGGAGTCCAAGAAGATCTCCAAGACGCAGGCCGTCACCTCGCAGATCAGGGACCGTGACCTGGGCGAGGACAACGTCCACATCGGTCCCTCGGACTTCGTGGCCTGGCTGGACGACCGCAAGTGGGCGTACGTCCGCCTCGAAGGCCGGGCGTTCGGTGACGTCCCGCTGAACCTTGAGTACAAGCTGGAGGTCTGGGACTCCCCCAACTCCGCGGGGGTCATCATCGACGCGCTGCGCGCCGCGAAGATCGCCAAGGACCGCGGCATCGGCGGCCCGGTCCTCTCCGCGTCCTCGTACTTCATGAAGTCGCCGCCCGTGCAGTACTTCGACGACGAGGCGCGCGATAACGTCGAGAAGTTCATCAAGGGCGAGGCCGAGCGCTGACGCTCCCCTCATCGCCACCTTCTGCGGGCCTCCGGGTATCCCTCCCGGGGGCCCGCGGGCTGTGTGAGGCTGTGCCTCATGTCTGCTGTGCGCGACCTCGCCGCCCTGCTCCGCCTGCGCGACTTCCGGTCCCTGCTCGCCGCACGGTTGCTCTCACAGGCTGCCGACGGCGTCTTCCAGGTAGCGCTCGCGACGTTCGTCGTCTTCTCTCCAGAGAAGCAGGCCACGCCCGCCGCCATCGCCGGTGCGATGGCCGTTCTGCTGTTGCCCTATTCCCTGTTGGGGCCGTTCACCGGCGTACTGCTGGACCGCTGGCGGCGGCGTCAGGTGCTGCTCCACGGAAATCTGCTGCGTGCGGCGCTCACCACGCTCTCCGCAACGCTGGTCATCCTGCCGTCGGCGCCCCTCTGGCTGTTCTACGTCGCGGCGCTGTCGGTCACCGCGGTGAACCGCTTCGTCCTGGCGGGGCTCTCCGCCGCGCTGCCCCGAGTCATCGATGACACACGGCAGTTGGTCGTCGCCAACTCCCTCACGCCCACGGCCGGGACGCTCGCCGCGACGGCCGGTGGCGGGCTGGCCTTCGTGGTCCGGCTCCTCGGCCCGGACGCGGACGCCCTTGTCGTCCTCATCAGCGCGGCGCTGTATCTGACGGCGGCCCTCACCACACTGCGCATGACGCCGGATCTGCTCGGGCCGGACGTCGTACAGCGCCAACTCGGCCTGAAGGAAGTGCTGTGGGAAACAGTGCATGGCCTCATGGACGGGCTGCGTCACCTCGCCCGGCGGCGGGCCCCGGCACGCGCCCTGGCGGCGATGACCGCCGTCCGCTTCTGTTACGGCGCGCTGACCGTCATGGTGCTGATGCTCTGCCGCTACGCCTGGTCCACGGCGGCGTCCGACGGCTTGGCCCTGCTGGGGATCACGGTCGCCGTATCGGGCGCAGGCTTCTTCGCCGCGGCGCTCGTCACGCCCTGGGCGATCTCCCGGTTCACGCTCTTCGGGTGGATCGCCTGCTGCGCGGCCCTCGGAGCCGTCCTGGTCCCGGCGCTGGGCCTGCCGTTCACCCTGCGGCCGATGCTGGTCGCCGCCTTCGTCCTCGGGTTGAGCACCCAGGGCACGAAGATTGCGACGGACACGGTGGTGCAGGCCACAGTCGACGACGCCTATCGCGGCCGGGTGTTCGCCGTCTACGACGTGCTGTTCAACGTCGCGTTCGTCGGCGCCGCTGCGGTCGCCGCGCTCATGCTGCCGCCGGACGGACGCTCGGTCCCGCTCGTGATCGTGATCGCCGGCCTCTATGCGGCGACCGTCGTCGCGGTGACCCGCTCCGGATTCCCGAAGCTCCGCCCGTCCATGTGAGTCGCGCCCGGCGGCCGGAGGCCGGTACCGGTCCGCACCTCGGCGAACGCACCGGAAGATGTTTCACGGGAAACATCACTGGGGGCAGGGCGCCATGTTTCCCGTGAAACGGCCCGTCGGGCACAGCGTTTCACGGGAAACCAGCGCGCACTCCACGTCGTGTTTCACGTGAAACACGACGCACCCGCCCCACTCGGTTTCACGTGAAACCGCGCGGTCGTCCACCCGGTTTCACGTGAAACACCATGACATCAACCCTGCTGGGCTGCCCACCACTCCTTGAGCGCGGCGATCGCGTCCGCGCGCTCCATCGGGCCTTTCTCCAGCCGGATTTCCAGCATCTGCTTGTACGCCTTGCCGACGGCCGGGCCCGGGGCGATGTCCAGGATCTGCATGATCTCGTTGCCGTCCAGGTCGGGACGGATCGCGTCCAGCTCCTCCTGCTCCTGCAGGTGCGCGATGCGCTCCTCCAGACCGTCGTACGCGCGCGACAGGGCGCTCGCCTTGCGCTTGTTACGCGTCGTGCAGTCCGAGCGGGTGAGCTTGTGCAGCCGGGTCAGCTGCGGGCCCGCGTCACGGACGTAGCGGCGGACCGCCGAGTCCGTCCACTCGCCGGTGCCGTAGCCGTGGAAGCGCAGATGCAGCTCCACCAGCCGGGAGACGTCCTTCACCAAGTCGTTGGAGTACTTCAGCGCGATCATGCGCTTCTTGGTCATCTTGGCGCCGACCACCTCGTGGTGGTGGAAGGAGACCCGGCCGTCGCCCTCGAACCGGCGGGTCTTCGGCTTCCCGATGTCGTGCAGCAGCGCCGCCAGCCGCAGCACCAGGTCCGGACCGTCCTCTTCGAGCTCGATCGCCTGCTCCAGGACCGTGAGCGTGTGCTCGTAGACATCCTTGTGACGGTGATGCTCGTCACGCTCCAGCCGGAGTGCGGGCAACTCGGGCAGCACCCGGTCGGCGATCCCCGAATCGACCAGCAGCCTGAGCCCCTTGCGCGGGTGGGGCGCCAGGATCAGCTTGTTCAGCTCGTCCCGGACGCGCTCCGCGGACACGATCTCGATCCGTCCCGCCATCGCCTTCATCGCCGCCACGACCTCGGGGGCGACCTCGAAGTCCAGCTGAGCCGCGAAACGGGCCGCGCGCATCATCCGCAGCGGGTCGTCCGAGAACGAGTCCTGCGGCGTACCGGGCGTCCGCAGCACACGGGCGGCCAGGTCCTCCAGACCGCCGTGCGGGTCGATGAACTCCTTCTGCGGGAGGAAGACGGCCATCGCGTTCACCGTGAAGTCGCGGCGGACGAGATCTTCCTCGATGGAGTCGCCGTAGGACACCTCGGGCTTGCGCGAGGTGCGGTCGTACGCCTCGGAGCGGTACGTCGTCACCTCGATGTCGAAGGAGCTCTTCTTGCAGCCGACGGTGCCGAACGCGATGCCGACCTCCCACACCGCGTCGGCCCACGGACGGACGATCTTCAGAACGTCCTCGGGGCGCGCGTCCGTGGTGAAGTCCAGGTCGTTGCCGAGCCGGCCCAGGAGCGCATCCCGCACCGAGCCGCCGACCAGGGCAAGCGTGAACCCAGCCTCCTGGAAGCGGCGGGCCAGGTCGTCCGCCACGGGGGAGACCCGCAACAGCTCGCTCACGGCACGGCGCTGCACCTGGCTCAGCGCGTTCGTCGACTGCGCAGACCGCTCGGACTGCGGGGCGGGGATGTCATTGTTGGCGTTCGGCACAACTGAAAAGGGTACGTGCCCGTGCCACGCCCGGCGTCCCACCCGTCGAGGGCGCCGCCGTGACCGGTCCGGCCGTGATCTTGTGGCGCACACCATGGCACGACGCCACTGCGCACCTCGTTACCATGCGTGGACGCACATTCCGACGACCACTGACGATGACGAGGGACGGGCGAGCGCGTGGCCGATGCGGCAAGGTTCCGGTGGACTGAACGGTCGCGCGGGCGCCGGCTACGACGCGGCGCCGCGCTGCTCACCGGGGTGCCCCTGCTCATGGGCCTGCTGCAGATCCCGCAGGCCCCGGCGGCGCACGCCGCCCCCACCGGTCCGCGCTCCGTCGACGTCAGCATCGACTCGATGACCCCGGCCGCCCCCGGCAAGGGCGACACCGTCACCGTCTCCGGCACCGTGACCAACGAGAGCCGGTCCACGGTCACCGACGCCCATGTCGGCGTCCGGCGCGGCCCGGCGGTCAGCGGACGCAGCGCGCTCGACACCGCCGCCCGGCGCACCGGGTTCTCCCCTGCGGAGGACGGCCCGGAGGTCAAGGGCCACACCGCCGGCATCGACGCGCTTCGGCCCGGCGTCAGCCGTTCCTTCTCGCTCCGCGTCCCGGTCAAGGACCTCGACCTCGGCGACGGCGGGGTGTATCAGCTCGGCGTCTCTCTCTCGGGCCGGACGCAGGGGCAGTACGAGCAGGTGCTCGGCATCGAGCGGACCTTCCTGCCCTGGCAGGAAGGCGATGCGGGGAAGAAGACCCAGCTCACCTACATGTGGCCGCTGATCTCCTCCACCCACCTCACCGCTCAGACGGACGCCGACGCTCAGCAGACGCCGGTCTTCCGCGATGACGACCTCGCCTCGGAAATCAAGCCCGGTGGGCGGCTGCAGCAGATGGTCGCGCTGGGCAAGGACCTCCCGGTGACGTTCGTCATCGACCCAGACCTCCTCGCGACGGTCGACGCGATGACCAAGCCGTACCGGGTGCACGGCCCCGACGGCCCCGCGGGCAAGAACCAGGCCGTCGCCAAGCAATGGCTGAACGACCTCACGGAGGCGGTGAAGACCCACGAGGTCGTCGCGCTCCCGTTCGCCGACCCGGACCTCGCCTCCCTCGCCCACCAGGGCAAGAACGTGCCCAGCGCGCTCGGGCACCTCGGCCCGGCCACGGAGCTGGCGTCCACGACCGTCGACACGACGCTGGGCGTGAAGCCGCGCACGGACTTCGCCTGGCCCGTCGACGGTGCGATCGACTCCTCGATCGTGGACGTCGCCACCTCCGCCGGTGCCCACAACGTCATCACCCGCAGCGACAGCCTGCGGGAGTCCGACCAGCTGACCCACACGCCCACCGCCGCCCGGCCGATCGGCGGCGGCAACACCGCCGTCGTCGCGGACGAAGGGCTGTCCACCGCCTTCGAGGGCGACCTGACGCAGAGCGGCCGGGCCACCGAAGCGGTCCAGTCGTTCCTCGCCCAGACCCGGCTGATCGGCCTGCAGGACCCCGGCCGGCAGCGGAGCATCGTCGTCGCACCGCAGCGGATGCCGTCCACCAGCCAGGCGCAGGCCATGGCCACGGCGCTGCGGACGCTGGAGACCACCGACTGGACGCAGCCGCTGGACCTCAGCGACGCCGCCGAGGCCGAGCCCGACGAGGCGGCGGCACGGAGCGTCCCGAGCCGCGCCGCGTACCCGTCGTCGCTGCGCCGTCAGGAGATGCCCACCGAGGCGTTCCGCCAGATCCAGGAGACCCAGGCGGCGCTGGACGAGTTCCGGGTGAACCTGGACCGCCCCGAGCGCGTGGTCACGCCGTTCGGGAACGCGATCATGCGGGGGGTGTCGACGCAGTGGCGCGGCAACCGAGCCGGAGCGGCTGCGTTCCGCGGTTCGGTGCGGGACTACCTCGACGAGCTGACGCGCAAGGTCCACCTGATCCAGAAGTCGAACGCCACGCTCTCCGGGCGCAGCGCGACGATCCCGGTGACGGTGCAGAACAACCTCCTGCAGGGCGTCGAGGGCATGACGCTGAAGCTGATGTCCTCGCAGCCGAACCGGCTGAGCGCGGGCGAGCCGCAGCGCATCAAGGTGGACGGCGGGCACAGCCAGTCCTTCAAGTTCGACACCACGGCGAACGCCAACGGCCCGGTCCGGGTGAACGCCCAGCTCTACACCGCGGACGGAAAGCCGTACGGTCAGCCGATGACGTTCGTCGTGAACGTCACGGAGATCACCGCGACGGTCATGCTCGTCATCGCAGGCGGTGTGCTGCTGCTCGTCCTGGCCGGCGTGCGGATCTACCTCCAGCGCAAGCGGGCAGCCGCCCGGAAGACGGACGAGGGCCCGCAGGGCGAGGCCGGTCCGGACGGCTCCGACGAGCCCGGTGACCCGGCCGGTCCGGACGGCCGGAACGGCACGGACGCGACCGACGAGAACGCCGGGCAGCCGAGTGACCCCACGCCGGACACCGGTTCGGGAAACTCGGGCCCGTCCGGCTCAGGTGAGAAAGTGGACCGTTGATATATGGCGGGGCCGGATGGCCGGCGACGGATGAGGTGGGGCAGCGATGAACGCGCCGTTTGACGGTGACCGCGGCCGGGGCGCCGAGGGCGACCCCGCGGGGCCGGTCCCACCGACGCCGCAGGCGCCGGGCGCCCACGACGCCTACGCACAGGAGCCGTACGGCCCGGACGCGTACGGCCGGACCCCCTACGCGCAGGACGGCCCCCGCTACGAGGCGCACCAGGGCCATGGGCCCGCGGCCGCCCCGGCGTACCCAGGCGGCGCGGCGCAGCCGCCGTCGGGCGCACCCGCCGAACCGTTCCCGCCACGGCCCACGGCCCCGTACGCCCCCGAGCAGCAGGGTTGGGGGGCGTCCGCGCCGACCGGGCCCGCCGGGGCGCCGTTCGCCGATGCAGCCGCGACGGTGCAGTTCGCCGGTGTGGGCGATGCGGCCGGGCAGGCAGCGGATCAGCAGCGGGAGTCCGACGCGTTCGCGCACCTCTTCCACGACCAGCAGTCGTACGAGCCCCGTCGTCCGATGGCCGCGGAGCCCGGCCCGGCGGTAGTCCCCGAGGCGACTCCAGAGCCTCCGGCGCCCGAGCCGGAGCCGGTCGCGACCGCCGGGAAGCCTTCCGGGGGCCGCGCCTCCGGTCTGCTCAAGTCCAGCGCCGTGATGGCCGCCGGAACGATGGTCTCCCGCCTCACCGGCTTCGTCCGCTCCGCGCTGATCGTCGCCGCGCTCGGCGGCGCGGTGCTGGGTGACTCCTGGCAGGTGGCGTACCAGCTGCCGACGATGATCTTCATCCTGACCATCGGCGGCGGTCTCAACTCCGTCTTCGTCCCGCAGCTGGTGCGCGCGATGAAGGAGGACGACGACGGTGGCGAGGCATACGCCAACCGCCTGCTGACGCTGGTCGTCGTCATTCTGGGCGTCCTCACGGTCCTGGCGGTCTTCGCGGCGCCGTTGCTCGTGAAACTCGTCTCGTTCGACATCTCACGCGATCCGGCGGCCAACGAGGTCGCCGTCGCGTTCACCCGCTACTGCGTGCCCACGATCTTCTTCATGGGGCTGCACGTCGTGATGGGGCAGATCCTCAACGCCCGCGGCCGCTTCGGCGCGATGATGTGGACCCCGGTCCTCAACAACATCGTCATGATCACCACGTTCGGGCTGTTCATCTGGGCGTACGGCACCGCCAAGACGTCCGGCATCGGCGTCACCACCATCCCCGACGAGGGCATCCGCCTGCTGGGCATCGGCACCCTGCTCGGTCTCGTGGTGCAGTCGCTGGCGATGATCCCGTACCTGCGGGACGCCGACTTCACGTTCCGGCTGCGGTTCGACTGGCGCGGGCACGGGCTGGGCAAGGCCGCCAAGCTCGCGAAGTGGACCGTCCTGTTCGTCCTCGCCAACCAGGCGGGCGTCCTCGTCGTCACCCAGCTCTCCACCTGGGCCGGCAACACCGCGGACCGCCAGGGCCACCCCGGCACCGGCTTCATCTCGTACGCCAGCGCCCAGCTGATCTGGAACATGCCACAGGCGATCATCACCGTCTCCGTGATGGCGGCACTGCTGCCGCGGCTGGCTCGGTCGGCGGCCGACGGCGACGCCGGAGCGGTCCGGGACGATATTTCCCAGGGCCTGCGGACCTCAGCCGTCGCCATCGTCCCGATCTCGTTCGGCTTCCTGGCCCTCGGTATCCCGCTGTGCACGCTGGTCTACGGCTCGTCCGGCGCGGGCGTCCCGATGGGCTACATGTTGATGGCCTTCGGTATCGGCCTCATCCCGTTCTCGGTGCAGTACGTGATCCTGCGGGCCTTCTACGCCTATGAGGACACCCGAACGCCCTTCTACAACACCGTGATCGTCGCGGCGGTCAACGCCGCCGCCTCGGCCGCCTGCTTCCTGATCCTGCCCGCGCGCTGGGCGGTGATCGGCATGGCTGCCGCGTACGGCATCGCGTACATGATCGGCGTCGTGGTCGCCTGGCGGCGGCTGAGCAAGCGGATGAACGGCGACCTGGACAGCGCCCGTATCGTGCGCACGTACGCCCGTCTGGCGGGCGCGAGCATTCCCGCAACCGTCATCGCCGGTGCGGCGGTGTACGGCATCATGCAGGGACTCGGCAGTGGGCTCCTCGGGTCGCTGGCCGCACTGATCGCGGGTGCGGTCGCCCTTCTGGGGGTCTTCTACGTGGCCGCGCGGAAGATGCGCATCGAAGAGATGACGGCGCTGGTCGGCATGGTCCGCGCCAAGCTGGGGCGCTGAGGCACAACCATCGACCGCCACCGCGTGTCGTGCATAGTGGCGGACTGTGGGCACAATTGTCGTGGCTCATTGAGCCTGCAACGGATGGGGAGGCAGGAACGACGGTGGCGGAACGGACCACGGCTGCCGTCGACGTGGCCGACACGAGCGGTGACCAACCGCTGACCGCCAAGGCGGAAAAGGCCACGGACGACGGCGCGAAGCCCGACAAGGCGTCCGGCGCGGAGAAGGAAGCCATCAGCACCGATGACGCGACCGCGGCGGCCGACGCACAACCCTCCGAGCTGCACAGCGGCCACAAGCTCGCCAAGCGCTACCGCTTGGAGGAGTGCGTCACCCGGCTGGAGGGGTTCAGCAGCTGGCGCGCGGTCGACGAGAAGCTGCGCCGCGCCGTCGGGGTGCACATCCTGCCCGCCGACCATCCGCGGGCCCGCCCGGTGCTGTCAGCGGCCCGTTCCGCGGCGCTCCTCGGTGACCCGCGCTTCGTGCAGATCCTCGATGCCGTCGAGGAGAACGACCTCGTCTACGTCGTCCACGAGTGGCTGCCGGACGCCACCGATCTGGCGACCGTACTGGCCGCCGGGCCCCTGGAACCGCACGACGCCTACCAGCTCGTCAGCCAGGTCTCCCAGGCGATGGCCGCCGCCCATCGCGAGGGCCTGTCGCATCTGCGGATCAACCCCGGATCGGTGCTCCGCACGGAGTCCGGGCAGTACCGCATCCGTGGCCTCGCCATCATGGCGGCGCTGCGCGGTCTCACCTGCGACGAGCCGCAGCGCACGGACACGGAGGCGATCGGCGCGCTGCTCTACGCCGTGCTGACCCAGCGCTGGCCGTACGAGAACGACGCCTACGGCATGACCGGGCTGCCCAAGGGCGTCGGGCTGATCGCTCCCGACCAGGTGCGGGCCGGCGTCCACCGTGGCCTGTCCGAGCTGGCCATGCGCGCGCTGGTCAACGACGGTGCCACCGCCTCCCGCCAGGAGCAGCCGTGCACCACTCCGGACGAGCTGGCCAAGGCGGTGGCGGCGATGCCCCGCATCCGGCCCCCGGAGACGGCGTTCACCACTCCGCCCCCGTACCAGCGGACCCAGTATCAGCAGGGCAGCTACGGCCAGGCGGCGCGCAGCCACCCGATGAACCGCGCCACGCAGCCCGTGCCTACGCCGCCGGCCCCGCTGCAGAGCCGCACCGGCAAGGCGCTGAAGTGGTGTGTCTCCGCGCTGCTGATCGCCGCGCTGGGTCTCGGCAGCTGGCAGCTGGCGGACACCCTGCTCAAGCGGGAGAACGACACCTCCGGCAGCGGGACCCCGCAGGCCAACTCGCACCACGACACCAAGCCGAACGGCAAGCCGATCAAGATCGAGGACGCGGCCGAGTACTACCCGGATGGGCTCCCGCAACATCCCGATCAGGTGCGCTACACCTACGACAAGGACTCCAGCACCTACTGGCGGAGCAAGAGCTACCGCGACGGTCCCGACATGAACCCGCACTTCAAGCAGGGCGTCGGCATCGTCTACGACCTCGGCTCGGAACAGCCGGTCGGCGGCGCGTCGATAGACCTGCACTACGCGGGTCCGCACACCAAGGTCACGCTCTACGCGGCGTCGTCCCTGTCGCCCTCCGCTCCGCTCGGTTCCATGAAGCGCCTCGGCGGTGCGGACACCTCGGAGACCGTCGCGAAGGTCAACCTCAGCTCCCCGGCGAAGGCTCGCTACGTCCTGGTCTGGATGACGGCGATGCCCTACGCACCGGGCGACGACTACAGCAGCGCGGGCTACAAGCAGGCCATCCGGGAGATCTCCTTCACCGGATGAGCGGAGAACTCCCCGAGACAGCGCAGGGGCCCGGCCGATCCGTCGGCCGGGCCCCTGTTTTTCCCACCCGCCGGACGGATCGACCGGTACCGCCGGATTTTCCCCCGCATTCCGGAACAGCCCGGTTTTCCCCGTGCATGAATACCGCATTTCTCCCCCCTTTACCGCAGGCCACTGCGGCACTGGATCGTTTGCGCTGGTCAGTGGCCTTCTCTTGAGCCCGTGCACCCGCCATTTCATTTACTTTCGCCATGCGGCGGGCTTCAATGGGGCGGGGGAATGAGCACCTGTGGGAGGGCCGTGCGCGCCGAAGATGACGAAGCAGCCACGTCGAGCGACGCCGAACTTCTCGCGCTGCACGTCCAAGGTGATCCCGATGCCTTCGGGGAAATCGTCCGACGCCACCGCGACCGGCTCTGGGCCGTCGCGATCCGCACCCTCGGCGACCGCGAGGAGGCAGCCGATGCCGTGCAGGACGCACTGGTCTCCGCCTATCGGGCCGCCCACACCTTCCGCGGCCAGTCAGCCGTCACCACCTGGCTGCACCGCATCACGGTGAACGCCTGCCTGGACCGGGCCCGCAAGGCGGCCTCCCGGCGGACCTCCCCCGTCGCCGAGACCGACCAGCTCGACCAGCTCCTGGAGCCGCAGGAGTCGGCCGCGGTACCGGCGGAGCGGCAGGACCTCCACCGCGAACTGCTCGGCGCGCTGCGTACCCTGCCGGAGGAACAGCGCGCCGCACTCGTCCTCGTCGACATGCAGGGCTATCCCGTCGCGGAAGCCGCAGCCGTCCTCGACGTGCCGACGGGCACGGTGAAGAGCCGCTGCGCACGCGGCCGGGCCCGCCTGCTGCCTCTGGTCCGGCATCTGAGAGCCGAGGACGGGGGCGGAGCGGCGAGGGCGGCAAGGAACCAGGAGCCGGAGGGATCCGTCTCACCGACACCAGGAGCGAACGACACAGGTGCCGTGAAGGGCGGAGGTGGGCGAGCGTGACGTCGACAACCGGCACGGATGAGCACCCGGAGGTCTCAGAGATCTCCGACCTCACGGAGGGGCTTCTCCCCCCGGCCCGTACCGCCGTACTCCGCGCTCACCTGGAGTCGTGCACACTCTGCGCGGACGTCTTCGCCTCGCTGGAGGAGATCCGGGGCCTGCTCGGTACGCTCCCCGGCCCGGTGCCCATGCCTGCCGAGGTCGCCGGACGCATCGACGCCGCCCTCGCGGCCGAGGCGCTGCTGAACACCACGCCGGAGCCCCTTGTTTCACGTGAAACACCCGACGAGCCCGCCATGGATTCCCCCGAGTCCGCCACCGGATCCGTCCCTGCTCCCCGCGAAACCGCTGACCAGCCCAGCACCGTTTCACGTGAAACAGCCGAAGCCACCACCGACGTTTCACGTGAAACCGAGGCCACACCACCATCCGGGGCCGTCGACCGGCCCGCCGGGCGCCCCCGCGGCGCCACCGGCCCCGGGCGGCGTACATCGGGCGGCCGCTCGACACGGTCCCATCGCTGGCCCCGCGTACTGCTGGGCACGGCCACGGCCGCCGCCCTGATCGGTGTGGGCGGAATCGTCGTACAGAACTCCTCGACCGAGACCGGCCACGACGGCGCGACGGACCGGCACACCACGGCGACGGAGAAGGGCACAGACACGCCCGGAGAACTGTCCGCCGCGACGCTCGCCACACAGGTCCACAAGCTCCTCGCCGCCAAGGGCTCGCAGAAGACCCCCGAGATCGGTACCCGCAGCGAACCGGAGATCCCGATGCGCGGCGGGAGCAACACCGTCCCGTCCTGCGTCAGCAGGGGCATCGGCCGCCCCGAGGCCCCGCTCGCCGCCCGGCAGGACACCTATCGGGGCAAGAACGTCTACCTCGTCATCCTCTCGATGCCCGCCGACCCGAAGCGCGTCACCGCGTACGTGGTCGACGCCTCCTGTGTCTCCGCCACACCGCCGGCGCCCGGGGACGTTCTGCTGAGCCGCTCCTACCCCCGGGACTGACCGGCCACTGTGCGCTGCGGCACGCCGGGAATGCTCGACCCGTAGGATCCGTTGGGTGGGGTGAGAGTTCACAGAGCCCCAGCAAGCAGTCGGCAGAGACAAGGAAGACACCCGTGAGCGACGTCCGCAACGTGATCATCATCGGCTCCGGGCCCGCGGGATACACCGCAGCGCTCTACACCGCCCGTGCTTCCCTGAAGCCGTTGGTGTTCGAAGGTGCCGTCACCGCCGGCGGTGCGCTGATGAACACCACCGACGTGGAGAACTTCCCCGGTTTCCGGGACGGCATCATGGGCCCCGACCTCATGGACAACATGCGGGCCCAGGCCGAGCGTTTCGGCGCCGAGCTGGTGCCGGACGACATCGTCGCCGTTGATCTCTCCGGGGAGATCAAGACCGTCACCGACACCGCCGGTACCGTGCACCGCGCGACGGCCGTCATCGTCACGACCGGCTCGCAGCACCGCAAGCTCGGCCTGCCCCGTGAGGACGAGCTCTCCGGCCGCGGCGTCTCGTGGTGCGCCACCTGTGACGGGTTCTTCTTCAAGGACCAGGACATCGCCGTGATCGGCGGCGGCGACACCGCAATGGAGGAGGCCACCTTCCTCTCCCGGTTCGCCAAGTCCGTGACGATCGTGCACCGCCGCGACACCCTGCGGGCGAGCAAGGCGATGCAGGAGCGCGCCTTCGCCGACCCGAAGATCAAGTTCGTGTGGGACAGCGAGGTCGCCGAGATCCAGGGCGACAACAAGCTCTCCGGCCTGACGCTGCGCAACCTCAAGACCGACGAGACCTCCGAACTTCCGGTCACCGGCCTGTTCATCGCGATCGGCCACGACCCCCGCACCGAGCTGTTCAGGGACCAGCTGAAGCTCGACAACGAGGGCTACCTGAAGGTCGACGCGCCCAGCACCCGCACCAACCTGCAGGGCGTCTTCGCCGCCGGTGACGTGGTGGACCACACCTACCGCCAGGCGATCACCGCCGCCGGCACCGGCTGCTCCGCCGCGCTCGACGCCGAGCGTTTCCTCGCGGCGCTCTCCGACGGCGACGCCACCCCCGAGCCCGAGAAGACCGCGGCCGTCTGAGCCCGCGGTTCCCCAGCTTTCCATCACCCTTCACTAAGGAGACTGCCATGGCCGGCGCCACGGTTACCGTTACGGACGCCAACTTCGAAGAGGTCGTCCTCAAGAGCGACAAGCCCGTTCTCGTCGACTTCTGGGCCACCTGGTGCGGCCCGTGCCGTCAGGTTGCCCCGTCCCTGGAGGCCATCGCCGCCGAGCACGACGAGATCGTCATCGCCAAGCTCAACACGGACGAGAACCCGGCCACCACCGCCAAGTACGGCGTCATGTCGATCCCGACCATGAACGTCTACCAGGGCGGCGAGGTCGTGAAGACCATCGTCGGTGCCAAGCCGAAGGCCGGCATCGAGCGCGAGCTGACGGACTTCCTCGCCTGAGCGGAACGCCACGACGTTTCACGGGAAACGGGCCTGTCCCCTGCGGGGCGGGCCCGTTTCTCATGCCGTCGCTCACAGAGGCCGTAGCGCGGGCTCCTTCTGTACCGCCCCCAGCAGCCGGTCGAGTGCCAGCTCCACGTCTTCCTTCCACGACAACGTCGACCTCAGCTCCAGCCGCAGGCGCGGGTACCGGGAGTGGGGCCGTACGGTCTTGAAGCCGACGGCCAGAAGGTGGTCCGCGGGCAGTACACAGGCGGGCTCGGCCCACTGGGCATCGCCGAAAGCCTCGATGGCCTTGAAGCCCCGCCGGATCAAATCCTTCGCCACGGTCTGCACCATCACCCGGCCCAGCCCCTGCCGCTGAAAGCCGGGCACCAACCGGGCCGTCAGCAGCTGCACCGCATCAGCGGACACCGGGCTCGTGGGGAACGCCGCCGCGCGCGGCACATACGCGGGCGGCGCGTAGAGCACGAAGCCGGCCGGTACGTCGTCCACGTAGACCACTCGCCCGCAGGACCCCCAGTCCAGCAGAACGGCGGAGAGCCAGGCTTCCTTCTCCGGCCCGGCGCGGCCACCCGCCACCGCGGCATCCCCGCTGACGGGGTCCAGCTCCCAGAACACACAGGAGCGGCAGGGCTTGGGGATATCCGGAAGGTTGTCCAGGGTGAGCGGTACGAGCCGACGGCCCATGGCGCCAGATCCTCACTTCTCTCGCCCGCCGCACGCGGCCGCCCTCCGCGCCGTCGGCACCCGGCGAACCGCGGTGCCTCTTCCGGCGCCCGAGCCGGATCCGACGGCGAGCGGTTCCGTGCGGCTCACCGATCGCGTGGCTCGCTCCCCGGTGTGAGGGCACAGGGGGTGTGTGAGCCACTCCGCTCGCATCGTATCCACCCTTCAGGGACAGAAGTACCGCGAGAAAGCAAAGGGCGGGGCCGGGGCGGCGCCCCAGGGGGGGGAGACCCCCCCCCCGGCCCCCCCCCGCCCCGACAACACGCGACGCCGTGCTCATCAGAGCCCCGCCACCGGCCC
>NZ_JBHYGX010000007.1:123333-142514 GCF_042739975.1 Streptomyces sp. NPDC059080
GGGGGGGGGGGGCGGGCCCCCCCCCGGGCCCCCCTCACCCCCCCGCCGAGACCCCCCTCGGTTTTTTTCCGCCGCGCGCGCCCCCCCCGCCCCCGCGCGACCCCCAGCGGTCAGCTCACTTCTCGGTGCTGTTCTCCTGAGAGGCACCGAGCACGGGGCCTTCGCCCGGGGCGAGGGTCCCCAGGATGCGCTCCAGATCGTCCATCGAGGCGAACTCCACGACGATCTTTCCCTTCTTCTGACCGAGGTCGACCTTCACCCGGGTCTCGAAACGGTCCGAGAGCCGGGACGCGAGACCGGAGAGCGCGGGGGAGACCCGGGTGCCCGCCCGGGGCCCCTTCGCCTTCGCCTTGGCGGCCGGTTCCGACCCCTGGAGCGCCACGATCTCCTCGGTCGCGCGGACCGACAGCCCCTCCGCAACGATCCGCCGGGCGAGCTCGTCCTGCACCTCGGCATCATCGACCGAGAGCAGCGCACGGGCGTGCCCCGCGGAGAGCACACCGGCCGCGACCCGGCGCTGCACGGACGGGGAGAGCCTGAGGAGCCGCAGCGTGTTGGTGACCTGCGGGCGGGAGCGCCCGATCCGGTCCGCCAACTGGTCATGCGTGCAGGCGAAGTCCTTCAGCAACTGGTCGTAGGCCGCGGCCTCTTCCAGCGGGTTGAGCTGCGCCCGGTGCAGGTTCTCCAGAAGCGCGTCGAGCAGCAGCTTCTCATCGTCCGTGGCCCGGACGATGGCCGGGATCTTCGCCAGCCCCGCCTCGCGGCACGCCCGCCACCGGCGCTCACCCATGATGAGCTCGTACCGGCCGGGCGACGCTTGCCGCACCACGACCGGCTGCAGCAGGCCCACTTCGCGAATGGAGGTGACCAGCTCCGCCAGCGCGTCCTCGTCGAACACCTCACGCGGCTGCCGCGGGTTCGGCGTGATCGCGTCCAGCTCCAGCTCGGCGAAGTGCGCGCCCGCCACCTCCGGGCCCGCCGCCGGACCATCCGCGGAAGGCTCGGTTGTTTCACGTGAAACAGGGGCAGCCGGCAGCGATGCCACCTTGGCCGCCGCCACTCCCCGCTCCGGTGCCAGCACCGGAACGGCCGACGGTGACGTCGCGCCGCGACCCACCGCCATACCGCCCTGCTCGGCGCTCTGCGGCGCCGCGGGAATCAGTGCACCGAGCCCACGGCCCAGTCCCCTACGTCGTTCGCTCACTGCGTCCCCTCCGGCGTACCGTGCTGCGGTTCATAGTTGACACTCAGTTCCTGTGCCGCGGTACCACCCGCGCCGCGCAGGGCAATCTCTCTGGCCGCTTCCAGATACGACAGCGAGCCGCTGGATCCCGGGGCGTAGGTGAGCACCGTCTGGCCGTAGCTGGGCGCTTCGGAGATACGCACCGATCGCGGGATGCTCGTGCGCAGCACCTCTTTCCCGAAGTGGCTGCGCACCTCCTCGGCGACTTGGGAGGCGAGCCGCGTACGGCCGTCGTACATGGTGAGCAGGATCGTCGAGACATGGAGCTTGGGGTTGAGATGCCCGCGCACCAACTCGACGTTGCGCAGCAGCTGCCCCAGGCCCTCCAGTGCGTAGTACTCACACTGGATCGGGATCAGCACCTCGACGCCGGCCACCAGTGCGTTCACGGTGAGCAGGCCGAGCGAGGGCGGACAGTCGATGAGGACGTAGTCCAGCGGCTGTTCGTACGCCTGGATCGCGCGGAGCAGTCGACTCTCCCGCGCCACGAGGGAGACCAGCTCGATCTCGGCACCGGCCAGATCGATGGTCGCCGGTGCACAGAACAGGCCCTCGACATCGGGCACCGGCTGCACCACGTCCGACAGCGGCTTGCTGTCCACCAGTACGTCGTAGATGGACGGCACTTCGGCGTGGTGGTCGATCCCGAGCGCGGTGGAGGCGTTGCCCTGCGGGTCGAGGTCGATGACCAAGACGCGCGCTCCGTGCAGCGCCAGCGACGCCGCCAGGTTCACGGTCGTGGTGGTCTTCCCCACGCCGCCCTTCTGGTTGGCGACCACCATGACGCGTGTCTGCTCCGGTCGAGGCAGCGCCTCGCCCGAGCGGCCGACTGCCTGCACCGCAAGCTGAGCTGCACGACCGATCGGGGTGTCGTCCATCGGGGACGGTGTTTCACGTGAAACATCCTCCCCGAGCGACTCGCTGCGGGGACCGGGGACCGGATCGGTCATCGGTCCCGCGATATTGGCGTCGGACCGCAAGGATTCACTCTCCTCGACATCAGGCTCACAGTGCTCTGAGCCTGCCATGCTTTCGGTATCACGAACCAGTGAGGTCCGCTCTCCTGTGGATGAACCCACGTCTGTGGATACTTCGGTGCCCCGTGTGGGCTTACGGTCCCGCGGCCCGGCTGAAGCTCGGCCACGCACGATGATCCCTTGCAGCAGAGAACGACGTTTCACGTGAAACACGATGCCAGCGACGCGCCCGAATAGGACGCGACACTCCGCCTTGCCTCGTTTGCCTGGACCGCGCGGTGGGCGCGCCCCTCATCGATCGAGGACGCGCCCACCGGTGCGTTGACAGCTCCGCCGAGGCCGGGTCAGCGGCGTCGCCCCCGCGACGCACGGCTGGGGCGGGCCGCCTTGGCGCGCTTCGCGGCGAACCGCACACCGCCGGGGCTCTCCCCGACCTCGACCCGGACCACGGTCGACAGCGGATCCACCACGCCCTCGCCGACCTGCACCACCGAGGTCTCCACCACGCCCAGCTTGCTCAGCGCAGCCCGGGAACTCTTCAGCTCCTCCTCCGCGGTGTCGCCCTTGAGCGCCAGCATCTGACCGTACGGACGCAGCAGCGGCACACCCCAACCCGCCAGCCGGTCGAGCGGCGCCACCGCACGGGCGGTCACCACGTGCACCTGCGGCAGCTTGCCCATGACCTCCTCTGCCCGCCCGCGGACGACCGTGACATGCTCCAAGCCCAGCAGCTCGACGACCTCCTGGAGGAAGTTCGTCCGCCGCAGCAGCGGCTCCAGCAGCGTGATCTTGAGGTCCGGCCGGACCAGGGCCAGCGGGATGCCGGGCAGGCCCGCGCCCGAGCCCACGTCGCAGACCGAGACGCCCTCGGGGACGACCTCGGAAAGCACTGCACAGTTCAGCAGGTGCCGCTCCCACAGCCTCGGCACCTCTCGGGGGCCGATCAGGCCCCGGGTCACACCGACGTCGGCGAGCAGTTCGCCGTACCGCACGGCCTCCGCAAAGCGCTCACCGAATACCTCCCGCGCCTCTTTCGGCGCGGGAGGGAGCTCCGCTGCTGCCTCCATCACGGGAACCGCCCTTCCTCTGGACTGCTGGTGCTGCCGGAACCGGGATTTTCCCCGGGATAACACAGAAGGCTGACAAGATTTGGCCCCGCCTGGCGTGCAGACGGGGCCAACGACACGGGGATGGGGAGGGTCAGGCCGGAAGGACGACCACGCGCCGCTGCGGCTCCTCGCCCTCGGACTCGCTGCGCAGCCCGGCCGCCGCCACCGCGTCGTGGACGACCTTGCGCTCGAACGGCGTCATCGGGTCCAGCTTCACCGGCTGACCGGTGTCCTTCGCCTCTTCCGCCGCCTTCGCACCCAGCTCGGCCAGCTCCTCACGCTTTCGCGCCCGGAACCCGGCGATGTCGAGCATCAGACGGCTGCGGTCACCGGTCTCCCGGTGCACGGCGAGGCGGGTCAGCTCCTGCAGCGCCTCCAGCACCTCACCGTCGCGGCCCACCAGCTTCTGCAGATCGCGGCTGGTCGAGTCGCTGATGATCGACACGGCGGCGCGGTCGGCCTCGACGTCCATGTCGATGTCGCCGTCGAGGTCCGCGATGTCCAGCAGACCCTCGAGGTAGTCGGCCGCGATCTCGCCTTCCTGCTCCAGGCGGGTCAGGGTGTCGGTGCCCTTGGCGGCAGGGGTCGTGTCCGTCACGAAAGGACTCCTCTTACTTCTTGGACGGGTGCTTGGGGCGCTGCTGGCCCTTGCGCTGTCCGGACTTGGTGGTACGGGATCCAGAGGAGCTGCCCTTCTCGGCAGCGCCGCCCTTCCCCTTGCCGCTCTCGGTGGACATGCCGCCCTGCGGGGTCTTCTTCTCCAGCGACTGCTTCTTCTCGTCGCTCTGCTCGCCGGACTGCGAGCTGGCCCGGGTCCGGGCGCCGGCGGGACGCGCGGCGGCGGGACCGGCGGGCGCCTGGCGCTTGGACTTCGGCTGCCGCTTGGGCTGCTGGCGGTTCTGCCGCGCCTCTTCGGCAGCCTTCTTCGCCTCGACCTCGGCCGGGTCCTCGACGATCTTGCCCTGGGCCCGCAGCCGCTCCTGGCGCTCCTCGAACGCCTTGCTGCCGGGGGTCGGGTTCCGGCGGATGACGAACATCTGCTGGCCCATGGTCCACACGTTGGTGGTCAGCCAGTAGACGAGGACACCGACGGGGAAGTTGATACCGAAGACGGCGAACATGATCGGGAAGACGTACATCAGCATCTTCTGCTGCTGCATGAACGGCGTCTTCACCGTCAGGTCGACGTTCTTCGTCATCAGCTGGCGCTGCGTGTAGAACTGCGACGCCGACATCAGGACGATCATGATGATGGTGACGACGCGGACGTCGGTCAGCGTGGAGCCGAGCGCCTCGATCTTCTGCGCGGAGTCCATGAACTTCACGGACAGCGGGGCACCGAAGATGTGCGCCTTCTGCGCGCTCTCCAGCAGCGACTGGTCGATGACGCCGACGACCTTGTTCTGCGCGATGTGATTCAGAACCTGGTACAGCGAGATGAAGAACGGCGACTGGGCCAGAATCGGGAGACAGCTCGAGAGCGGGTTGGTGCCCGACTCCTTGTAGAGCTTCATCATCTCTTCGGACTGGCGCTGCTTGTCGCTCTTGTAGCGCTCCTGGATCGCCTTCATCTTCGGCTGCAGCGCCTGCATGTTCCGCGTCGCCTTGATCTGCTTCACGAAGAGCGGGATCAGGCAGATACGGATCAGTACCACCAGCGAGACGATGGACAGACCCCACGCCGCGCCACTGTTCTTGTCGAAGATGAGGCTGTAGAACGAGTGGAACTGGACGATGATCCAGGAAACGGCGTAATAGAGGGGATTCAGGATCGTGTCCACGAATCAGGCTCCTTGGGCATTGGGCTGAGTCTCGGGCTGGGCGACGACGGGCTCAGGGGCGGTGGGCCCGCCCAGGCGGCTCCTCAGCCGCTGGTGCCACACCGGACGCTTCCGGGGAGGGACGTGGTCGACGCCACCGAGCGACCACGGGTTGCAACGGAGAATGCGCCAGGCGGTCAGCGCAGTCCCTTTCACCGCGCCATGCCGGTCGATGGCGGTGTAGCCATAGTGCGAACACGACGGGTAGTACTTGCAGACCGGGCCCAGCAAAGGGCTGATGGTCCACTGATACAGCTTGATCAACAGCAGCAGCGGGTACTTCACTGTGCGCTCCCTCCCGGTCCCCTGTCGGGGATCCGAGGGTTGCCCCCCGTGGGATGGCAGCCGCGCGGCACCTCGCCCAGCAGCCGCTTCAGGGCGGCGTCCAGGTCGCGGGCCAGCTGAGCGTGGTCCGACTCACCCGCGCCGGGCAGTGCCCGTACGACAACCAGGCTACCGGCGGGCAGCGCGGGCAGCCGATCACGCAGGAGATGACGGAGCCGGCGCTTGACCTTGTTGCGGACGACGGCGCCCCCAACGGCCTTGCTGACGACGAAACCCGCACGCGCGGGGGAAGCGTGTTCCCCCGCTGCGTGCGGGTCCGTTGCACCGCTACGTAGATGAACGACAAGGAGCGGGCGCCCGGCCCTGCGTCCCCGGCGTACCGCGGTCGCGAAGTCCTCGCGCCGCCTCAGCCGATGTTCGGTAGGCAGCACGTCATGGACCTAGGGTCTGGCTGCTCAGGCCGACAGGCTGGAGCGACCCTTGCCACGGCGGGAGGCCAGGATGGCGCGACCGGCGCGGGTCCGCATGCGCAGACGGAAGCCGTGGGTCTTCGCGCGGCGGCGGTTGTTCGGCTGGAAGGTGCGCTTGCTCACTCGGGGGCTCCAGGAATGCTTGTTGCCTCTTGCGAGACAGATGTGGGGCGTCGACTGGCTGTCACCGTGCGCCCACGAGTAGCTCGCAACGCCCAAGTGCACCGCTTCTCGACCGCTTGTATGCGGTCTTTGCCCATCGGAGGCAGGCGGCAGCAGCCATCGACAACTCGACCTGGTCACGGTACGCGCGGCTACGCCATCCGGTCAAACCACCGCCCGATCACCCCGGACCGGGGTCGACCGGGACACACTATGCACAGCCTGTGGACAACGACTTGAATCCCCAGGCCCGGCCTGACTACCGTGGCTGAACTCCGATAACTTCCCGCCCGTCCTGAGAATCACACATTCGTGGGACTGCTGAGAGAGCGTGTTCCGTGGCTGATGTACCTGCCGATCTTGCCGCAGTGTGGCCGCGTGTACTCGACCACCTCCTACGGGCGGACGGTGACGGCCTCAAGCCCAAGGACCAGGACTGGCTCAAGCGCACACAGCCGCTGGCGCTGGTCGCCGACACCGCGCTGCTCGCCGTCCCCAACGAATTCGCCAAGGGCGTGCTCGAGGGCCGGCTGGCGCCGCTGATCGGTGAGGCCCTCAGCCATGAGTGCGGCCGCCCGATCCGGATCGCGATCACCGTCGACGACTCCGCCGAGGAGCCCGCGCCCGCCCCTCTGCCGCAGGCCCCTCAGCACCCTCAGCAGGGCCAGCACCCGCAGCACCAGCAGCCGCACGAGACGTACGAGGGGTACGACGGACGGCAGGGCTACGCGCGTCAGGGCGACGAGCTGCCGCATGTGCGGCCCGCCTACCCCGATTACCCGCAGCACCAGCAGCCCCGGCACGAGCCCGGCTCCTGGCCGCAGCACTCCGCTTCTCTGCCGCCCGCGCCCGGTCCCCGGGAGGACTACGGCTGGCAGCAGCAGCGCCTCGGCTTCCCCGAGCGTGATCCGTACGGCACGCCGCCGCCCGCACACCTACAGCAGCAGGGCGAGTACCGCGGGCAGATGCCCGAGCACCCCGGGGCGCAGCGCTCCGAGGGGCGCAACCCCTACGACCCGCAGGCGCAGCGCCGGGACGCCGCCGAGCGCCAGTCCGGGCGCCACGCCGGTCCCGGCTCGTCGCTGCCCGCGCCCAGTGGCGCGCCCGGTCCGCTCGCGGCGCAGCCCGCGCCCGCGACCGGCCCCGGTGAGCCGACGGCCCGGCTGAATCCGAAGTACCTCTTCGACACCTTCGTCATCGGTGCGTCGAACCGCTTCGCGCACGCTGCGGCCGTCGCCGTCGCGGAGGCGCCCGCCAAGGCGTACAACCCGCTGTTCATCTACGGCGAGTCCGGGCTCGGCAAGACGCATCTGCTGCACGCCATCGGGCACTACGCGCGGAGCCTGTACCCGGGGACCCGGGTGCGGTACGTGAGCTCGGAGGAGTTCACCAACGAGTTCATCAACTCCATCCGCGACGGCAAGGCGGACGCGTTCCGCAAGCGCTACCGCGACATGGACATCCTGCTCGTCGACGACATCCAGTTCCTGGCGAGCAAGGAGTCGACGCAGGAGGAGTTCTTCCACACCTTCAACACGCTGCACAACGCCAACAAGCAGATCGTGCTCTCCTCGGACCGGCCGCCCAAGCAGCTGGTCACTCTGGAGGACCGGCTGCGCAACCGCTTCGAGTGGGGCCTGATCACGGACGTCCAGCCGCCCGAGCTGGAGACCCGGATCGCGATTCTGCGGAAGAAGGCGGTGCAGGAGCAGCTGAACGCGCCGCCCGAGGTGCTGGAGTTCATCGCGTCCCGGATCTCGCGCAACATCCGTGAGCTGGAGGGGGCGCTGATCCGGGTCACGGCGTTCGCGTCGCTCAACCGGCAGCCGGTCGACCTCGGGCTCACCGAGATCGTGCTGAAGGACCTGATCCCCGGCGGTGAGGACGCGGCGCCGGAGATCACCGCGACGGCGATCATGGCGTCGACGGCCGACTACTTCGGGCTGACCGTCGATGACCTGTGCGGCTCCTCGCGCAGCCGGGTGCTGGTGACGGCCCGCCAGATCGCGATGTACCTCTGCCGGGAGCTGACGGATCTGTCGCTGCCGAAGATCGGCGCGCAGTTCGGCGGGCGGGACCATACGACGGTGATGCACGCCGACCGCAAGATCCGGGCGCTGATGGCGGAGCGCCGGTCCATCTACAACCAGGTCACCGAGCTGACCAACCGCATCAAGAACAGCTGACGCACCGCCGGCGGTGCGCCCCAGGGCGCTCCGGGAGATCCCGGGGCGCCCTCCGTGCTTCCGGGGCCCGCCTCCGCCTCCGGCTTCTCTCCTGCGCCTCTCCTATGCCTCCCCTTCGCCCTTGCTCCCGTCGCCGCCCGGTGCCTCCACCGGGCGGTCCGGCTTCGCTGTGGGGCGTTCTGCGGCGGCGGGGCGATCGTCCCCAGCGGGGTGTGGGAAGGGCCCGGGAAGGAGGTCCGAGGGCGTCGGCAGGCCCGCCGAGCCTGTGGATGGCGCCCGGCTCTGTTCGATTCCAGGCAAGGTCACGGCCTCCCTCCACAGATTGGGGGAAAATCTTCCATCCACACCCTGGGGACTGGAAAGTTATCCCTATGGCGTCCACAGGCCGGGCTTCTGACGGATCATCGAGCGAGGTCAGGAGGGTGTGGATTTGTGGCAAACCGTAATCCACAGGCTGTGGACAGAAGCTTCGTCCACAGGGGGCCGTTCGGGTTGTCCACCGGCTGCCCACAGGCTGAGGGCGATTGTCCCCAGCTTCTCCACACCCCTGTCCACTGTTCGGCAACACGACACCGGCTCTCACCGTCCTGAGTGAAAGCGGTCACATCAACACCGGGGGTTGGGCTGTGGGGAACGTGGGTAAAACTGGGGACGGCGCTGGGGAGAAGTGGCCTTCCCCTGTGCATGGGGTGTGCAGAACTTTCGGCGGTCCACAGATCCGCCGGGTTATCCACGACCGCCACCCACAGGCCCGGTGGATAAAAAATCCGCGTTGACCTGCGCAAAGGCAGTTGTCCACGGTTTCCACAGGCCCTACTACTACGACCACGGATATCTACCGGGGAACTCGTTCGGAAACGGGGCCTGTGCACAACTCGCGCTCGGAGCGCCGACCGCCCTCCGAGCCGACTTGACCCCGAGCAGCAACGGCTGTCGGTGGCGTGCGTCAGACTGGAATCCGGCAACTCAGCCGACGACGAAAGCCAGCAGGGCGAGAGCCAGCAACAGCAGGAGGCGGTTTCCGGTGAAGATCCGGGTGGAGCGCGATGTACTCGCGGAGGCAGTGGCCTGGGCGGCCAAGAGCCTCCCGGCCCGTCCGCCGGTGCCCGTCCTCGCGGGCCTGCTGCTGAAGTCGGAGGACGGCAAGCTGTCGCTCTCCGGCTTCGACTACGAGGTCTCGGCACGGGTCTCGGTCGAGGCGGAGGTCGAGGAGGAGGGCACCGTCCTCGTCTCCGGCCGGCTGCTCGCCGACATCTGCCGGGCGCTCCCCAACCGCCCGGTGGAGATCTCCACCGACGGTGTCCGCGTCACCGTCGTCTGCGGCTCGTCCCGTTTCACCCTCCACACCCTGCCGGTGGAGGAGTACCCGGCCCTGCCGACGATGCCCACCGCCACCGGCACCGTCCCCGGTGAGGTCTTCGCCGCCGCCGCCGCGCAGGTGGCCATCGCCGCCGGTCGCGACGACACCCTGCCGGTGCTGACCGGTGTGCGGATCGAGATCGAGGGCGACACCGTCACGCTGGCCTCCACCGACCGGTACCGCTTCGCCGTCCGCGAGTTCCTGTGGAAGCCGGAGAACCCGGACGCCTCCGCCGTCGCCCTGGTCCCTGCCAAGACGCTCCAGGACACCGCCAAGTCGCTGAGCAGCGGCGACACCGTCACCCTGGCGCTGTCCGGCTCCGGTGCGGGCGAGGGGCTGATCGGCTTCGAGGGCGCCGGTCGCCGGACGACGACGCGGCTGCTGGAGGGCGATCTGCCGAAGTACCGCACGCTCTTCCCGACCGAGTTCAACTCCGTCGCCGTGATCGAGACCGCGCCGTTCGTCGAGGCGGTCAAGCGTGTGGCGCTGGTGGCCGAGCGGAACACCCCGGTCCGGCTCAGCTTCGAGCAGGGCGTGCTGATCCTGGAGGCCGGCTCCAGCGACGACGCACAGGCGGTGGAGCGCGTCGACGCGGACCTGGAGGGCGACGACATCTCGATCGCCTTCAACCCGGGCTTCCTGCTGGAGGGCCTGTCGGCGATCGACTCCCCCGTCGCGCAGCTGTCCTTCACGACGTCGACCAAGCCCGCGCTGCTCAGCGGCCGTCCCACCAAGGACGCCGAGGCGGACGAGACGTACAAGTACCTGATCATGCCGGTGCGGCTCTCCGGCTGACGTCCGCGTTCACGGGCCGGCCGGGGCTCCCGGCCGGCCCGCTGCGTCTCCCGGCGGGCGCCGCCGATGAGCGCTCGGGCCCACAGGTGTGCACGCACCACCCGGCGTAGGCTCGGACTCGGGTACGAACAGCAACGACTACGCGCAAATGAGGGTCTCTGATGGAGCTCGGTCTCGTCGGTCTCGGCAAGATGGGCGGCAACATGCGCGAGCGCATCCGCCGCGCCGGCCACACCGTCGTCGGATACGACCGCAACCCCGATCTCGCGGATGTCCACAGCCTGGAAGAGCTTGTGGGCAAGCTCAAGGGTCCGAGGGTCGTGTGGGTCATGGTCCCGGCCGGTGACGCCACCCAGGCGACCATCGACGCGCTCGGCGAGCTGCTGTCCGAGGGCGACATCGTCGTCGACGGCGGCAACTCCCGCTGGACCGACGACGAGAAGCACGCCGAGGAGCTGGCGGCCAAGGGCATCGGCTTCGTCGACTGCGGCGTCTCCGGCGGCGTCTGGGGCCTGGAGAACGGCTACGCGCTGATGTACGGCGGCTCCGCGGAGCACGTCGCCACGGTGCAGCCGATCTTCGACGCGCTCAAGCCCGAGGGCGAGTTCGGCTCCGTGCACGCGGGCAAGGTCGGTGCCGGTCACTTCGCGAAGATGGTCCACAACGGCATCGAGTACGCGATGATGCAGGCGTACGCCGAGGGCTGGGAGCTGCTGGAGAAGGTCGACTCCGTCACCGATGTGCGCGAGGTCTTCCGCTCCTGGCAGGAGGGCACGGTCATCCGCTCCTGGCTGCTCGACCTCGCGGTCAACGCCCTCGACGACGACGAGCACCTGGACAAGCTGCGGGGCTACGCCGCCGACTCCGGTGAGGGCCGCTGGACGGTGGAGGCGGCGATCGACAATGCGGTGCCGCTGCCCGCGATCACCGCGTCGCTGTTCGCCCGCTTCGCCTCCCGCCAGGAGGACTCGCCGCAGATGAAGATGATCGCGGCGCTGCGTAACCAGTTCGGCGGCCACGCCGTCGAGAACAAGAAGTAACCGCAGGTCCGCCGCCGCGGGAGGTCGGCGCAGCTCCATGCATGTCACGCATCTGTCGCTCGCCGACTTCCGTTCGTACGCCCGGGTCGAGGTCCCGCTTGAACCGGGCGTCACGGCGTTCGTGGGCCCCAACGGCCAGGGCAAGACCAACCTCGTCGAGGCGGTCGGCTATCTGGCGACGCTCGGCAGCCACCGGGTCTCCTCCGACGCGCCGCTGGTGCGGATGGGCGCCGAGCGCGCCATCGTCCGCGCCGCCGTCGCCCAGGGCGACCGGCAGCAGCTGATCGAGCTGGAGCTGAACCCGGGCCGCGCCAACCGCGCCCGGATCAACCGCTCCTCCCAGGTGAAGCCGCGCGATGTGCTCGGCATCGTCCGTACGGTGCTCTTCGCGCCGGAGGACCTGGCGCTGATCAAGGGCGATCCCGGTGAGCGGCGGCGGTTCCTGGACGAGCTGATCACCGCGCGGGCGCCGCGGATGGCCGGGGTGCGTGGCGACTACGACCGCGTCCTCAAGCAGCGCAACACCCTGCTGAAGTCCGCGGCCCTCGCCCGGCGGCACGGTGGGCGGAAGACAGACCTCTCCACGCTGGACATCTGGGACCAGCATCTGGCGCGGGCCGGGGCCGAACTGCTGGCGCAGCGCCTCGACCTGATCGCCGTGCTGCGCCCGCTGACGGACAAGGCGTACGGCCAACTGGCGCCCGGCGGCGGCCCGGTGGGCCTGGAGTACCGCGGTTCGGCGGGCGAGGCGATGGCCCGCGCGTCCCATCGCGAGGAGCTGTACGGCGTGCTGCTGGAGGCGTTGGGCGAGGCGCGGAAGAACGAGATCGAGCGCGGCGTGACGCTGGTCGGGCCGCACCGCGACGACCTGCTGCTGAAGCTGGGCGACCTGCCCGCGAAGGGGTACGCCAGCCACGGCGAGTCCTGGTCGTACGCGCTGGCGCTGCGGCTGGCCTCGTACGACCTGCTGCGGTCGGAAGGTGAGCCGTTCCAGGTGCCGGAGGGCGGCGGGCGGCGCAGCGGCGAGCCGGTGCTCATCCTCGACGACGTCTTCGCCGAGCTGGACGCGCGGCGCCGGGAGCGGCTGGCGGAGCTGGTGGCGCCGGGCGAGCAGGTGCTGGTCACGGCGGCGGTCGAGGACGATGTGCCGGGGGCGTTGGCCGGGCGGCGGTTCGCGGTGTCCGGCGGCACGGTTTGCGCGCAGACGCCGTGAGCGACGGCGGCGCGAAGGAGCCGAAGCCGCCGGAGCTGTCGGGCATCGATCTGGCCCGGCAGGCGCTGGTGGCGGCCAAGGAGCAGGCGCGGGCGCGGGGCGCCGCCGCGCAGCAGAAGAAGCAGGCGCGCCGCGGCGGGCTGCGCTCGGGCGCGCGCGCCGACGGCCGTGATCCGCTGCCGCTGGGCGCGGCGATCAACCGTCTGATCACCGAGCGCGGCTGGGAGACCCCGGCGGCGGTCGGCGGGGTGATGGGCCGCTGGCCGCAGCTGGTCGGGCCCGAGGTGGCGCAGCACTGCGAGCCGCAGCGGTACGACGAGGACGCCCGGGTGCTGACGGTGCAGTGCGATTCGACGGCGTGGGCGACGCAGCTGCGGCTGCTGGCGCCGCAGCTGGTCCGGCGGCTCAACCAGGACCTGGGCCAGGGCACCGTGAAGCTGATCAAGGTGCTGGGGCCGGGCGGTCCGGCGCGGCGGTACGGACCGTTGCGCGCGCCCGGCAGCACGGGCCCGGGCGACACGTACGGCTGAGGCGGGTTGCGCGTCCCGGGGCGGTGGTGCACAAGGGCTGTGGATGAGACTCCGCTCACGGTTGCGACCCGTTGACAGTCCAAAGCGCTGAGTGCCGGTGTGAGCGTCCTGAGGCCCCGTTCCAGATATGGGGAGTCGGCGGACGTTAGTTCAGGGCGGCACGTGCGGACTCAGGCACCTGCAAAGCCCCATGAGTGTCGGCGCCACCGGTACACTGGTACGTAATCCCGCCGGCTCGCGGGACACGTCGATCAAGACAGAACGACGCAGCCGCTCCCCTTCGACTCCGTGGGTTTCTCCCACGGGCTGGGGAGGGCTCGTGCTGTGCCAGAAAGGGCGCTTCGTGGCCGACTCCGGCGACCTCAACGAGAACAACACGGCTTCCACCGAAGAGGGGGTCCCGGCAGGCGCCGTGGACGTCCCCTCGGGTGAGAAGTCGTACGACGCCAGCGCGATCACCGTCCTGGAGGGCCTGGACGCGGTACGCAAGCGACCCGGCATGTACATCGGCTCGACCGGCGAGCGCGGACTGCACCACCTGGTGCAGGAGGTCGTCGACAACTCCGTCGACGAGGCGATGGCCGGGCACGCCGACACCATCGACGTCACGATCCTCGCCGACGGCGGCGTGCGCGTCGTCGACAACGGCCGTGGCATCCCCGTCGGCATCGTGCCGTCGGAGAACAAGCCGGCCGTCGAGGTCGTGATGACGGTGCTGCACGCCGGCGGCAAGTTCGGCGGCGGCGGCTACGCGGTTTCCGGTGGTCTGCACGGCGTGGGTGTCTCGGTCGTGAACGCGTTGTCGCAGCGGGTGGCGGTCGAGGTCCGCACGGACGGCTACCGCTGGACGCAGGACTACAAGCTCGGTGTGCCGACCGCCCCGCTGGCACGGAACGAGGCGACGGAGGAGACCGGCACCACCGTCACCTTCTGGGCCGACGGCGACATCTTCGAGACCACCGTCTACAGCTTCGAGACGCTCTCGCGCCGCTTCCAGGAGATGGCGTTCCTCAACAAGGGCCTGTCGATCGCGCTGACCGACGAGCGCCCCGACCACGTGGACGAGGAGGGCAAGCCGCTCTCCGTCCGCTACCACTACGAGGGCGGCATCGTCGACTTCGTGAAGTACCTGAACTCCCGCAAGGGTGAGCTGGTGCATCCGACGGTCATCGACGTCGAGGCCGAGGACAAGGAGCGGCTGCTCTCCGCGGAGATCGCGATGCAGTGGAACACCCAGTACAGCGAGGGTGTCTACAGCTTCGCCAACACCATCCACACCCATGAGGGCGGCACCCACGAAGAGGGTTTCCGCGCGGCGCTGACGGGTCTGATCAACCGTTACGCCCGCGACAAGAAGCTGCTTCGGGAGAAGGACGACAACCTCACGGGTGAGGACATCCGCGAGGGTCTGACCGCGATCATCTCCATCAAGCTGGGCGAGCCGCAGTTCGAGGGCCAGACGAAGACGAAGCTCGGTAACACCGAGGCGAAGACGTTCGTCCAGAAGGTCGTCCACGAGCACCTGACGGACTGGCTGGACCGCAACCCCAACGAGGCCGCGGACATCATCCGCAAGGGCATCCAGGCCGCCACCGCGCGTGTCGCGGCCCGTAAGGCGCGCGATCTGACCCGCCGCAAGGGCCTGCTGGAGACGGCGTCGCTGCCGGGCAAGCTGAGCGACTGCCAGTCCAACGACCCGACCAAGTGCGAGATCTTCATCGTCGAGGGTGACTCCGCCGGCGGTTCGGCCAAGTCCGGCCGTAACCCGGAGTACCAGGCGATCCTCCCGATCCGCGGCAAGATCCTCAACGTCGAGAAGGCCAGGGTCGACAAGATCCTGCAGAACAACGAGGTCCAGGCGCTGATCTCGGCGTTCGGCACCGGCGTCCACGAGGACTTCGGCATCGAGAAGCTCCGCTACCACAAGATCATCTTGATGGCGGACGCCGACGTCGACGGCCAGCACATCAACACCCTGCTCCTCACCTTCCTCTTCCGCTTCATGCGGCCGCTGGTCGAGGCGGGCCACGTCTACCTCTCCCGCCCGCCGCTGTACAAGATCAAGTGGGGCCGGGACGACTTCGAGTACGCCTACTCCGACCCCGAGCGCGACGTGCTGATCGAGCGCGGCAAGCAGGCCGGCAAGCGCATCAAGGACGACTCCGTCCAGCGCTTCAAGGGTCTCGGTGAGATGAACGCCGAGGAGCTGCGCGTCACGACGATGGACGCCGACCACCGGGTGCTCGGCCAGGTCTCCCTGGACGACGCGGCCCGCGCCGACGACCTGTTCTCGGTGCTGATGGGCGAGGACGTCGAGGCGCGTCGCTCGTTCATCCAGCGCAACGCCAAGGACGTCCGCTTCCTCGACATCTGAGCCTGTCGGCCCCTCAACAGCCGCAGCGCGAAAGGACTTTGATCAACCATGGCCGACGAGACTCCCCCCGTGACCCCCGACGGCGTGACCGCCGAGGGCGCACCCGCCACCATCGAGGGCGTGGGTATGCGCGTAGAGCCGGTCGGGCTCGAAACGGAGATGCAGCGCTCCTACCTCGACTACGCGATGTCCGTCATCGTCTCGCGTGCGCTGCCCGACGTCCGCGACGGCCTCAAGCCGGTGCACCGCCGCGTGCTCTACGCGATGTACGACGGCGGCTACCGCCCCGAGAAGGGCTTCTACAAGTGCGCCCGCGTCGTCGGTGACGTCATGGGTACGTACCACCCGCACGGCGACTCCTCGATCTACGACGCGCTGGTCCGCCTGGCGCAGCCGTGGTCGATGCGGATGCCGCTGGTCGACTCCAACGGCAACTTCGGCTCCCCGGGCAACGACCCGGCGGCGGCCATGCGGTACACCGAGTGCAAGATGAAGCAGCTCTCCATGGAGATGCTGCGGGACATCGACGAGGACACCGTCGATTTCCAGGACAACTACGACGGCCGCAACCAGGAGCCGACGGTCCTGCCGGCGCGGTTCCCGAACCTCCTGATCAACGGCTCGGCCGGTATCGCGGTCGGTATGGCCACCAACATCCCGCCGCACAACCTCCGCGAGGTCGCCGCCGGTGCCCAGTGGGCGCTGGAGAACCCGGAGGCGTCCTCGGAGGAGCTGCTGGAGGCGCTGATCGAGCGCATCAAGGGCCCCGACTTCCCGACCGGCGCGCTGGTGGTGGGCCGCAAGGGCATCGAGGAGGCGTACCGCACCGGCCGTGGCTCGATCACGATGCGCGCGGTGGTGGCGGTCGAGGAGATCCAGAACCGCCAGTGCCTGGTCGTCACCGAGCTGCCCTACCAGGTCAACCCGGACAACCTCGCGCAGAAGATCGCCGACCTCGTCAAGGACGGCAAGATCGGCGGCATCGCGGACGTCCGTGACGAGACGTCGTCCCGTACGGGTCAGCGCCTGGTCATCGTCCTCAAGCGGGACGCGGTCGCCAAGGTCGTCCTCAACAACCTCTACAAGCACACCGACCTCCAGACCAACTTCGGCGCCAACATGCTCGCGCTGGTCGACGGGGTGCCGCGCACCCTCTCGCTGGACGCGTTCATCCGCCACTGGGTCACCCACCAGGTCGAGGTCATCGTCCGGCGGACCCGCTTCCGGCTGCGCAAGGCCGAGGAGCGGGCACACATCCTGCGCGGTCTGCTGAAGGCGCTGGACGCGATCGACGAGGTCATCGCGCTGATCCGGCGCAGTGAGACCGTCGACGTGGCGCGCGAGGGCCTGATGGGCCTGCTGAGCATCGACGAGATCCAGGCCAACGCGATCCTGGAGATGCAGCTGCGCCGGCTGGCCGCTCTGGAGCGCCAGAAGATCACCGCCGAGCACGACGAGCTCCAGCAGAAGATCAGCGAGTACAAGGCGATCCTCGCCTCGCCGGAGAAGCAGCGGCAGATCATCAGCGAGGAACTGGCCGCGTTGGTCGAGAAGTTCGGCGACGACCGCCGCTCCAAGCTGGTGCCCTTCGAGGGCGACATGTCCATCGAGGACCTGATCGCCGAGGAGGACATCGTCGTCACGATCACGCGTGGCGGCTATGTGAAGCGGACGAAGGCCGACGACTACCGCTCCCAGAAGCGCGGCGGCAAGGGCGTACGCGGCACGAAGCTGAAGGAAGACGACATCGTCGACCACTTCTTCGTCTCGACCACCCACCACTGGCTGCTGTTCTTCACCAACAAGGGCCGTGTCTACCGCGCCAAGGCGTACGAACTCCCGGACGCCGGGCGGGACGCGCGTGGCCAGCACGTCGCCAACCTCCTGGCCTTCCAGCCGGACGAGCAGATCGCCCGCATCCTGGCGATCCGCGACTACGAGGCCGCGCCGTACCTGGTCCTCGCCACCAAGGCGGGCCTGGTGAAGAAGACGCCGCTGAAGGACTACGACTCGCCGCGCTCCGGCGGTGTCATCGCGATCAACCTCCGTGAGCGGGACAACGACGCCGAAGGCACTTCCGACGAGCTGATCGGCGCCGAGCTGATCTCCGGCGCGGACGATCTGCTGCTGATCAGCAAGAAGGCGCAGTCGATCCGCTTCACCGCCACGGACGAGGCGCTGCGCCCGATGGGCCGCGCGACGTCCGGTGTGAAGGGCATGAGCTTCCGCGAGGGCGATGAGCTGCTGTCGATGAACGTGGTGCGCGCGGGGACGTTCGTCTTCACCGCGACGGACGGCGGCTACGCCAAGCGCACGCCGGTCGACGAGTACCGCGTCCAGGGGCGTGGCGGTCTCGGCATCAAGGCGGCCAAGATCGTGGAGGACCGCGGTTCGTTGGTCGGCGCGTTGGTCGTCGAGGAGAGTGACGAGATTCTTGCGATCACCCTCGGCGGTGGCGTCATTCGTACGCGGGTCAACGAGGTCCGGGAGACCGGTCGTGACACGATGGGCGTCCAACTGATCAACCTGGGCAAGCGCGATGCCGTCGTGGGCATCGCACGGAACGCCGAAGCCGGGCGCGAAGCCGAAGAGGTCGACGGGGTCGAGGGGCCCGAGGAGACCACCGAGGCGGCGGGTGCCGAGCCGGCGGCCGAGGGCGGGCAGCCCGCGGCGGAATGAGCACAAGGAGTAGGTCGTGAGTGGAGCCACGGGCGCTGCGGCGGGTGGACGGGGAGCCGGGAAGGGCGCCTCGTCCGGACCCGCGACCGTGACGGAGGACAGCGCCCGTGGCTCCGGCATGTCCGGCAGCCCGCATCAGGGGGGAATCGTGACCGATACACGTCAGCCGTATCCGCAGCAGTCGCAGCCGCAGCCCGAGGCACAGTCGCCGCACAAGCCGTACGAGCCGCCGCGGGCCTACCCGGCGGACGACAGCACCGGTTCGGTGCGGCTGCCGCGCACCGACGCCCGTACGGCGCCGCGGACCCGCAAGGCGCGGCTGCGGGTGGCGCGCACCGACCCGTGGTCGGTGATGAAGGTGAGCTTCCTGCTCTCCCTGGCGCTGGGCGTCTGCACGATCGTGGCGGTCGCCGTGCTGTGGATGGTGATGGACGCGATGGGCGTCTTCTCCACCGTCGGCTCGGCGATCAGCGAGGCGAGCGGCTCCACCGACGGCAAGGGCTTCGATCTGCAGGCGTTCCTGTCGCTGCCGCGGGTGCTGCTGTTCACCACCGTCATCGCGGTGATCGACGTGGTGCTGGCGACGGCGCTGGCGACCCTCGGTTCGTTCATCTACAACCTGTCGGCGGGCTTCGTCGGCGGGGTGGAGCTGACGCTCGCCGAGGACGAATAACCGCTCGGGGAGCGGGGCGTGAGAGCGGCCCGTTCCCCGATTTTGGGAACGTCTCTGGAGTGCGCTAATCTTCTGGTGCAGCGAACGAGCGGCTATAGCTCAGACGGTTAGAGCGCTTCCCTGATAAGGAAGAGGTCCCAGGTTCAAGTCCTGGTAGCCGCACCGCCCAGCGGGGCCGCCCCGCGGGGGTGTTGGCGGCGCGGGGGGGGGGGGCTGAGGGGGGGCGTTTTTGGGCCGGGGGGGGGGGGGGGCGGGGGGCGGGCCG
>NZ_JBHYGX010000007.1:142524-158959 GCF_042739975.1 Streptomyces sp. NPDC059080
AGCGCGTTCTATTCACTTCGCGTGCGCGCCGCCTCGCGAGAGTCCGCGGGCCCCCGGTGCGCTCCGCCGCCCCCCCCCCCCCCCCGCGCGCGCCGGCCCCCCCCCCCCCCCCCCGGCCCCCATGTCGTTGTACGGGTGCGGTACTTGGACCGCCGGTGGTGGCCGCGGGCCGGTCGTCGCCGGGCGCGGAGGAGATAACCGATCGGTATCGGCCGGTGTGTATCATCGGCCCACATAGGTCCCCTACGTCAACGAAAGACGAGGTCGCGCGGTGAAGAAGCTTCTCCTGGTCGCACTGGCCGCCATCGGCGGGCTCCTCGTGTACCGCCAGATCCAGGCGGATCGCGCCGAGCAGGATCTGTGGACGGAGGCGACCGACTCCGTGCCCGCAGGTTCGGGTGTGTGAGACCAGACGCCCAGCACAGTTTGTACGGACCCCGGTTGCCGCTGGCTTCCGGGGTTTCGTGCGTCGGGGGGGGGCGGGCGTTCACGGCCCGCGGGGTGCGGACGCCGTGGTGCGCGGCCGGTACTCCCTCCCCTTGTATTTGCCATAGCACATGATTAAGTTGCACTAGCAAAGTTACGTGGTGGGGCACCCGTACGGCGCGAGGGGGACGAGGGCATGGCACGACGGCATCGACAGTGGCGGGCGGTGCTGACCTGTGGGCTGTTGCTGGTGTCGGCCGCGGCACCGGCGCACGCCGCCCGGACCGCTCCGGCCACCCAGGCCGCCGACGGCGGGATGGTGATGGTCCTCGACTCCTCCGGTTCGATGGCGAAGGACGACGGCTCCGGCACCACCCGGATCGCCGCCGCCCGCAAGGCCGTCGGGGCCGTCGCCGACGCCCTGCCGGAGGGCTACCCCACCGGGCTACGGGTCTACGGCGCCGACAAGACGCAGGGGTGCGACGACACCCGGCTCGTGCGGCCCGTCGCCCCGCTGGACCGCGACGGCCTCAAGAAGGCGGTCGCCGCCGTCGAGCCCAAGGGGGACACCCCCATCGGGCTGTCGTTGCAGGCCGCCGCGGCCGATCTGCGGGGGCACGGCGGGAGTTCCGGCGGCGGCCGGACGATCCTGCTGGTCTCGGACGGCGAGGACAGCTGCCGGACGCCGTCGCCGTGCGGGGTCGCGGCGCAGCTCGGGCGGTCCGCCGGGGACCTGCGGATCGATACCGTCGGCTTCCAGGTCTCCGGACGGGCCCGGCAGCAGCTGGAGTGCGTCGCCCAGGCCGGGAACGGGCGGTACTACGACGCCCCGGACGCCGGTGCCCTCGCCCGGCAGCTCCAGCGGGCCGGGCAACTCTCCGCCGACGGCTACCGCTTGAAGGGCGAGCGGGTGCGGGGGGAGCCCGCCCGCGAGACCGCACCGCGCCTCACACCCGGTCAGTACACCGACACCATCGGCCCGAACGAGAAGCGGTACTACGCCGTCGATCTGGACGCCGCCTCCACCGCCGACTTCTCGGCGACCGTGGCCCCGCAGCCCGGCGCCGCCGTCGACTCCCTCGACGCGCTGCACACCGAGATCGCCTACGGCACGGACAGCGTCTGCGAATCCGCCACGGAGCTGTTCGGCCAGCGCGAGGGCGCCGCCCCGCTCGCCTCCGGGCTCAGCCGGGTGCCGTCGGAGAGCGGCTACCGCGGCTGCGACAAGGCCGGGCGGTACTGGTTCGCGGTCGAACGCAAGGCGGCGCTGGGTTCGGACGGCGCGCGGTGGCCACTGGAGCTGACGTTTCACGTGGAACATCCGCTGAAGACGGGCGTCACGCCCGCGCAGTCGGCACCGGAGTACGGCATGGGCGGCAAGGACGCGACGCTGCCCGCGGGCGCCCCGCAGGACGTCCGGGGCGGCACCGGCTTCAACGACGCCCGGACGCTCCGTCAGGGCGTCTGGCGCGACCGGCTGCTGCCCGCACAGACCCTCTGGTACAAGGTGCCGGTCGGCTGGGGCCAGCAGCTCCGCTACGACGTGCAGTTCGCCAACGAGCCGACGGTGAACGACCGCGGCGCGCACTACTCCTACGCCGCCACCCAGGTCTACACACCGGACCGGGTGCCGGTGGGCGGCGGGACCGGCGAGTTCACCCCGCGCAAGCTGTACGCCGGGAAGCTGACGTCGTTGCAGATGGGGACGGTGCCGGTGGCCTGGAGCAACCGCTACGAGTCCGGCACCCATGTCGTGCCGGTGCACCGCGCGGGCGACTTCTACCTCGCGGTGACGCTGGGCGCCAAGGCGGCCGAGATCGCCCGGAACCCGCAGATCGGGGTGGTACTGCGGGTCGCCGTGCTGGGCACCGCGAAGTCCGGCCCGGGGGCGAAAGCGGGCCGGGCTGCGCACACCGCGTCCGGCGACGCCGCGCCGACGGCGGACAACGCCCCGGAATCCGGGGGCGGCTGGAAGCCGGGACCGGTGGTGGCCGGGTGCTCCCTCGGGGTGGGCGTCCTGCTGCTGGCCGGGCTTGCGGCGGCCTACCTCCGCGCGCGCCGGAGCTCCGTACCGGACGGCGCCGGGGCCGGGCCGGTGGACCCGCGGACGGCCGGAGAGCCGTTGCGGCCGGGCATTCCGGGGCAGGAGCAGCGGGCGCACGACCATCAGGGGAATGCGGCGAAGGGGGAGACATGGTGACGGGGCATGCGGTACGGAGGGGCGTCGCCGTGCTGGCGGCGCTCTCGGCGGTGGCGTGGGCACCGGGGGCGGTGGGCGCGGCGTCCGCCGCCGACGGCGCCGCAGACCTCAAGGAGGTCCCCCGCTACACCACGGCGCCGGACGCCACCCCGGTCAACGGCCGGGCCAGCGCGGCCGATGCACCGGAGATCGGCAAGGGGACGTACACCGACTCCATCGAGCGCGGTGAGCAGAAGTACTACACCGTCCCCCTCGACGCCCGGTCCACCGCGTACTTCTCCGTGGTTGCCGCCCCGCCGCCGGGTACCAAGGTCGAGGACCACACCGACCGGCTCAAGATCAGCGTCCAGGACGTCGACGGCACCCACTGCGACCGGGAGGCCGATCCGGCGTTCCACGGGGACGGCGCGGCCTACCCCATCGCCGACTACGCGACCCGCGGCGTCGACGGCGACAGCGCGCAGTGCCGGAACGCCGGGGCGTACTACCTCGTCGTCACCCGGGAGGGCTCGGCGACCTCCGGGCCGCAGGCGTGGCCGATCGAGATCACCCATCTCTCCGAACCGGGCCTGAAGGGCGCCGCCCCCACCACGCCCGCCGAGAGCAGCCGGCCGTCCGCCACGCCCGCGCCGCCCGCCTCGGGCACCAAGCGGAAGGCCCGCGGCGGCTCCGGTTTCCACACCGCGGGCGCCGTGGGCACGGGCCTGTGGAAGGACCGCATCCGGCCCGGCGAGTCCCGCTTCTACCGGGTGCCGGTCGACTGGGGCCAGCGTCTCAACCTCAGCGCGGAGCTGCCCAACGCGCCCACCGGCACCGCCGAGGGTGTCACCAAAGCGCTCGGGGTGACCGCGTACAACCCGGCGCGCGGCGTGATCGACGACGACACGTTCGTGCGCTACGACGGGCGGCCCGCCGCCTCCAAGCTGTTCACCGCGCCCGTGTCGTACGGCAACCGCTTCGCCGTCTCCGACGACGTCCGGGCCATGCGGGTCGCCGGGTGGTACTACCTGGAGGTCACGCTCCACCCCGACGCCGCGCGGTTCTTCCCGCACGGCGCGGACGTCACGCTGCGGGTGGACGTCCGTGGCGCGGCGCGGCCCGGGCCGGGGTACGCCGGCCCCGCCGGGGACTTCTCGGTGACGCCCGGGGACCGCGAGACAGCGGAGAAGGGGCTGACCGGGGAGCAGACGGGCGGCGGGAATCTGCGGACGCTGGGCTACGCCGGGATCGCCACGGGCGCGGTGCTGCTGGCCGTCCTCGCGGCCTGGACGCTGCTGTCCCGCCGGACGGCCGCCGCCGCGGTCGCCGCCCCCGCCCTGTCGCCGCAGGCGCACGCCACGGAGCCCACCCGGTCCGGTCCGCGGGCCCCGGGCACGCCGCCCGGGTGGCCGGACCGCCCGTAGCGGTCAGGAGACGGTGAGCGCCCAGATGCCGAAGGCGATGCAGAGCAGCGCGACGGCGAGGACGGGGACCGCCACCTTGGCCGGTGGTCCGGGCCGCCGCACCGCCTCGGGCGCGGCCGGTTCCGGGACGCCGGGAGGCACCGGCGGCGCGACGGCGGGCGGCTGCGGCGACGTGTAGGGCCGGGTCGCCGGCGGCTGCTGCCAGGAGCCCGCGGTCGGCCGGTACGTCCCCGAGGGTGGCGTGCCCGGCGGCGTCGCGGGGGCCGGGACGTGCGGGGCGGCCACCGGGACCGGCGGGGTGGCGGGCGGCTGCGGGAGCGGCTGCCCGGGAGGAGCGAGGACGAAGCTTCCGGTGCCGGACGGGGGGAGCGGCGTGCCGGTGGCGCCCGGCGCCCCGGAACCGGCCGCGCCGCCGTCGCGCGGCGCGGCGAGCGGACCGTCCGGCCCGAACCCCTCGGGCAGCGGGCCTATGTGGTCGAAGACCTCGACGGCCTCGTCGTCGAGCCCCGCCTCGGGCAGCAGCTCGACGGCGGCCAGTACCGCCTTCCGCGCCCCGGTGGCCGTACGGAACCGGGACTCCGGATCGGGGTGGAGCAGCGTCGCCAGCACCTGCCACAGCGGCTCCGGGACGCCCTCGGGCGCGTGCGGTACGCCGTACTCGGTGAAGTGCCGCACCAGGGCGTCGGCGTCCGGCTTGGTGCCGGTGATCAGATACAGCGCGACCAGACCGACCGCGAACAGGTCGGCGGGGAAGTCCGGTTCGGCGCCCAGCATCTGCTCGGGGGCGAAGTAACCGGGCGTGCCCACCACGTAGTTGGTCTCGGTGAGCCGCGGCTCGCCCTTGCGCATGGCGATGCCGAAGTCGGAGAGGCGCAGATGCGGACGGCCGGTGCCGGTCGCCTCCAGCAGAATGTTCGCCGGTTTGATGTCGCGGTGCACGACACCCTCGTCGTGCACCGCGGTCAACCCGGCCAGGAGCTGGTCCAGCAGGGTGCAGACGTACCGCGGGGGCAGCGGGCCGTAGTCGCCGATGAGGTGGGCGAGCGAGCCGCCGTGCACCAGATCCATGGTGAACAGGACCTTGGCGTCGTCGGCGGCCCAGCTCGCCGGGGCGAGCACATGCGGATGGTCGATCCGCATCGCCTGCTCCCGGACGAACCGCAGCAGGGTGTGCGCATCGCTCTGCTGAAGCACCTTGGCGGCGACATAGCGGCGCCGCCGGTGGTCCCAGGCGCGCCAGACGGCGCCCACGCCTCCGCGCCCGACCGGGTCGACCAGCTCGTACCGCCCGGCGAAGATCTCACCCATGGTGCCCCGTCGCTTTCTGACCTGTGCGTACCCCGCGGTGACCGGCCCGCTGTACGGCTAGCTCTGGTGCGCCTCGTAGTGCGCGACCGCGTCCCCGGTGCGGCCGGCACCGTAGACCCGGAGGAACTCTGCCAGCTCCGGGTGGGTGGGGGCGAGGGCGTTCGCCGCATCGATGATCTCTCCCGCGTCCGAAACCGAGCGCAGCAGCGACTGGATCTCGCGCACCACGCGCCGCACGGTGGTCGAGCCGGTCGACGAGACGGTCTGCGCGGTGTTGCTGAGCACCGACCCCCCCGCGGTCTTCTTGATCTCGTCCATCCGGTCGGTGGCCTCGGCGGCGCTGACGCTGCCGTCGGCGACCTGACCGGCCAACTCCTGGAGCGCCTGGACCCGTTGGACCACGGCGGGGTTGCCTATCTTCGCCCGCTGACCGCTCATCAGCTGCGACAGCATCGGCGCGGAAAGGCCGAGCACACCGGCGAGGCGGGCCTGATTGAGCCCGAGATCGTCGATGAGGCGGCGGAAGAGGGCGCCGAGTGGTTCCCCGTACCAATTGCGCTGCAGCTCCCGGGCCCGCGCGGTGGCTTCCTGCTGTGCTGCGTCCATGCCGTCTCCCCATCTCCCCAGTCGCGCTTCGCTGCCGCGAATCTTGCGAAGCATCCTACGGAGAGCGACGGTGCCGGGCGATACCCGGTCGGGAATGCGCCCCCGCACCAGGTACTCTGGTCGGCGACGGGGCCTTAGCTCAGTTGGTAGAGCGCTGTCTTTGCATGGCAGATGTCAGGGGTTCGACTCCCCTAGGCTCCACCCTTCAAATGTCCTCTGACCTGCGGAAACGCGGGTTCAGGGGGCATTTTTGATGCGCACGCGGTGCGCACATGTGCGCACGTCGGGGCGGGGGGCGAGGCATGCGGCCCTTGTTTCCTAAGGGGCGTGTGCCACCCCGTAGGAGGAGACCGCCGCGATGCGGGGACCGTCCACCGGCCAGGTTGAACGTGTTGAACGCGCGCCGTGAGCCGGCCGCGTAGGGCGCGGGACGGCGAGCCGGGGATGCCCCCGGTGCCGCGGCGATCCGCCCTACGATCGTGGCCGGTACAGCAGGAGCGGGCGCGGAGTTCCCGGGCGGCCGCGTTTTTTCTTCCCGTCGTTTCAACACATGCGGTGGGGCACGCGTATCCCGTAGCGAACGTCGTCTCGGGAGATGGGGAAGCACCATGAACGCCTGGCGCCGAACGGATGCGAGCAGCCGTGGCTGTAAGCGGTAACCCGCTGCGGTGGCTTCGCGGACGGGCGGCGACGACCGCACCGGAGCCCGTCAGATTCCGGACGGAGCGAGAGGTGGGGGCCGCCTACGATCTCTACGGCGGCGAACTCTTCGGGTTCGCCTTCAAGGCGCTGGACGACCGGCAACTCGCCGAGGACGTGGTGCAGGAGACCTTCCTCCGCGCCTGGCGGTCGCCACGCGGCTTTGACCCGGGGCAGGGCAGCTTGCGGACCTGGTTGTTCGCCATCGCCCGGAACGTCGTGGTGGACGCCATGCGGCGGCGCAAGGTCTGTGAGGGCCCCGGCCTTGCGCCGTGGGACGTGGCGCCCGAACCGTCGCCGGCGTTCAACGACATCGATCAGCTTCTTGACCGAATACAGCTCGGGGAGGCCCTGGAACGGTTGAGTCCGCAGCACAGAGAGGCGGTGGTGGGGGTGTACCTCGGCGGCCGTACCTGCGCCGAACTGGGGGAGGAGCTGGGAATTCCGGCTTCCACCATGCGCAGTCGCCTGTACTACGGAGTGCGGTCTCTGCGGCTCGTCCTGGAGGAGAACGGGTGGCTGGCACCATGAACAAGGAATGTCTTCCCCACCGCGCGCTCCTCACCGAGCTTCTGCTGCTCGGGAGGCCGCTGCCGAAGGAGCTCTCCCGGCATCTGGTCCAGTGCCCGGACTGCACACGTGAGGCATCCGAGACCCAGGACGTGGTCCGCACACTGCGGCGGGCGAGCCCGCGCGAGGGCTGGGAGCCCGCACCGGGCTCCGGACCGCAGGCGCGCCCTTCGTGGGGGCTCGGGCACCGCATCCGCCGGGAGGCGGCCGGCGCCAGGACCGCCCGGTTCCGTCCCGGGCGGGTGACCGCGGTGAGCGTCATCGTCGCCTTCGCCGTGGCTGTCGCGGTGATCATCCCGCTCGGCGCGGCGGACCAGGCGGGCCGCACGGCCGACGCGGCACCAGTGGTGATGGCGCGTCAGGGAAAGATGGTGGAGCGCCCGTGGGGCACCGAGGTCCCGGTGGTCCTGTCGGGTCTGGAAGCGGGAGAGACCTACCAGGTGATGACCGTCAACGCCCGCGGTGTGCGCATCCCCGGCGGCACGGTACGGGCCGAGAGCGGCGGGCGGGTGTCTTTCCGCATGGTGACCGCCATGCGGAAGGACACCATCACCGAACTGCTCGCAGAGGATGAAAACGGGCACGTAGTGGGCCGCCTGCCCGTGAGCTCCTCCCCGGCCTGACAACCGCAGGGGCAACGGCCGACGGGGCAACGGCCGACGGGGCGACGCCCCCGCCGGCCGTTGCCCGCGCCGCCCGCATGGCGGGTCGGCGAAGCCCCGTGAACGCGCGCTGTTCTCCGGTCCGTTCCCTCAGCGTGCGGACGGAGGGACCTTCCGGGAGCGGACAGGTTCCGTGGGCCCGGCGCCGCCTCTCCTGATGATCGGGCGACCTTTCGTTCAACGCGATGCGGTGCTGGTGCGTATCCCTCATGAAATGCGTATCCCTCATGAAAGCAGTCACCGGGCCATCAGAGAGCACGAGCGGCACGCAGCCGAGCCGCTCCCTGGATGTGGCCGCGGTCATGTCCCGCTCACACGGGCGCGGACCAGAAAAGGGTTCACGCACCTCGGCGAACCCTCCGGTGGGAACCAATACGGCGACGGCCGCCGGTGGCCATGTCCGTACAGGTTCGGGGACTCGCGTCGTGCAGGGCCGTACGGGCATCCACAGCGGGTGGGTGCCCTGAAGCAAGGAGATGTTCCAGATGAAACATGCCAAGGTCACTCGCCGGATGCTTACCGGCGCCACCGCCGCTGCCGTCCTGACCATCCCGGTCGCGATGGCTTCGGCGGACGAGGGCCCGGCCGCGGCCCCCGCGCGGCACGCCGCGGTACCGGCGTTCGGCGCCTACAGCGGAACCCTCGACGGAGCCCCCAAGCCGTTCGACCCTCACATCAGCAACAACACCATGGCGGTCAGCCCCAACGAGCGCGTCGCGGTGGTCACGAACTCCACATCGGACCACCTCGTCGTCATCGATGTGCGCCGGGGCCGGAAGATCGCGGAGATCAACGGATACGTCAGCCCGCGCAACATCCTCTTCGCCCCGGACGGCAAGACCTTCACCGTGTCCGACAGCACCCTCGGCGTCGTGGACCGGATCTCCCTGAGCAGCTTCCAGGTGGTGAAGCGCCTCCCGCTCGGCGCCGGAGTGTTCGGCACCGCACAGTCCACGGACGGCAAGTGGCTGTACGTCAACAACGAAGCGGCGGGCACGGTCACGGTGGTCGACCAGGCCGACAGCAGGGCGGATGCCGTCCTCACCGGCTTCGCCGAACCGCGTCAAGGGGTCAAGCTCGCCCCCGCGGGGGACAAGCTGTACGTCACCAACTACAAGGGCGACCGGATCACGGTCGTCGACGTCGAGACCAGGAAGACCCTGCGGCAGATAGAGGGGTTCAAGGAAGTCCGGGGACTGTCCATCAGCCGCGACGGAACCCGGCTCTACGCGGCCAACAGCGGGACCGACACGGTGTCCGTCGTCGACACCGCGTCCGGCGCGACCCTGAAGCGGGTCGCGGTGGGGCAGAAGCCCTACGGTGCCGCGCTCTCTCCCAACGGGAAGGTCCTCTTCTCCGGGAACCTGGGGGGTAATTCGCTGACCGCCGTCGACCCGGCCGACGGCGAGGTGCGCGGCACGGTGAAGGGCCTGAAGGGACCCCGTCAGGCCATCAGCTTCAGCGCCGACTCGAAGACCGCGTGGGTCCTCAACGAGGACCTGACCGTCGCCGAAGTCGACGTGGCCGCCCTCAAGGTGACCCGGACGCTCGGAACGGGCTGAGCCTCAGTGGCAGGTGGCAGGTGGCAGGTGGCAGGTGGCAGGTGGCAGGTGGCTGTGAGGCTGTGAGGCTGCCTGCCACGGCGCGAGCGTGCAGGACGGCATCGTCGGCCGACAGCTGCTGACCAGGGCTTCCGCCGACTACCCCGCTCTCCACAAAACGCGCGATGTTTCCCGTGAAACCACGGTGGTGCCCCGGCTGTGTGTGCCGCCTACCGCCTGCCCGTACGCGACGGTGCCCGCCACCCACCAGGGGCGACGGGCATCGTTCGGTGTCCGGAGCGTGCGGGGCGGCCGGTCCCCGAGGCGTCGGGTAGGGCACGGGCACCGCGCCGGGCGGCGGGGCGGCCTCGGCTGTGGCGTCGTGTCCGGCAGGCAGGGACGCCGCTTCCGGCTGAGGGGCCGAGGCGCTGTGGGGCTCCGTGTCAGGCGGAGGACCCGCCCGGTCCGTCGCCGCGCTCCTTGTCCTCGTCCGGGCGGTCGGTCCGCGCCGTGGACCCGCTGCCGTCGACGGCGCTCAGCCCACCGCGTTCGTTCACCTCGGTCGGCGCGGGCGGCTCCACCAGCCAGTCCGGGTTGGCCTGCTTGTCCCACCACTTCCAGGCGGCGACGGCGCCCCCGGCCAGCAGGCCCACCACCAGCAGCCGCTTGGCGGCCTTCCCGGCGCGGGCCCGGCAGCGGTTCTTCCGCGCCAGCTTCTCGATCTCGGCGGCCGTCACCTGACCGCGCAGCGCCGCGAGGGCCGCGGTGCCACGGGCGAACGCCTCCTCGCGCACCGGCTCGGCGGCCGCGCGGGCCTGGTGCACGGCGCTCTCGACCCGGGGCGCGGCGTAGTCGGCGGCCTGGCGTGCCGCACGGCGGGTGCGGTGGGCGGCGCGGCACGCCGCCGCGTCCATCTTCGGCGGCAGTGCGCCACGGGCGTGCTCGATACGCGGCACCAGATGGGTGTCGTAGTGGGAGCGCGCCTGCTGAGCGGCCTCCGACACCATGGGGGCCACCCGGGTGCGGGCCTGCTGCGCGGCCTCCGTCACCATCGGCGCCACGCGCGTCCTCGCCTCCTGGGCGAACTGCACCGCGGTGTCCCTGGCCGTACCGGCGTACGGAGCCACCACCTCAGCGGCGTGCCGCACGCTGTCCCTGGCCGAACCGGTCGCGGCGCGCACGCTGTCCTTGCGGGTCACTGGATCCTCCTCCTCGGTGGCGTGTCCGGGTCTGTGGGGGCTGGTCCCCCAGGTCTGCTGTTTCGCCTGTCCACCCGATTAACGATCATGCCTGCTCGTCCGCCGTACGGCATGTACGCGCGGGCATCCGGGTCACGGCGGGGCCCCGGCGGCGACGGGGTGCGGGGTGCCCGCCGTCGGGACCGGACGCGTTGGGACCGGGCGCGCCGGGGCGGGGCGCGCCGGGGTGGGGCGCGGCACGGGCCGCGCGCCCGGTCGGTCCGTGCGAGGATCGGAACTCGTCAGCGAAGACTCATGGAAGGCAGATCCGTGGCTGAGCAGCTCTACGCCACCCTGAAGACCAACCAGGGCGACATCACCCTTCGGCTGCTGCCGAACCACGCCCCCAAGACGGTGAAGAACTTCGTCGAACTCGCCAAGGGCGAGCGGGAGTGGACCGACCCGGCGACCGGCCGCAAGTCCGCGGACAAGCTCTACGACGGCACCGTCTTCCACCGCGTGATCAGCGGCTTCATGATCCAGGGCGGCGACCCGCTCGGCAACGGCACCGGCGGCCCGGGGTACGAGTTCGCCGACGAGTTCCACCCCGAGCTGGCCTTCACCAAGCCGTACCTGCTCGCCATGGCCAACGCCGGTCCGGGCACCAACGGCTCGCAGTTCTTCATCACCGTTGCGCCGACCGCGTGGCTGACCGGCAAGCACACCATCTTCGGTGAGGTCGCCGACGAGGCCGGCAAGAAGGTCGTGGACGCCATCGCCGCCGCCCAGACCAACCCGCGCACCGACCGCCCGGTGCAGGACGTCGTCGTCGAGTCGGTCGTCGTCGAGAACCGCGAGAGCTGACGCGAGCCGACCGGCGGGCCGCCGCGCCCGCCGTCTCCGGGAACCTTGCGCCCCGTCCGGTCGTAGACCAGGCGGGGCGCCCCGCGTGCTGGCCCGGCGGTGGGCGGGTGTGTTGTGATGACGCGTCCAGCCGCAGAGAGGACGACCGAGCGATGGACCAGGTGCCAGGCACCCCGCAGGAGCCGCAGGGCGCGGACGGCCCGCGCGCCCTGCCGGGCTGCTACCGCCATCCCGACCGCCCGACGGGCGTCACCTGCACCCGCTGCGAGCGGCCGATCTGCCCCGAGTGCATGGTCAGTGCCTCGGTCGGCTTCCAGTGCCCGGAATGCGTACGTGCCGGCAGCGGTACGGGCCACTCGGCGCACGCCACCACCCCGCGCACCCTCGCGGGCGGCGCCGTCGCCGCCGACCCCAAGCTGATCACCAAGATCCTGCTGGGCCTCAACGTCGCCGTCTTCCTCGCCGTCTACGCCTCCAGCGGCCTCGTCGGACGCCTCGACATGATCGGCCTGGCCTTCGACCCGCAGCACTACCAGCTCGTCGGGGTCGCCGAGGGCCAGTGGTACCGCCTGCTCACCGCGGTCTTCCTGCACCAGGAGATCCCGCACATCGCGTTCAACATGCTGTCGCTGTGGTGGCTGGGGCCGCCTCTGGAAGCCGCGCTCGGCCGGTTGCGGTACACCGCGCTCTACCTGCTCGCCGGGCTGGGCGGCAGCGCCCTGTCGTATCTGCTGGCCGCGCAGAACCAACCGTCGCTCGGCGCATCGGGCGCGATCTTCGGCCTGCTGGGCGCCACCGCGGTCCTGCTGCGGCGGCTGAACTACGACATGAAGCCCGTGCTGATCCTGCTGGGCCTCAACCTCGTCTTCACCTTCCTGTGGCCGAATATCGCCTGGCAGGCGCATGTCGGCGGCCTGGTGATCGGCGCGGCCGTGGCGTACGGCATGGTGCACGCGCCGCGCGAGCGCCGCACGTTGGTGCACACCCTGACGTGTGTCGCCGCGCTGTTGGTGATCGTCGGCGTGGTGTGGGCGCGGACCCTCCAGCTGACCGGCTGAGGCGCCGCGCGGGCCTGGGGGTAACGGCCGCGCGCGGGCCCGTTCCACGGTGTTGTCCACAGTGCGTGGCGGATCTTGTGCACGCCGTGGGGAACGCCCGTCCCGGATCGCACGAACCCGCGTTTCCCCAGTAAGGAAGGGGGAGGCGGGCCGCCGTGAGGGGCGTGACCGGTCACACCGGCGTCAACATCCCGAGAGGTTATCCACAGATCTTCTGAAGTTTTCCCCGGCTGTGGATAACTGTGTGGATGGCCTTGGGTAGGGCTTGCGTCACTTCCACTGCGTGGAGACGCCGAAGCCCACCGCGATGAAGCCGAATCCGCACACGATGTTCCAGTCGCCCATCGCCTTGATCGGCAGATCCGCCTCGGACACGTAGTACAGCACGATCCAGGCGAGCCCGATCACGAACATCGCCAGCATCACCGGGGCGACCCAACCCCGGCCGGAATTCATCTTCAGGCTGGTGGTCTTCGCCGGCGGCGGCGTGAAGTCGTCCTTCTTGCGGATCCGTGACTTCGGCACGAGGAACTCTCCTGTCGATGCGCTGCTCTCCCGCTCTCGACCCCTCTTGAGCGGGAGGTGCCCCGTCCGCGCGGGTGTACGGGCGGGAGCCGGACGGATGCGCCGGGAAGCGGTCGGGCGCCCCGGGGCGTCCGTTAGCGTAGTGCTTCCGCGGCGTCGTAAGGAGCAAGGGTACGTTGAGCACTTCAGCTGGCTCCTCCGGCCGCCCGGCCCGCCCGCGGCTGCGGCCCGTGCGTCTGCTCACTCTCACCGTCTTCGCGCTCGCGGGCCTGATGTTCTGGCTCAGCTTCGACACCGCGCGCGGCACCGATCTGCGCTCCGACGACTCCATGCTCCGCCTCTCCGACCTCATTCAGCAACGGAGCCAGAAGAACGGCACCCACGACGAACGCAACGCGGCGCTCCGCACGGACGTCGAGGCCCTGGCCCGGCGCGACAACGGCACCTCCCACGCCGAGGAGGTCAAGGTCAGGGCGCTGGAGGCGCAGGCGGGCACGGAGAAGCTGAAGGGCGAGGGCCTGTCCGTCACTCTCACCGACGCCCCGCCGAACGCCACCGCCAAGATCCCCGGCGTCCCGGAACCGCAGCCCAACGACCTCGTCATCCACCAGCAGGACCTGCAAGCCGTGGTGAACGCGCTGTGGCAGGGCGGCGCCAAAGGCATCGAGGTCATGGACCAGCGGCTGATCTCCACCAGCGCGGTGCGCTGCGTCGGCAACACCCTGATCCTCCAGGGCCGCGTCTACTCCCCGCCCTACAAGATCACCGCCGTCGGTGACCGGGACGCCCTCAACCGCGCGCTGACCGCGGCGCCCGCGATCCAGAACTACCTCCAGTACGTCAACGCCTACGGGCTCGGCTGGAAAGTCGACCAGCGCGAGGCGGTGACTCTGCCCGGCTACTCCGGCACAGTGGAGCTCCACTACGCACAGCCGGTGCAGCCGTAGCCCGCGCGCCGGTGACGGCGACGGGAAGGGACGGGGCCGGCGATGACGGTGCGGTGGATCGTCCGGACACTCAGCGAGCTCTGCGTCACGACCGGCACGCTCATTGTGCTGTTCGTCTGCTACCTCCTCTTCTGGACCGGCGTACGCGCCGACAGCGCCATGGACCAGGAGATCGGCCGTCTCCAGGAGCGCTGGTCGGCCGGAGCGCCCGCGACCGGTGAGGCGCGCCCCGGCCCGGCCACCGCACCCGCGTCGCCCGGCCGCCCCCGCCCGTACGGGAACGGCGCGGCGTTCGCCGTCATGTACATCCCCCGCTTCGGCGCGGAGTGGTCCAAGCCCGTCCTCGAAGGCACCGGCACCGGCGTGCTGCGGCGCGGTCTTGGGCACTACGCGGTCACCGCGCGCCTCGGCGAGGTCGGCAACTTCTCCGTCGCGGGGCACCGGCGCACGTACGGCGATCCGTTCAAGGACTTCCCGCGGCTGCGGCCCGGCGACGCGGTGGTGGTCTCCGACGGCACCACGTGGTTCACCTACCGCATCGACCGGCGGCCCTACCGGACGCTGCCCGACGACATCGGCGTGATCGACTCCGTACCCCGCGCCTCCGGCTACCGCGGACCCGGCCGCTACCTGACCCTGACCACCTGCGACCCGGAGTGGGGACACAGTCACCGGCTCATCACCTGGGCGCATCTCGACGCGACGCGGCCGGTGGGGGAGGGAAGGCCCCCGGCTTTGTCCGGCTGACCCACCCGGGCCCCTCCCCGCCCCGTACTCTGGTGGGGCAATCGACACCGTCATCGGCGAGTAGGGACAGCATGTACGGCTGGATCTGGCGGCATTTGCCGGGCAACACATGGGTGAAGGCGCTGATTTCACTGCTGCTGGGGCTGGCGGTTGTCTTCGTGCTTTTCCAGTACGTCTTTCCGTGGGCGGAGCCGCTGCTCCCCTTCAATGACGTCACGGTCGATCAAGGGATGGCAGCCGTCCGATGAGTGCACGCATTCTCGTCGTCGACAACTACGACAGCTTCGTCTTCAACCTCGTGCAGTACCTCTACCAACTCGGCGCCGAATGCGAGGTGCTGCGCAACGACGAGGTCACCCCCGGCCATGCGCAGGACGGTTTCGACGGAGTGCTGCTGTCGCCCGGCCCGGGTGCACCGGAAGAGGCCGGGGTCTGCATCGACATGGTCCGGCACTGCGCGGACACCGGCGTCCCGGTCTTCGGCGTCTGCCTGGGCATGCAGTCGATGGCGGTCGCCTACGGCGGGGTGGTCGGCCGGGCGCCCGAGCTGCTGCACGGCAAGACCTCACTGGTCTCGCACGCGGGCGAGGGCGTCTTCAGCGGCCTGCCGTCGCCGTTCACGGCCACCCGCTACCACTCGCTCGCGCTCCAGGAGGGCACGGTGCCGGACGAGTTGACCGTCACCGCCTGGACCGACAGCGGCATCGCGATGGGGCTGCGCCACCGTGAACTGCCCGTCGAGGGCGTCCAGTTCCACCCCGAGTCGGTGCTCACCGAGTGGGGCCACCGGATGCTCGCCAACTGGCTCGTCGACTGCGGTGACGCGGGAGCAGTGGAGCGCTCGACGGGGCTCGCCCCGGTGGTCGGCAAGGCCGGCGCGTGACCGCCGCACGCCCGGAGCGTGACGGCACCCCCCACGATCCGTACGGCTCACGGCGCGTGGACGGTGATCCGTACGGCGGGGACGCGGCCTTCGAGGCGGCGGTGGGACGGCTCCACGACCCGCTGAGGGACCCGCTGCCGAGCCCGGGCGGCCCGCCCGGCGGGGCGGATGCCCTGGCTGGCGCGGGTTCGGGGACCACAGGCACGGCGGCCACGGCGACCCCGGTGGCTCCGCACCTGGTGCCCCCGGGCCGGACGGCCCCGCATCCCTCGCCCGGAGCCACACCGCCCGCCACCGGCAACCCCGCGCCCGACCGCCCCGGTGCCCGCGCCCGGGTCACCGGGACACCGGTGCCCGGGAACGGCTCGCCGTGGTTCCGCCCGCGCCCGGCGGCGGAGGAGACACCGGCAGACGGTACGCCACCGGGCTCCGCCACCGGCTTCGGGCCCGAGGCGGCCGCGGGCCGTGGCCCGGACGCCGCCGCGGGCGCGGCCCAGGTCCCGGCGTTCGGCCCCGCGGGCGCCCGCCCGGAGGCCCCGGGCCTGTCCGCTCCTCCCGTACCGCAGCCCACCACCGGTCCGGTGGCCGACGACGAGACCATGGCGCTACGCCAGGCGGAGCGGACGGGGAATCCGGACGGCGGCGGCCCCTCCGGCGGCGCCGTTTCACGTGAAACAGCGTCGGGCGCGGCCCCGGTTTTTGCTGTTAAAGCCGGGGGTTGTGCTTGTAATGCGGGGGGCCCCGGGGGGGGGGGGGGGGGGGGCGCGCGGCGGGGGGGGGGGGCGGCGGGCGGGCGGGGGGGCGGGGGGGGGGCGCGC